>JANLWE010000106.1:0-2933 GCA_031364365.1 Gammaproteobacteria bacterium | reverse complement strand
GATTGTCGGTGCCGACGACGACGCGGTCGGGCTTCATGAAATCGGCGATTGCCGCGCCCTCCTTCAGGAATTCCGGATTCGAGACCACGTCGAAATCGACTTGCACACCGCGCGCGATCAGAGTCGCGCCCACCGTCGCCTTGACCTTGTCGGAGGTACCGACCGGCACCGTGGATTTCGTCATGACGACCTTGTAATCGTCCATGTGCTCGCCGACGGTGCGCGCGACGGCCAGCACGTGCCGCAGGTCCGCGGAGCCGTCCTCGTCCGGCGGCGTACCGACGGCGATGATCTGGAACAGACCGTGGGCTACGGCGGCTCTGGCGTCTGTCGTAAAACTCAGGCGGCCCTTTTCGCGGTTTCGCGCGATCAGTTCGTCGAGGCCGGGCTCGTGGATCGGAACTTCGCCAGCGTTCAGGCGCGCGATCTTGGCGGCGTCGATGTCGACGCAGACGACCTCGTTGCCGGCATCCGCCAGGCAGGCGCCCGTGACGAGACCGACATAGCCCGAGCCAAAGATCGTGATCCGCAAGTTATATCCCTGATTTTATTCGGAAAAGCGATGGGCAGACTACCCAATGGCAGCGCTATGGTAAAGCGCCGGAAGCGCCCAGCGTGAGGCAAGTCTCAGGCCGGCCGGACTCAGGCGCCGCCAGGAACCTTTTGCGCGCGATGCGCCGTGAGGACGGCGACTTTTGGGTCGGCCGGGCGAGGCACATCCGGCGGTGTCGGCAGCTGGGCGAAGACGAGGTCGTG
Source organism: Gammaproteobacteria bacterium (assembly GCA_031364365.1). GTDB lineage: Bacteria > Pseudomonadota > Gammaproteobacteria > Steroidobacterales > Steroidobacteraceae > SCUD01. The sequence continues at coordinate 2,177 of JANLWE010000106.1, read as the reverse complement.
GATGACCGGTGAGCTGCGGTATTCCTTGACCGCTTTCTCGAGCACCGCCATCACCTGGCGGCAATCGATGCGATTGACAGCGATCGTGAGCTCGCTCAGGAGTTCGCGCGCTTCCTCCCAGGACGGCGACGGTTCGATCGCGCGCATGATCATCGGGTGCTCGGTGCCCGTGACGTTGCTGCCGATCAGGAGCTCTTCGTAAAGCTTCTCACCCGGCCGCAGGCCCGAGTACTCGATCTCGATGTCGCCGTCGGGGTTCGTGGCATTGCGCACGGTGAGGCCTGTCAGCCTGATCATGCGGCGCGCGAGCTCGTCGATCTCCACGGGCTGGCCCATGTCCAGCACGAAGACGTCACCGCCCGTGCCCATCGAGCCCGCCTGCAGCACGAGCTGGGCCGCCTCCGGAATCGTCATGAAGAAGCGGCGCACCTCGCGATGCGTCACCGTGACCGGCCCGCCGAGCCGGATCTGTTCCTGGAAGAGCGGCACGACCGAACCCGAGGAACCGAGCACGTTGCCGAAACGCACCATGCAGAAGCGCGTGCTTTTCGTCTGGGTCTGAAGCGACTGCAGCACGATTTCCGCGAGCCGCTTGGTCGCACCCATCACGTTGGTCGGATTGACCGCCTTGTCGGTGGAGATCAGTACGAAGGTCTCTACGCCGACTTCCAGCGCGGCTTCCGCCGCATGCCAGGTGCTGAAGACGTTGTTGTGCACGCCTTCGACGAGATTCTGCTCGACGATCGGAACATGCTTATACGCGGCCGCGTGATAGACCGTCTGCACGCGGAACGCCTGCATCACGTCGCGCACGCGGTACTTGTGATGCGCATTGCCGAGCAGCGCAAAGATCTTCGTGTCGAGTTTGCGATTTTGGACGATTGCCTGCAGCTCGCGCTCGATGTTGTAGAGCGCGATTTCGGAGTTCTCGAACAGCACCAGCTGCTTCGGCGCCAGCAGTATGATCTGCCGGCAGAGTTCCGATCCGATCGAGCCGCCTGCGCCCGAGACCATGACGGACTTGCCGCGGATCGAGGCGTCTAGCAGCGCGCGGTTCGGCAGGATCGGGTCTCGTCCGAGCAGATCACCGATGTCGATTTCACGCAGGTCGTCGACGCGGGAGTTGCCGCTCACGACATCGTTGAAATCCGGAACCGACTGCACGTGGATATTGAGGGGTTCGAGTCTTCGCAGGATTTCGGCCTTGCGCCGGCGCGACGCCGAAGGTATTGCCAGCAGGAGGCGGCCGACTTCGTAACGAGCGATGAAGTCCGCAAGTTCGCCGGGCGCGATCACGGGAACGCCGTTCATCAACGTGCCCTGCAGCGAGCGCTTCTCGTCGACATAGGCGAGCAGAAAGAACTGCCGGCCCGGGGCCAGCGCGAGGGCGAGGCGCACGCCGGCGTCGCCCGCGCCGTAAATCACGACCCGCGTGCCGTCGATGTCGAACGGCGTCAGCAGCCAGCGCGCGATCAGGCGCGTCGCCGTGACCCAGAGAAACGCGATCAGCCAATAGATGACCGCGACCGAGAACGGGATGGGCTGAATGAATGGAAGCGCGACACTCAGGAACCAGAGCACGACAGCCGAGCCCGTGACACCTGCAAGGATGGATACCAGGACGCGCGCGCCGATGAAGCGGACTACGGCACGGTAGAGTCCGCTGCCGGCAAAAATCAGCGTGCCGGCCACCGCCACGCCGACATAGAAGAGCAGGTTTTGCTCGAAGCCTTTCGACAGCGAGTCAAACTTGAGCGCGAACGCGACCCAGAGCGCGGCCGGTATGACGACGACGTCCGCGAGCAGCATGAGCAGCCGCTTGGTCTGCCGGGGCCAGTCCAGCAGGACGTTGACCATGCGGCTGCGTGATGCAGCGAGTTCGCGACGACGATTCTTCAGCGGTTGCACCCGGATTCCCGTGTTTTACCAGTCCCGAGTGTACGCCAGTCGACGCATTATGGCGCATCAGCCCTCAGCCGTAAGTGATGGACCAGTCAATAGCCTCGTTGGCGTGTCCCGCGCCCGCCCGCCGCTCGGCCTAGCAGGCTGTTGAAAATCGATTTCGCGCAACTGATTTCATTGTCTTGATTGTCGCAAGTGATTGATTGGTCGTTGCGCGAGTGAAGAAAGAATGCGAAACCACATGCTCAAAATGCGTTTTTCAACAACCTGCTAGG
>JANLWE010000085.1:0-33072 GCA_031364365.1 Gammaproteobacteria bacterium | reverse complement strand
CCCCGGTGCACGCCACCGGTCCCCCCCCTGTCGGGTACTTGGGCTTTACGGGGCCTTACACATACAGCCGCTGACGGTGACCGACCCCTTCAAGCCAAAGTCCCCTTCAGCCCCCACCGCCCTTCTTTGCAGCTTGCTTCCGAGGAAGGCATCATGAAGCCGCCATGTACACGAGCTTCTTCGGGCTGAACGAAAAACCGTTCGCGATTACGCCAGACCCGCGCTATCTGTATCTCAGCGAGCGGCATACGGAGGCCCTCGCCCACCTCGCCTACGGCATCAGCGAAGCGGGCGGATTCATTCAGCTCACTGGCGAAGTCGGTACTGGCAAGACGACGGTGCTCAGGAGCCTGCTGCAGCAGCTGCCGCCGCATTGCGACGTCGCGCTTATCCTGAATCCGCGCGTCACACCCGCGGAGTTCCTGCTCGCGATCTGCGACGAGCTGCACGTGCACGTGCCGGAAAATTCCGCCAGCAGCGTCAAGACGCTGGTGGATCTCCTGACGCATTACCTGCTCGATGCGCACAGCCGAGGCCGGCGAATCGTGCTAATGGTAGACGAGGCACAGAATCTCGACACCGACGTGCTCGAGCAGGTGCGCCTGCTCACGAATCTCGAGACGGCGACACAGAAGCTCCTCCAGATCATCCTGATCGGCCAGCCGGAATTGCGCGCCGTGCTTGCGAAACCGGAGCTGCGTCAGCTCGCGCAGCGCGTCACCGGTCGCTATCACCTCGAAGCGCTGCGACGGAGCGAGACGCTCGCCTACATCCGTCACCGCTCCCGCGTCGCCGGAGCGACACGCGACCTCTTCACACCCGGCGCCCTGCGCGAAATCCACCGGCTCTCCGGCGGCGTGCCGCGCATCATCAATGTCATCTCCGACCGCGCGCTCCTCGGCGCATACACGCGCGAGCAGCACGAAGCCGACGGCGCGCTCGTCCGGCGCGCGGCATCGGAGGTCTACGGCCGCCCGGTATTGTCGCCCTGGTTCCGCGGACTCGCGATCGCGGGCACTGCGGCGGGCGCTGTGCTTGTCGGCTTTGTCCTGTGGCGCGCCCTGCCCGCGCTCGAGCGACCAGGAGAGGACGGTAATCTTGCCGCGAACAAGCCCGCCGTCGCGGCCGTGCCCGCGCCACCGCCACGCGTCCCGCTCAGCGCGGTACTCGCGAAGGATTCTGCGACAACCACGATGGATGCTGCGTTCGCGACGCTGTTCTCGCTCTGGAGCACGGAATACCAGCCGGGCTCGGGTCTCGCCTGCGAGCAGGCCGACGCACAGGGTCTCTCCTGCGTCTGGCAGCGCGGCTCGATCGCGCAGCTCAAGCTGATCAATCGTCCGGCGATCCTGTCACTCGTCGATTCGGGCGGAGCGGCGCACCAGGTCGTGCTCGCGGCTCTTGACACGGACGGCGCGAAACTCCGTATCGGCAGCGCCGAGACCCGGGTTCCGATCGCGGAGCTCGCCGACTACTGGTTCGGCGAATTCCTCGTGCTGTGGCGCCCGCGAACCGATGAGTTGCGTCCGCTTCGCGCCGGCATGCGCGGCGAGGATGTGCGCTGGCTGCGCCAGGGACTCGAACAGCTTGGCGGCCTGCCGGCCTCGACCGCCATGGAAGATTATTTCGACGCCGAGCTCCAGCATCTCGTCGAGGAATTCCAGCGGAGCCGTCGTCTGTCAGTCGACGGCGTCGCGGGCCTGCAGACCCAGCTCGTGCTCGATGCAGCGCTCGGAGCGCCCGGGACTCCGACGCTCGCGCATACAGACGCGCAGGTGGGCGCATGAGTTTCATCCTCGATGCACTCCGCAAGTCCGAGATTGAGCGCCAGCGGCAGAGCGGCCCGAGCATGGCGGAGTTCGCCGTCGCGCGAACGGATCGACGGCTGCCCGTCGCGCTGATCGCAATCGGCTTCCTGCTCGCGGTCAATCTTGCCGTCGTTCTCTTTTTCATGCTGCGCGACCCGCCCGCGCCGGCAGCCTCCGCGACGCCACCTGACGCCGCATCCTCCGCCACGAGCGACGCGCCGGTGGCGACGCCCGCGCCAACATCCGGCAATGCGCCCGAAATCCTGGCGCCAATCGATGAACTCGCGAACACGCCGGCGCAGACATTTGGCGGGCCGGCGACGGAACCGCCAGATGCGCCGGACCCGACGCTGATTCCCGATACACCGGTGAGCGGACCGGACGTGACTTACAGCGAGGCGCCACCCGCACCGATTGAAAGTCTCGCGGCCCAGGGGTCCTCGGAACTGCCGGAGCTCAGCGTCGACCTTCATATCTTTGCGGAAGATCCGGCCAAGCGCGCCGTCTTCATCAACGGTCGCCGTTACGTCCAGGGTGCCAGAATCAAAGAGGGGCCCATGGTCGTGGAGATCACGCGCGAAGGTGCGGTGCTCAGCTATCAGGGACGACGTTTCCTGTTGCCCCGGCTGTAGGTCGCCGATCCTCGATTGAGCGCCGTGGTTTCAGCAGCCCTCGCGCTCCGCGGCACCGAACTCTCAGATGCGCTCCGCTCGGGAATTCACCGCCTCATTTCGCGCGAGGAGGTGATCAACAAGATCAATGTCTTTCCGGTGCCCGACGGCGACACCGGTACCAACCTCGCGCTGACACTTCAGGCCGTGCTCGCGGCACTTCGCGCCCATCCGGAGACGCACGCCGGGCAACTCCTGACGCGCGTGGCCGATGCGGCGCTCGACGGCGCGCGCGGCAATTCGGGCGCGATCCTCGCGCAGTTTCTGCTCGGCGTCGGCGACCGCGCGGGCCCGTCGGCGGAACTGACGGCGGAGGGATTTGCGGGGGCAGTCGCCGCGGGCGCGACCTACGCGCGCGATTCCCTCACCGAGCCGCGCGAGGGCACGATTCTCACGGTGCTGACCGATTTCGCCGTGGCGCTCGACGCGGAGGTCCGCAAGGGCGAGCGCGACTTCCGGCCGCTCTTTCGTAATTCGCTCGCCATAGCCCGCGAGTCGCTTGAGGCGACCCGCGGCCTGCTCGAAGTGCTCCGCCGCGCCAATGTGGTCGATGCCGGTGCGCTCGGTTTCGTCGAGCTCATCGCCGGCATGAGTGATTACTTCGAGACCGGTATCGCGCCGGGCGACGATGCTTCGATCCAGCTCCTGAGAAACGACGACACGACCGCCGGCTCGCAGATGGATCTCGAGCACCGCTACTGCACGGAATGCACGATCACCGGCGACGCCATTGACCGGCGCAAGCTCCGCGAGGAGGCCTCCGCACTCGGCTCGAGCCTCGTGGTTGCCGGCACAGCGCAGAAGGTACGGCTGCATATCCACACGAACGAGCCGCCGCGGCTTTTTACGCTCGCCGCGCGCCATGGCGCGGTCGGCAACGAGAAAGCGGACGACATGCAGCGGCAACAGGAGATGGCGCATCACGCGGTGCGCCGCAAAGTCGCGGTCGTCACCGATTCCGCGGCCGATCTCCCCGACTCCGTGCTCGAGGCACTCGACATCCACGTCGTCCCGGTGCGCGTGCATTTCGGCACGCGGAGTTTTCTCGACAAGGTCGGGCTGTCATCTGAGGAATTCTTCCGCGAGCTCGCGGTCAATCCGCTGCACCCGAAGACCTCGCAGCCACCACCGGGCGATTTCCGGCGCGCCTTCGAATTCCTCGGCTCGCACTACCAAGCCGTCGTCTATGTCGGTCTCATGGCGAAGGTGAGCGGCACGTTTCAGAGCGCCCAGACTGCAGCCAGTCGCGTGCGCACGCGTGCGAAGATCCTGACGCTCGATTCCGGCACGGCGGCGCTGGGCGAGGGATTGATCGCGATGCACGCAGCAGAAGTCGCGGCCGCCGGCGGAGATGCGGAGGCCGTGAAGCAGGCGGCGATGGATTCCGCCAGCCGGACGCGCACCTGGGGACTTCTCGTCACGCTCGAGTTCTCGGTGCGCGGCGGCCGCGTGCCGCGTTGGGTCAAGATCGTGGCGGACCTGCTCCGCCTCACGCCAGTCCTCGCGGTGCGAAGTGGTGGCGGCCTCGGAATTGGCGGCGTACTCTTCGGCCGCCGGAATCCATACCGGCGTTTCGGAAAACTCCTGCGACGCCGTCTCGATCCCTCGCGGCGCTGGCGTATCGGGATCTCGCACGCGAACGTGCCCGAGGGCGCGGTGCAGGTGCGCGACGCGATCGCGGAAGGCCTGCCGCGGGCCGAGATACTGCCGGTGATCCCGCTCGGCACCGCGCTCGGCGTGCACGGGGGCCCGGGCTGCATCGTCGTCGCCGCCCAGGAACTTCTCTAAAGGGGACGTTCCCCTTTAAAGGGGAACGTCCCCTTTAGAGCGGCCACGCGCGCGACGGCGCTGCCAGAACCTGAAGTAAATTGCAGCGTTGACGGCAATCACGAGTAGGCCCAGCAGAAGCTGTATCTGTGGCGTCAGTCCCGCCGGATAGATCAATGATGTCAGGTACTGCTCGATGAAACTGCCGGCGTAACCGTCCTCGCCACCGAGTGCGCGCAGCCGGTTCTCGAGTGGCGTCAACGGACAGACGATACCCAGGAATTCCGTCGCCGCGGCCCAGATGACCGCCGGCAGGTGAAACCAGGCGAGTGCGGGTGCGCGCATCACCAGGAGGCCACCCAGCACCACAAATACGATGAACGCAAGGTGCAGGATCAGGACCGCGTCCGCGAGGGAGCGGTGGATCACTGCACCTTGATCACCGGTCTGTTTTCCCCGCTCCAGCCCTGGTAGTCACCCTTCAAATGAAACAGCCGCGTGAATCCCGCGTCACCCAGCACCGTGAGCGCCTGCGCAGCACGGCTACCGCCGCGGCAATACACGACGATGTCACGGGAGCGCGCGTCTGCGAGCTCACCGATTCGCGCCGCGAGCTCCGTATGCGGAATATTGACGGCCCCGGGAACATGGCCTTCCGCGTACTCGGCCGGCGTGCGCACGTCGAGCACGACGAGCGACCGGTCACCCCAGGCCAGCCGCTCGACCACAGTCGTGGGCTCGATCGACGCCGGCTCGACCGCAATCGCCCCGAAAGCGATCGCGGCCCCGAGCACGGCAAGCGCCAAGCGACGCACGGCTCAGTTCTCCAGGACGAAAGTGATCCGAAGGCGCACGCGATAGGCGGTCACCTTGCCGTTCTTCACTTCCACTTCCTGGTCGGCGACCCAGGCGCCCGTGATGTTCTTGAGCGTCTTGCTCGCGCGCTTGATGCCCCGAGTGATCGCATCGTTGAAACTCTTGTCGGAAGTCGAGGTGATTTCACTGACTTTTGCAATGGTCATGGCCTGCTCCTTGGATTGCCGTTCCAGCCGTCCCCGTGCGAATCATAGCCCTTATGATGCGGGCTCAAGAAGGGAGAAAACCATGCTTCGCAAACTCCGTAGCGCGCTCCTGCGCGGTCTCGTCGTCGTGTTGCCAATCGGCTTCACACTGTGGCTCCTGTGGTGGCTCGGAAGTTCGACCGAGGCGCTGCTCAGTAAACTCATCCTGCTCGTGATTCCGGCCGAACACTACCTGCCGGGCATGGGGCTCGTCATGGCCTTCGTCGTGCTGCTCGCGGCGGGCAGCTTGTTCAACGCCCTGCTGGTGCAGAGCGCGCTGGCGTCCTGGGAACGCATGATCGAGCGCATTCCGGTGGTCAAGACGATCTACGGCGCGAGCCGGGATTTCATGAAGCTGCTGCCGTCGGGCGGCAAGCGCCGCGACCTGTCGCGCGTCGTACTCGCACAGTTCGGCGATGCGCAGGTCATCGGCTTCGTGACGCGCGACGACGCATCGGAACTTGGCATCGTCGAGCCCGGTCGCGACCTGCTTGCGGTGTATTTTCCGATGAGCTACCAGATCGGCGGCTACACCGCGCTCTTGCCGCGCTCGCGCATCGTTCCGCTCGACCTGTCCGTCGAGACCGCCATGCGCATGGTGCTGACCGGCGGCCTCTCGGGAGGCCCGGCCTGAGCGTTACTTGTCGATCTTCGTGATCTTCGAGCCTTCGAAGGTCAGGTTGTACATCAGGCCCTTGTTGGAAAAGACGAACCCGATGATCGGCTTCTTCCCGGTCTCGGTGTCGATCTGGCCGCCAGCGCCGAGGGTCGCGATCGCGACACTGCCGTCCACGCCTGCTTTCCAGCCCTCACTCTTCAGGAATTTATCCAGCTCTTTCTGCGTCATGAAAAAGATCGCCTGGCTCTTCTGCTGGACGCCGAGCTGGAACCCGATCGATCCAGCGGCAGTGTTGTAGTACGCAACTGTCTTGCCGCCGACCTGCAATACTCCCTCGCCGAACTCACCGCCGATTCCGATGCCACCCTTCGTGACTTTCGGGAACCAGAGAATCCCGACGGCTTTTGCGGAGAGGTCCTTGGCCGCACTCGACAGCTTGAACAGTTCCGCCTTCGCCTCATCGACCTTGGCGTCCAGCTCTACCTTCGACGCGGCGTAGGCGGGCAGAGTCGCGAACAGCAGCAACATGGCTGCAAGCAGCGGATGGATCAGGCGTTTCATGGAGTCTCCATGGAATTGAAGGGGAAATTGAAGGGGACGTTAATTGAAGGGGACGTTCACCTTCAACAGGGTACGCCTCTAGTCTTGAAGGTGAACGTCCCCTTCAATTAACGTCCCCTTCAATTCAGGCGTAGGCGGCGCGGGGCCTGTTCTGCGAGTAGACCAGTTCGACGTGGCGGATGCCCGAGGTGCAGCGCGCCACGCGCTTGACGGCCTGCACGAGTCGGAGCAGCAGGTTGTAACCGGCGCGTGGACCGCCAACGGCATAGGCCTCGGCCACGACGAGATGCAGCACGGTGATCCGCTCGAAACTGTCGCGCACGTAGAGGATCACGCCGACCGGCCGCGACGACTTGCCTTCGCGCTCGACCGCGAACAGGCATTGCGCATCGGACGGACCCGCCACCCGCACGCGGAGCGATTTCCCTTCCGCGACGATCTCGGGCGGGCCGTAGCGGTCGATCGCGGTCTCGATGCCCTTGCGGACCCGGTGCTGCCGCCCGTTGAAGAACAGCAGAACTTCGAGCTGGTGGTAGTGCTCGGCGGGCAAGGTCGATACGAACGCAATCTGTCGCGAAATGGCCGTCACTCCCGTTGCAGCCCCATCGTCCCTGAGGCCGGGCCACCTTACCGGTGCTTTCCGGCCCCTGTCGAGGTTCACATAATTCGGTGAAACTCGAAAAATCCGCTGCCCGTGTAGCGCGTCCACAACGGACGGTGCGGGCTTGTGGACACCCTGGGGACGCTTTTTTGCAAGTCACGGGGTGCGTGGGGTTTTTTGAAGCTCTCACCCCGGCGGCTGCCTGAAACGCGACCTGTGTCTCGTTCGCCACGACCGATTTTGTCAAGGATTGACCCTCCTGTCAGTCATGGGCATCCGTGCCCGTGAAGACGCCGTTTTGCGCGGGTCCATGCAGCCTGTGATTATCGATTATTCGCATGTCGAGGCGGCGGACGGCGCAGCGCCCGAGCCGCAAGCGCGGCCTGGCAGCGCGAATGTCGTCGTGCTCTCGGCCGATCCGGCGCTGATCGACCTTTTGCGCGAATCGCTCGCCGGCACGCACCGCGTCTGGCGCGCAGACGACGCGACACACGCGGCGGATCTCATGGTCGCGTCCGGCAACGCGGTGCTGCTGATCGATTCCTCGCTCGCCGACCACAACACCAAGGATCTCGTCACCCAGATCCACCGGCAGTTCCCGGATCTCGCGATCATCGTTGCGGGCCGCCGCGATGACGAGCACGAACTCGCCCCGCTCGTTTCCGAAGGCGTGATCTTCCGCTTCCTGCACAAACCGGCCTCCGCCGAGCGCATCCGTAATTTCGTGGATGCGACCCAGCGCCGGGCCAACGGCACGGACCTCACGGCGACGATGCCGCCGCGCCACAAGAATCAGTTGTTCGGCGGCACGACCGAGACGCCGATCCTCGCGCCGCTCAAGCTGAAGCTCAATTTCGACGGCCCCGTTGTTCGCCGCTGGGGCCGGCGCAGCCTGCTCCTGACCCCGCTCCTGCTCCTTGCATGGGGCCTCATGGAATGGGCGCCGTGGAACCGCATCTCGACCGGTTCGCCCACGCCTGTCGATACGCCGGCCGCCACCACCGACGCGGCCAACGATACGCAAGTGCAGAAACTGCTCGACGCCGCCGGACTTGCACTATCCCAGGGCGCGCTCATCGAGCCGCCGGGCCAGAACGCGCTCGAACTCTATCGCGCGGTGCTCACTCGCGACCCGGTCAACGTGGTCGCACGGCGCGGCATCGACAGCGTCGCCGACGAACTCATCGTGCAGGCGGAACGCGCCCTGATGGAGCAGGACCTCACGCGCCTCGCGAGCGCGGTTGACGCCGTGCGCTCGGTGCGCCCCGATCACCCCCGCCTCGAGTTCTTCGTCAGCCAGCTCGAGCGCGAGCGCGTCCTGCAAGGCAAGACCGGGCAGACGGTACGTGCCGTCGATACGCTCGGCCGGCCGATCGAATCGCCGGCAACGGAACAGCTTCCCTCGGTCCGCGTCCAGGCATTCGTGCAGCTCGCGAACGACCGGATGCGCAGCAACCAGCTCATCGGCAAGGACAGTGCGCACGCCTATCTGCTCTCCGCGCGCCAGCTCGACCCGGCCGATCCCGGCGTGGTGGAAGGCGTCGCGGCACTCGCGATCATGCTGCAGAGCAATGCGCAAAAATCGATCCGCGAGAACCGCCTTGATGACGCGAGCCGCTGGCTGCAGAGTGCAATGGAACTCGACGTCGACCGGACCCAGATCGCGACCATGCGCGCGGACATCGATGCGGCCCGCATCGGCAATATCCGCACGGATAACGCCCGGCTCTACGTGCTCGCCAACCAGCGCATCGCCCAGGGCCGCCTGACCGAGCCCAAGAGCGATTCCGCCCGGCATTACGTCGATCTGCTCCGCGCCGCTGACCCGGAATTCGAAGGGCTTGCGGATACGAGCGCGCTGCTCGCCTCGCGCGCACTGGTCGAGTCCCGCACCGCGCTCGCCGCCAATAATCCCGACCGCGCGGAGACATTCCTTCGCACAGCCGCGGAAGCCGGCGCGCCCGCCACCGAGGTCTCGGATCTTTCGGCGAAGATCATGTCGCTTCGCATCGCGCGCCCGGCGACCGTCGCCGCAAACGGCTCGCCTGCGGTGCTGCCCGAGGCGCAGATGCGCCGGACGTTCTTTGTCGCGCCGACCTATCCCCTGCGCGCACGCGAACGCGCGACGCAAGGCTGGGTGAATCTCGAGTTCACCGTCGCCAAGGACGGCACCACGCGCGACCCGAGCGTCAAGGCCGCAGAGCCGGCGGGTGTCTTCGATCGCGCGGCGATGGACGCCGTCAAACGCTGGCGTTATGAGCCGCGCGTGGTCGACGGTGCGGTTGTCGAGCAGCGCGTCGAAGCGCGCCTTCTCTTCCGTCTCTCGGAATAAATCAGACCTTCGAGCCGGCCCCGACCATGCGCTCATGCGCTCGGCCAAGCAGATACGCGACCAGCGCCCAGACTGCCGCGACCACGGCGCCCAGCCACGCAACCCAGGTCAGGTTCGCACCGAAAGCCGAGACGAAGGCATCGTGCCCTTTCGCGACCACGTAGTCGCTGGTCCGGTAGACGAGCGTGTCGTTGACGTTCTTCGCCTTGTACTTCGATTCGCGGTCGACGGTCGTGTAGAGCATTTCGCGGCAGGGCCGGACCACGGCGTACTGCCCAAGGCGACGGAAAATATAGACGCCGACGAGCGTCGCAAGTGTCGGCGATGCGGCAATCAGCAGGAAACCCCCGACCACGAAGAGCGGCACCGACACGATCATGACCGGCAGTCCGAACCGCGACGTCAGCTTGCCGACGGCAAACATCTGCATCAGCACGACCGCGACGTTGACCGTCAGTTCGATGCGGCCCAGGAAGGCGGTACGCTCGCCGCGATCCGGGAAATGCACCTGCAGCAGTTCCGCCTGCTGCAGATACAGGAAAGTCGACACTGCCGCCATCAGGAAGACGAAAAGCGCGATTCCGGACAGGTAGCGCGAGGAAAACACGCGCGTGAAGCCGGCAAAGGGATTGCCGCCGATCGGCCGCTCGTCGAGGCGCTCGCCCGACGACGCGCGTCCCGAGCTCCAGCGCAGCAGGTAACGGATCGGCAGGACGGTCGCGGCGAGCAGGCCCGAGGAGATCAGCAGCAGATTCACGTCGCCCAGCACTTCCGCGAAGAACGCGGGGATGCTCGAGCCGAGAATGCCGCCGGTACTCGCGCCCGCGGCGATGAATGCGAACACCCGCTTCGCCTGCTCGCGGTCGAACAGGTCCGCCATGAAACTCCAGTACACCGACACGACGAACAGGTTGAACACGCTGACCCAGACGAAGAACACGCGCGCGGTCGGCGCGTCGTCGGCGACGATCCGGAACATCAGCCAGAAGCCGAGCAGCTGGACGACGAAGAAAACGTAGATCCACGGCAGGAAGACCGCACGGCGGAATCGCCCGGAAATCCAGCCGTACACCGGCACCGCGAGCAGCATGCCGATCAGCGTGAAACCGAACAGGTCGTCGAGATTCTCGACGCCGCCCGCGACACCCATGGAATCGCGCAGCGGCCGCAGGATGTAATAAGCGGTGAACAGCAGGAAGTTGTAGGTGAAGGCGGCCACCAGCGCCGGCATTTCGCCAGGCTTGGCGCTTACCAGGCGATCGAGCAGGCCCGTGGCCGCCGGCGCCGCGTTCATTCGCGCGCGACCGGTTTTTCAGTCGTGATCGCGAGCGTGTTGCCTTCGGTGTCCTCGAAGAACGCCATCCAGACCTCGACGTCGCCGAGCTCCGCGATCTTGTGCGGGCCCTGCAGGAACTCGGCACCAAGGCCCTCGAGTTCGACGTGGGCCGCATCGATGTCGGGCACGCGGTAATAGACGATCGATCCGGGCGGATCGTACATCGGGTCGGACGAGGTCGAGAGCGCGAGGCGGACGCCGTCGCAGTCGAAAAACGCAAGCTGCGGCGGCACCTCGAACAGGAGCGTCATGCCGAGCGTGTCGCGGTAGAAGGCCGTTGCGCGCGCCAGGTCGCGGACTGGAATGGCGACCTGTTCGATTCGAGCGAGCTTCATTGTCTATTCCGAAACGCCCGTCTGGTCGAGGATGAAGGCGTACTCCTCGGCGATCTCGCGGAAGCGCTGGAAGCGTCCCGACTTACCGCCGTGGCCGGCCTCCATCGTCGTGCGATAGAGAAGCGGGCTCGAGCCGGTCTTGCGCGCGCGCAGCCGCGCGACCCACTTCGCGGGTTCGTAGTACTGCACCTGGCTGTCCCAGAGCGCGGTCGTCACGAGCATTGCCGGATAATCGCGCTTCGCGACGTTATCGTAGGGCGAATACGACAGCATGTAGTCGTAGTACTCCTTCTTCTTCGGATCGCCCCACTCGTCGAATTCGTTGGTCGTAAGCGGAATGCTTTCGTCCAGCATCGTTGTCACCGCATCGACGAACGGCACCTGCGCGACGATTGCGCGGTAATCGGCCGGCGCCATGTTGGCGACCGCGCCCATCAGCAGGCCGCCTGCGCTGCCGCCCATCGCGGACACGCGCTCAGGATCGGCATAGCCTTCCTTGACGAGATGGCGCGTCACGTCTATGAAATCGGTGAAAGTGTTCTTTTTGTTCAGGAGCTTGCCCTGCTCGTACCAGCGCCGGCCCATCTCCTGGCCACCGCGGATGTGCGCGAGCGCGAACACGAAACCGCGGTCGAGCAGCGACAGGCGCGAGATCGAGAACTCCGGGTCCATCGACGCGCCATAGGAGCCGTAGCCGTACTGCAGCATCGGCGCCGTGCCGTCCTTCTTGAATCCCTTCCGGTAGACGAGCGACACCGGGACGTTGGCGCCGTCGCGCGCGGGCGCCCAGACGAGCTCGGTCGCATAACTCGCCGGGTCAAAGGTCCCAAGCACCGGCGTGCGCTTCATCAGCTGGCGCTCGCCGCTCTGGATGTTGTAGTCGTACACGGTGCTGGGCGTCGTCAGCGAGGTGTACTCATAGCGCACGACCTGCGTGTCGATCTCCGGGTTCTGGCCGAGCGCGGTCGTGTAGGCCGGTTCGTCGGCGGCGATGAAGAAATCGTTGCCACCGCTCCAGGGCCGGATACGGATCTTCCGCATCGCGCTCGAACGTTCCTCAATCGCAAGAAAGTCCCTGAACACGTCGAAGCCGTGGATGAAGGCATCGTCGCGGTGCGCCATCAACTCGCGCCAGTTCGCGCGATCGCCCTCCTCGCCGACCTTCACCTCCATCAGCCGGAAGTTCGGCGCCTGCCAGTTGGTGCGGATGATCCAGCGCCCGTCGAGATGATCGATGTGGTACTCGTGGTCGCGTTCGCGCGGCAGGAACACCCTGAAATTGAGCGAGGGATCGCCTGCCTCGGCGTATCGATATTCGGTTGCGACCGTGCTCTGCGAGACGATCAGGATGTACAGCTCGTCCTTGGTGACGCCGACGCCCGTGTAGTAGCTCTCGTCGTCCTGTTCGTAGATGAGCGCATCCTGCGACGGGTCGGTGCCGAGGACATGCCGGCGCACCCGATAGCCGAGCAGCGTCTCCGGGTGCTTCTCCAGGTAGAGCACGCTGTTGCTGTCCGCGGTCCAGGCGATGGACGCATCGACGTTCTCGATGCGGTCGGGGAGTGTCTCGCCGGTCGCGAGGTTTTTGACGCGTAGCGTGAACTGGCGGCGGCCGACCGTATCCTCGACGTACGCAAGCAGGCGATTGTCGGGCGCAATCGCCGTCGCTCCGATCTGGTAGAAGCCATGACCCTCGGCCAGCGCGTTCGCGTCCAGCATCAGCTGCTCCGGCGCACCGAGCGTGCCGGCCTTGCGTGCGTAGATCGGGTATTCCTTGCCGGTCTCGAAGCGCGTGTAATACCAGTGGCCGCGCAGGCGGTATGGCACCGTTGAATCGTCCTGCTTGACGCGCGCGACGATTTCCCCGTACACGCGGTCCTCGAGTGCCTGGGTGTGGGCGGACATCGCCGCCTTGTAGGCGTTTTCGGCTTCGAGATAGGTGAGCACGTCCTTGTTCGCGCGCGTGTCGTCGCGCAGCCAGTAGTACTCGTCCGTCCGGTTGCCGTTCGGGGATTCGACGACATGAGGCCGGACGGCAGCTATCGGCGCAACGGGCACGGGTCCAGGCATGCTGTCAGACTCCGGCCTGGCCGGCGCATCGCCCGCGCAGGCTGCAAGCCACAGCACGGGCGCGACGGTCAGGAAAAAAGTGTGGCGCGGGCTGTTCATCGACTGCCGCGTATCTTACCGGAGCTTGTCGCCTGTCGCGCCGTCGAAAGCGTCGTTCCGAGCGCGTTTCCGGAACGCAGACTGCCTCGGCGCGTGCAGGCGGTGCCGGCGAGACCGGCGCCGACCACGGCGTTCGAGACGGAATTCATGCTAGCCTGACGAATCAATGCGGATTTCAATCGCAATTCTCACGGCGGTCGCGGCGACATCCCTGTCTGCTTGCGCATCGCAGCCCACGCAATCGTACCCGGCGAACACCGAGGCGCGTCTCGCCACCTACGCCAAGGCGACGCCTTGCTGCGACGATCCGTCGGGCTTTCGTTTCAACGCTCTGCCGCAGCAGGGAAACGCGGATGCGATCGTCGACCTCTCGAGCCCGGTGTTCGATTTTCACAGCGGCCTGAGTCCGTTCGCAGCCTTCGAATTGCCAGCCGAGAAGACGCCCTACCGCGTCCGCATCAAGAGCCTCTTCGACGGTAGGGGCGACGGCCAGGCGGGTGTTTTCTATCCCGTCGTCGCAGTGCTCGACGACACATTCATTGTCGTGAACATGACCGGCCTCGACAGCCTGCGGCTCGAGCCGGCGCTCGCAACCGTGGACGGCGAGGCGGGACTCGCCGTTTCGTTCGGCATCGACCCGGCCGAAAACCGGGGCAAATACCTGGTCGTCTTCACGCCGGCCGCCCTCCTCGGGGCGCCGCCGGACAGCTGGCGCGAAGACGACATGCTCTCGTCGGAAGCGCTCGCCTGGATCGAGCGGCGCGGCGAAGCAGCCCTGCCGGCCTCACCCTACGGGCGACTCAAGATCACGGTCGCGCCGGAAATCATATCGGCGAATGCCGCGCCGCAGCCTTGACGGCTAAAGGGGACGTTCCCCTTTAGGATCGACGAAATCGGCGATCGCCTTCAGGACCTCCGGCACCGACAGGATGTCGCGGTGGCCCTTGCCGGTCGTTGTCATCATCTTGAGTCCCGGCCAGGCGTTCGCCAGCGCCTCCGCCTCGACGTAAGGAATCACTGCGTCCTTGAGGTCGTGGATCAGGAGTGCCGGGATTCCGCTCGACGGCGCGGTCGAGACAAGATCGAGTTCCGCCGACGGCCGCCCGGCATGCAGGTCGAGCAGCTTCACGAATTCTTTTATGGCCGACGGCGGCAACCCGGCCTCCTTCGCGATGAAAATCGGAATGCGGCTTACGCGTGTCGGGCTCGAAACGATTACCAGCCGCTTCGGCCGGAATCCATAGACGAGACCGGCACCGAGCGCCGCGCCGCCGAAAGAATGTCCGACCGCCGCATGCACCGGCCCGACCAGGCGCTCGATCTCCACCAGCAGTTCGCCGAGCAGGCGCGGCGTCGCGCTATCGCCGACGGAAACGCCGTGACCAGGCAGGTCGATCGCGACGGTGCGCATCCCGCGCGCGAGCAGCGCTGTCGCAAGCGGACGGAATTGCGTCGTGCGTCCGCGCCAGCCGTGCAGGGCGAGTACAAGCGGGCCGCTCTCGCCCCAGCTTTGCGCGTGCAGCCCGGTCCGCAGTTCGATCTCCCGGCCGGCAGTGCCTGTCGAGACTTCCCAGGCCTGGGTCGGATTTCGTCCGCGCGGGCGCGAGATCAGGTCCGCCATCATCCGCGCGGCGGTTTTCGGCGCGAGACGTCCTACGATCGCGAGCAGTGGTGGAAGGTAGAAAGGAATCGGGCTTGGCACAGATAGAAAAGCCGGCACGGTTGCCCGTGCCGGCCCTCAATCGGAATGACCGAAGAGCGTCAGCCGGCAGACGGTTCGGCGGGTGCCTCGCCTTCGGCAGGCAGCTCGCCCTCAGGCGGCATCGAGCCGTCCGTTGGCGCGGCCGCCGCGACGGGTCCGCCGCAGCCTACGACGCCATCGATGAATTTGATCATGAGGTCGCCGTCGGCCTGGATGTTCCGCGTGCAGGTCGCCGATCCGGAGGCGAGCGGCGCGCTGAACTCCCAGTTGCCCGGCGCGAGCGGCAACGTTGGGCCCGTGCCATTGCACATCGGCGCTCCATTCTCGTCGGTCGGACCGGTCGTCGCGACTTCGGCGACCATCATGCGATTGTTCGCGTACTTGTTCGCCGGACCGATCAACTCCTTCGGCGTCATGCGAACCGGCACGGTCTCGCAGACTCCGCCCTGCGATACGGACTTGATCGAAAGGCTCGCGCGCAGGAGCGGCAGATCGTCATTTGCGCTGCCCGAACCGCTACAGGCGATGAGCGCGAATGCCGCGACTGCGGCGGTACCGAGGGCACGCAGGCCCGAATGCATCAGAATCGACATTGTCGATCTCTCCCCATGTTGTTGGTCCACATCGGACCCTGAAATCAGGCGCCGATTCTAGATCAATTCGCGCTTGGCCGGGGCTTACGCGCGGCCTTTGCGACCGTCCAGGGCCGTTCCAGCTCCCAGAGCAACGGCTGGTAACCGCGCCGGACCAGCAATCCCCCGCCCAGGGGCCGGAAATGCCTTGAAAGGCGGGTTTTGTACCAGGCGGCCGGCCGCAGGCGGACCCCGGAATCCGTCCGCACGCGGTCGGCATTCCGCTGCCAGTCCTCCGTCGTGAGCACGCTGAAATAAAGCGCGCCGCGGCAGAGCCGGCCGAGATTAACGAGCGTGCGCACGGCCTCGCGATCGGACAGGTATTGCAGGACGTCGTGGCAGAACACGAGGTCGAAGGGCGACGCCGGCGCGTAGTCGGCGATGCTCGCCCGCACCCAGCCGTAACGCCGGCACAGGTACTCGCTGGTTTCGAGCCCGACGTAGCGCGCGCGCGGAAAGAACTCGCGCACCGGTCCGCGCAGATGCCCGAGCCCGCAACCGGCGTCGAGCACACGCTTGACCGTGAATCCGAGGTAGTTGGTATAGGCGCAGATGAATCGCCCGAGACGGACCCCATCCGCACGGGAAGCGACCCGCGTACCCGGATCGAGGTAGTAGCGCTGGTAGAAGCCGGCGTCGAACATCAGATGCGAGGAAAAGAAATGAAGGGGACGTTCACCTTCACGGCTCAGAGGGTTTGCGCAGCGTGCCTTTCGGGGTGAAGGTGAACGTCCCCTTCATTTCTTTCATTCGACAGTGACGCTCTTCGCGAGATTGCGCGGCTGATCGACGTCCGTGCCCTTCAGCACGGCAGTGTGATAGGCGAGCAACTGCAGCGGCAGCGTGTAGACGGCCGGCGACTGGAAGTAGCTGACGTGCCGCGGCATCGTGATGACCTCCACGCCGTCAGCCGGCTCGATGCCGGACTCCGGGTCCGCGAACACATACAGCATGCCGCCGCGGGCGCGCACTTCCTGGAGATTCGATTTCACCTTCTCGAGCAGGTCGTTATTCGGCGCGACCGCGATGACGGGCATGTCGGCGTCCACCAGCGCGAGCGGCCCATGCTTCAGCTCCCCCGCCGCATACGCCTCGGCGTGGATGTACGAGATTTCCTTGAGCTTGAGCGCCCCCTCCATCGCGATCGGGAACATTGCCCCCCGTCCCAGGAAGAGCGCGTGGTGCTTCGGCTCGATCTTTTTCGCCAGTTCCTTGATGACCGGATCGAGCGCGAGCGTCTGCTCGAGCATCGCGGGCAGTTCGAGCAGCCGCTGCACAAGCGTCTTCTCGCGCTCGGGCGGCAGCCCGTGGTGCTTGCCGATCGCGATGACCAGCATGCCGAGCGCGGCGAGCTGGGTGGTGAAAGCCTTGGTCGAGGCGACGCCGATCTCCGGGCCCGCGCGGGTCAGCAGCACGAGCTCGGATTCCCGCACCAGCGAGCTCTCCGGCACATTGCAGATCGCGAGCGTTGAAAGGAAGCCGGCCTTGCGCGCAAGCCGGAGCGCCGCGAGCGTGTCGGCCGTCTCACCCGACTGCGAAATCGAGACAAACAGCGAATTCGCCGGAACAACCGGGTCGCGGTAGCGGAATTCGCTCGCGATCTCGACCCGGCAGGGCACGCGGCAGAGCTGCTCGATGAAATAGCGCGCGACGATGCCCGCGTGGTAACTCGTGCCGCAGGCGACGATGTGCACGGAAGTGGTGCGCTTGAAGACTTCCATGGCCGCGGGCCCGAACGCCTGCGACAGCAGCCGCCCGCCGGCCACGCGCTCGGAGAGCGTCTGCGCGACCGCCCGCGGCTGTTCGTGGATTTCCTTCAGCATGAAGTGCGGGTACTCGCCCCGTTCGGCGGCCTCCGCGCTCTGCTCCGAGATGTAGGGCTTGCGTTCGACCTTCTGGCCGTTCGCATCGACGATCTCGATGCTCTTGCGCCGGATGCAGGCAACATCACCCTCTTCGAGGATGATGAATTTCCGCGTGACCGGCAGGAGCGCCGCAATGTCGGAGGCGACGAAGTTCTCCTTGTCGCCGATCCCGATGAGAGCGGGGCAGCCCGCGCGCGCGAGCACGATGCAGTCCGGGTCCTCGCCCCACAGGACCGCGAGCGAATAGGCGCCGCGCAGTTCGGCGACAGTCTTCCGCACCGCCGCGAACAGGTCCTTGCTCTCGTCCAGGTGATGATGAATGCGGTGCGCGATCACTTCGGTGTCCGTTTCCGAAGTGAATTCATAGCCGAGCTTCACGAGTTGGTCGTGCAATTCCTCGTGATTCTCGATGATGCCGTTGTGGACGATCGCGACGCCGTCGCGCGACACATGCGGGTGGGCATTCCTCTCGTTCGGCACGCCATGCGTCGCCCAGCGCGTGTGGGCGATTCCGAGGTGGCCCGAAGTAGGCGTGGCGGCCAGCGCCTCGGAAAGCTTCGACACCTTGCCGACGGAGCGCAGGCGCGAGACATGGGTGCCGCCATTCAGCACAGCGACGCCCGCCGAGTCATAGCCCCGGTATTCGAGGCGCTTCAGGCCTTCGATGAGGATCGGGACGACGTCCCGGTCAGCGACCGCTCCAACGATTCCGCACATAGACCCGACATTCTATTCTAATGTTCAGGCGCCGGCGCCGAGCCTTGCTTTCCGGACTCAACCGGAAGTCATGACGCGCTCCCAAGGAACCTCAGCCCGGTTTCTTCTCCGGACGCTTCCAGTTTTCGATTGTCTGCTGCCGGCTGCGCTCGACCGTGAGCTTGCCCGCCGGTGCCGGTTTCGTGATGGTTGAGCCCGCGCCGATCGTCGCGTCTTTTCCGACCGACACCGGCGCGACCAGCATCGTGCCCGAGCCGATGAACGCGCCGTCGCCGATCTCCGTGCGGTACTTGTTCGCGCCGTCGTAGTTGCAGGTGACCGTGCCCGCCCCGACGTTGACCCGCGAGCCGATCGTCGTGTCGCCGACATAGCTCAGGTGATTCGCCTTGCTGCCGGCGCCGATCTCGCTGTTCTTCAGTTCAACGAAATTGCCGATGTGCACGCCATCTGCGAGCCGATTGCCGGGGCGCATGCGTGCAAACGGGCCGATCGAGCAATTGGCGCCAATAACGCTGGATTCCAGGACACAGTTCGCATTGATGACGGTGCCAGCGCCGATCTCGCAGTCGCGCACCAGGCAGTTCGGCCCGATATGGACACCGTCGCCGAGCTTCACTTTGCCGGCTAATATCACGTTGACGTCGAGCACCACGTCGCGGCCGACGCTGACGTCGCCGCGAATGTCGATGCGGGCGGGATCGACGATCGTGACGCCCGCGCGCATCAACTCCGTCGCGCGAGTGCGGCGGTGCGCCGCCTCGACCTCGGCGAGCTGGAGCTTGTCGTTCACCCCTAAAACCTCCGCGGCCGTCTCCGCGATGACGGCCTCGACCGCACATTCGTCGCGCACCGCGGCGCCGATACAGTCGGTCAGATAGTACTCCCCCTGCGCGTTGTCGGCCTTGAGCGCACCGAGCCAGCCGCGAAGCCTGGCGGCAGGCGCGGCCAGAACGCCGGTGTTGATCTCGGGGATGGCCCGCTCCTTGTGGTTCGCGTCCTTGTGCTCGACGATCCGCGCCACCCGGCCGGCGGTGTCGCGGATCACGCGGCCATAACCCGCGGGGTCGTCGAGCCGGGCGGACAGCAGCGCCAGAAATTTCGGGCCCGCGCGCGCCACAAGATCAGAAAGCGTCGCCGCGCGGATGAGCGGCACGTCGCCGTAAAGCACGAGCACCGTGTGATCGTCCGGAATGCCGGGCATCGCCTGCACGACCGCGTGTCCCGTTCCCTTCTGCTCGGCCTGCAGCGCCCAGCGGATGTCGGCGCCCGCAATAGCGGCGCGCACGCTCTCACCGCCGTGGCCGTGCACGATGTGGATCGCATCCGGCTTGAGCGATCGCGCCGTGTCGACGACGTGCGCGAGAAGCGGACGGCCGGCGAGCGGCTGGAGCACCTTCGGCAGGTCGCTCGCCATGCGCTTGCCCTGGCCGGCGGCCAGGATGACGACGGTCAGGGGCATCGCCGGGATTGTACCGGAGCGATTTGCTGCTCCGCGCACAAGGGTGATATACCGACACCCTGAGCCTTCCCTAAAGTCACCGAGGCGGTCAGAAATCATGGCAACGAAGCTCGAGAAACCCCTGAGACGCGAACTCCCCGTGAATGAGCAGCTCTACACGCTCACGATCTCGCCTGAGGGCCTGAAGCTCGTTCCGAAAGGCAAACGGAAGGGCCACGAGCTCACCTGGAAAGACCTCTTGAACGGACAGCCCGCTCTCGCATCGGCGCCAGGCGCTCCGGGCGACTGAGGAACTCCCGACCGCCGTTGACCCGGCCAGCGCGCGACAGCAGTTTCCGCTGCTAGTCCGGCCGTGGCTCGCCCATGCGGTAGGTCGCGACGATCTCGTGCGTTACGGTGTCCCGCAGCACGTTGAACCACTGCCCGCAGCCGAAGCTGTGGCACCAGCGTTCGGCATGCTCGCCCTTCGGATTTGAGCGGAAAAACAGATAGCGCGACCACTCTTCGTCGCTGCATCCCGGCGGCGGCCGCGCGATGTGCGACTCGCCGCCGTAGCTGAACTCCGGCTCGTCGCGCATTCCGCACCAGGGACAATCGATCCTGAGCATGTTCTATGATTCCACCGGGTCGCACGATGCAACGCTATTCATTCTTGGCTCTCGCGCGGCACGCGGTCAACGGCAATCGCAAGTGGCCGCGCGTGCTGCATCAGCCGACGCTCAAGAAAACCTACGACGCTGTCATTGTCGGCGGCGGCGGCCACGGGCTCGCGACGGCGTACTTTCTCGCGAAGAATCATGGCATGCGCAACATCGCCGTGCTCGAGCGCGGCGCCATCGGCCAGGGCAATTCCGGACGAAACACGCAGGTCACTCGTTCTGACTACTACCACCTCGTCAGCTCGAAGTTCTTCGACCGCTCGCTCTGCCTCTACGAGGGCCTCAGCCGCGAGCTCAACTACAACATCATGTTCAGCCAGCGCGGCAAGGTGAGCCTCGCGCACAGCCCGCATGAGATGGAAGTCCTGCGCCGCACCGTCAATGCCATCCGCATGAACGGCGTGGATTCGGAAATGCTCACGGTCGCGGACCTCCGAAAGCTCGAACCGATGCTTAAGATCGACTGCCGCTATCCGATCGAGGGCGCGGCCGTGCAATGGCGGGGCGGCATCTCGCGGCACGACGCCGTGGTCTGGGCCTTCGCGCGCGGGGCGGGTGCGCTCAGCGTGGATATCGTACAGGGCTGCGAAGTCACCGGATTCACCATCGAAGGCGGTCGCGTGACTGGTGTCAAGACGACGCAAGGGTCGGTCGCCACGCCGCGCGTCTGCATCGCGGTCGCCGGACACTCGAGCGTGCTCGCGCGCAAGGCCGGTTTCGAATTGCCGCTGCACAGCACCTGCCTCCAGGCGATGGTCACGGAACCGGTCAAGCCGCTGATCAACACCGTCCTCGTGTCGGCGGCGATCCATGTTTATGTGAGCCAGACCGGGCGCGGCGAAGTCGTGATCGGCGGCGGCGCGGATGTCTTCAGCTCTTACGCGCAGCGCGGCGGTCTGCCCGTCTTCGAATCGAACGCGCAAGCTGCGATCGAGCTGTTCCCCTGCCTCGGTCGCCTGCGCGTGATGCGGCAGTGGGCCGGCGTCGTCGACATCTCGCCCGACACGAGCCCGGTCATGGGACTCACGCCGGTCGAAGGTCTCTTCGTCAGCGCCGGCTGGGGAACGGGTGGTTACAAGGCGATTCCGGCCGGCGGCGAGACCATGGCCTGGACGGTCGCGAATGGCCGGCCGCATGAGCTGATCGCCGCATTCGGTCTCGATCGATTCGCCGCCGGCGCGCTCGTCGACGAGGGCGCCGCTTCCGGAGTCGCGCACTGATGGGCTATCGCCTCGAACACGGTGGTCACATCGATCGTTCACAGCCGATCCGCATCCGCTGGAACGGCCGCGAGATAGAGGCCTTCGCGGGCGACACCATCGCCTCGGCGCTGCTCGCAAACGGCGAACGCATCGTCGGTCGCGGCATGAAGCTGCACCGCCCGCGCGGGATTCTTTCTGCCGGCTGCGAGGAGCCGAATGCACTCGTGACGCTCGGCCACGGCGCGGAACTCGAACCCTCTGCGCGCGCAACAATGATTCCGGTGCGGGACGGGCTCGAGGTGCAGGCACAGAATGCCTGGCCTTCGGTGCGGTTCGATCTCGGGCGCGTGCTCGACGCAACCGCGCCGCTCTGGCACGCCGGCTTCTACAACAAGACCTTCAAGTGGCCGTCCTGGGATTTCTACGAGCAGTGGATCCGCAGAACCGCCGGCATCGCAAATCCGCCGCGCAAGCCTGACCCGGCACGCTACGACGCGGTCAATGCGCACTGCGACCTGCTTGTGGTCGGCGGCGGGCCGACCGGCCTCCTCGCGGCGCAGATTGCCTCGCGCGCGGGACTCACGGTCATGCTCGCGGAGCAGGATTTCCAGTGGGGGGGCCGCCTGCTCGCGACCAATACACTCATCAACGGCGCGCCCGTCGCCGTCTGGCTCACGAGTGTGCTCGGTGAACTCGCCACCTCGCGAAACGTCACGCTCCTGTCTGCAACGACCGCCTTCGGCCTCTACGATCATGGCAGCGCCGGCTTGCTCCAGCGGCTCGATCTGCAGGGCGCGGCCCCGCCGATCCGCCAGCGCTACTGGCGCGTGCACACGAAGCAAACACTCCTTGCGACCGGCGCGATCGAGCAGCCACTCGTGTTCGAATACAACGACCGGCCAAGCATCATGCTGGCCGGCGCGATCCGCCAGTACGTCAATCGCTATGCCGTCGCCGCCGGCCGCCACATTGTGTTCGCGACCAACAACGACTCGGCGTATCTCGCGGCGCTCGATCTTGTCGCGGCCGCTGTACCCGTACAGTTACTCGTGGACAGCCGCGCGGAGGCGCCGGCACAACTCGCCGGGTGGCTGCGCGCCCAGGGCGTCGAAGTGCGCGCCGGCACGACGGTCCTGAGATCGCTCGGCAAGAAGGACTTGCGCGGCCTGCAGCTGAATACCGGCGAGACCATAGACTGTGATGCGCTCGGAATGTCGAGCGGCTGGGCGCCAGCGGTTCACCTCTATTCCCACGCGCGCGCGCCACTCGCGTTCGATGAAACGAGGCAGAGCTTTTTGCCTGCCGATTCGAAGCCGCCGCTGCTCGCAGCGGGCGCTCTCGCCGGTCGCGTCACACTCGAGGAGAGTTTCGCGGATGCGATGCGCGCGGCGGAACGCATACTCGCGCACGCCAGCCGGCCCGCGGATCTGCAAGTCGCACAACCCTTGGTCGAGGAGCCGCCGGTCGCCGCGCAGGTCGGCGCACTCAGTCGCCCGGGGGCGGGCCGCAGCGATCGTCAGTGGCTCGATTTCCTGCACGATGTCACGGTCGCCGATGCGGAGGTCGCACTCGCGGAAGGCTACACACATATCGAGCACCTGAAGCGCTACACGACCTGCGGCATGGCGGTCGATCAGGGTAAGACCAGCAATCTGAATGCACTGCTGACCGTTGCGGAAATGATCGGGCGCAATCCCGCCGAAGTCGGCACGACCACGTACCGGCCACCCTTTACGCCGGTCGCGCTCGGCGCACTTGCCGGACGCCAGGTCGGCGAGCGCTACGCGCCACGCCGCCTGTTGCCGGCGCATGCCGAGCATCAGGCGCTGGACGCGCATTGGTGGGAAGCCGGCGGCTGGATGCGCCCCGCCTGCTACCCGCGGGCCGGCGAGAACGTGCGCCAGGCCGCGCAGCGCGAAGCCACAGCCGTACGGGCCAGCGTCGGCATCTTCGATGCCTCTCCGCTCGGCAAGATCGAGATTTCAGGCGCGGATGCTGCGCGATTCCTCGACCGCTTCTACATCAATAATGTGGCGAAGCTCGAAGAAGGACGCGTGCGCTACGGGCTGATGCTCAACGAGAACGGCGTCATCATCGACGACGGAACCGTGGCCCGCCTGGGCCCCAGCCGCTTCCTGGTGACCACGACGAGCGGTGGCGCCTCGCGGATCGTCAACTGGCTCGACGAGTGGCGCCAGTGCGAGTGGCCGGGCCTCAATGTTTTCGTCTCGCCCGTGACAACCCAGTGGACCACCATCGCAGTCGCCGGACCGCGTGCGCGCGAGCTGCTCAAGCGCTTCGAAAGCGACATCGCGATCGATGCGAAATCGCTGCCGCACATGAGCTTCGCGGAAGGCCGATTGGAAGGCGTCGCGGCCCGGCTCTATCGCGTGAGTTTTTCCGGCGAGCTTGGCTTCGAAGTCAACGTGCCGGCCCGTCATGGTGCCGCCCTGTGGCGCGAACTGCTGCGCCGCGGCGCGGATCTCGGCGTCGTGCCCTACGGCGTCGAGACGGCTTTGCTACTCCGACTTGAAAAGGGTTTTTTGCACGTGGGCGTGGACACCGACGGTACGACCGCGCCGGCCGATGTCGGCTGGGGCGAGGTCGCGGCGCGCAAGAAAGGCGACTTCATCGGCAAGCGCTCGCTCCGCCGGCCGAACGACCTGCGCACGGACCGGCTGCAACTCGTCGGGTTGACGTCCGAGGATGCAAACGTTCTCGTGGCGGGCGCGCATCTTCGTTTGCCCGGAACGACCAAAGGCAGCGACGGCTGGGTGACGTCGGCCGCAGTGTCGCCCGCGCTCGGCCGCCCGATTGCGCTCGCACTGCTGCGGGGGGGCCACGCACGACTCCGCGAAACTCTTGAAATTCACGACCTTGGCAAGCGCGGCACGGCGACCATTGTGAAATCCGCATTCTTCGATCCGGAGGGTGCACGACTCCATGCCTGAGCTGACGACATCCCTGGTCGCCCAATCCGCCCTGCCCTCCGGCGGTCGCGTGTTCTCCGACGGCTTGCGGTTATCCGTCCTGCCACAGCGCGTCACGCTGCGACTGCAGGTCGGCGCGCGCTCATTCGGTACCGTGAACGCAATCAGAATCGCGGGCCGCCCATTACCGATCACCGCGAACTGCTGGACCGGCAGCGACCCGGTCATCAGCCGGATCGCGCCGGATACCTGGCTGTTTCAATCCGCCCTGCATGACGCAGCAGATCTCCTGGAAGCGGTTCGAAAGGATTGCGGTCGGCGCACGTTCGTGGTCATGGACTTGTCCGACGCAACCGTCACGATCACAGTCGAGGGCGCGCAGGCAACCGCAGTCCTGGCGCGTGGCTGCGGCCTCGATTTATCGTTGAGCACCTTCAACACGAGTTCCTGCACACGAACGCGATTCGCGCAGATGGCAGTCGTCATTCGACGCGCGAGCTTCGAACGCTTTGAATGCATCGTCGACCGCAGCTACGCACAACACCTGTACGACTGGCTCCAGGACGCTGCAACCGGATTGACCGCCGCATGAACCCATGAGCACCTCGAACCGAGTCGAAACCTGGTCGTCGAACTTCGCGTTCTACCTGTCGGTCGCCGGCGCGGCGATCGGCCTCGGCACGATGTGGCGCTTCCCGTTTCTCGTGGGGCAGTATGGCGGCGGCCTGTTTGTTCTTGTATTTATCGCCGCCTGTCTCGTCATCGCGATTCCGCTGCTCGTCGCGGAATTCATGATCGGGCGGCGCGGCGGACCGAATGTGCCACTTGCCGCCGGTCGCGTCGCAGCAGCCTCCGGCCGCTCGCCGAAATGGGCAGCGGTTGGCATCCTCGGCACGCTCGCGATCTTCCTGATCATGACGTACTACAGCGTCATTGGCGGCTGGGTGCTTTCATATGTCGAGGCTTACGCTGTCGGCGGCGCGGCGGATCTCGATCAGGCCGGACTGACCGCGCGATTCAATGCCATGCTTGCCGATCCCTGGCGATTAATGTTCTGGCACGCGGTCTTCATGGGCGCGACGGTTGCGATTGCCGCGGGCGGCATCCAGCGCGGCATCGAGATCGGCAACAAGATTATGATGCCGGGACTCTTCGGCATCCTGTTTGCGCTCGGGATCTACGCGCTTTATCAGGGCGACTCCGAACGCGCGATCGCCTTCCTGACGCAGGTTGATTTGCCCCAGTTGAGCGGCGAGCTCGTCCTGGCCGCTGTCGGCCAGGCGTTTTTCGCGACCGGCGTCGGCATGGCCATCATGATCGCCTACGGTAGCCACGTCGACGCGAGTACCTCGCTGCCGCGTTCGGCTGCCGTCGTGGTTTTCTCGATCATTCTTGCTTCCGTGCTTTCCAGCCTGCTGATCTTCCCACTTGTGTTCGCATCGGGCGTCGATCCGGCCCAGGGCCCGCAGCTCGCGTTCATCGTGATGCCGTCGATCTTCATCGGCATGCCGGGCGGCGCGCTCGTCGGCACCCTGTTCTATGTGCTCCTCGCTTTCGCCGCGCTGACGTCATCAATCGCCGGGCTCGATCCGGCCGGCGCATGGCTGATGGAACGCTTTGGCATGAAGCGCGTACCGGCCGTCGCGGTCGTTGCGACAGCCGCGTGGGTCCTGGGCCTCTCGACAGTGTTTTCGTTCAACTACTGGAGCGACGTGCATCCACTCGCGGGCATTGAGCGGTTTCGGACCTCGACGATTTTCGACCTGACCGATTCCTTTGCATCCAATGTGTTGTTGCCAGTGGGCGCCCTGCTGACTTCGCTGCTCGTGGGCTGGCGGCTGGACCGCAAGGAAGTGGACGCGGCATTCGGCGAACGGGGTGCGCTGTGCGTCGTTCTGGTCGTGCTTCTCAAGTATGTTTGCCCGATTGCAATCGGGGCGGTGTTGGTCAGCGCGTTATGACTTGGTTCCGCTGTTATGCGTCAGTGACCCTGAGCCTAGACAAGCACTTACGATGCCGCCCGGTGATTAATTTTCAAGAATGACGTAAAACATGACGTCACTTTCACACCCAATAGTAGTTGGGCCGCAGTGATCATGTTGTCGCACAGGTCTGCTTCACACTTAACGAGGACTTGTAACGTGGCACAGTTGCTTCGAAACCTTTTTTTAGCGGCCTTAGTATTTATCATCCCCTTGGCATTGGCGGATACGCCCGCTCGAAAGCCAGCACAAACCTTTTCAATCAATGACGCCCAGCTTAAGTGGGGGTCTTGCCCTGACTTCATTCCAAAGGGATGTAGAATTGCCGTCCTGCACAGAGATCTGTGGAAAAACAATGCAGATATCTTCCTAAAATTGCCGGCGAACTTCGCTATTCCCCGTCACTGGCATACTTCGCCTGAACGCATAGTCATGGTTTCGGGAGAACTGGAAATTACCTACGACGGCCTGCAGCCCACCGTCCTCAAGCCCGGCATGTATGCATATGGTCCTGCCAAGCTGCCTCATAAGGCCAGCTGCGCAAATGGCGATCCCTGCATCCTTTTTATTGCGTATGAGGGGCCTATCGATACTGTTCCCTCGATGAGTCCAACTAACTAGGGCGCTGCGGCCCAACTATGCGATGCAGCGTTCGGCGCTTGTCGTCACGCCGCCTGCAGGACCTGCAAGCGGGGTCCACATTGTTGGATTGGCAAGCGGCGCGCCGGCTGCGCGCCGCCGCTGATCGCGGACGTTAGACGGCACGATGAAACCGGCGATTTCGGGGTTGAACTACTTGTCGAAGCGAGACGCTGGAACTTGTTGGGTGTACACCTTCGCGTTTCACGATCAGGAACCGTCCGCTGCACTTCGACAGCTGCTTGCGGTGCTATCACCGGGGTATCAGTTGCTCGTATCCGATCCAGGGCCCGGAGATTGCTTTCTTGAAGCGCGCAGGACTCAAGGTGCCTATGAGATTAAGCGCGGATGCCACGGTTCATTTGGCACATGGCGCGAAGCATCGATAGAAGAAGTTTTTTCCTGGCTGCTACCAGGCGCAGAACTGTCCACGAAGTATCCGTCATGCTACTGCACACTGGATATCCCCAAAACATAGTCGTGCCGTCTAACTATGCGTTGGAACGGTCCGTGATAGGTCAGAGCGAGCGCGCCGCAGGTGCGCGGAACGAGTGGGCGCCTGCGGCGCGCCGGCCGCGCCCCGCGCCGCCAACTCAACGCGGACGTTAGGCCCGTTCGACAGGCTATTGGCGCGACTTGACTAGGGTGTAGCCTATAGGCTACACTGCCGTCATGCGCGTCGAAGCTACGGCTTAATTCCGGAGTTGGATCGACGCTCTCCGGGATCGCGTGGGCCGTGCGCGAATCCTGGTACGGATAGACAGGCTGGCCCATGGAAATCCTGGGAAGCACCGTAATCTCGCGGGCGGCATTTCGGAGCTGAAAATCGATTTTGGTCCGGGATACCGGGTGTACTACACCCAGCGCGGTTCGACGCTATTGTTGCTACTTGCAGGCGGCGACAAATCATCACAGGTCAAGGACATTGCTATGGCAGCCAGCCTTGCCAAAAGTTTTAAGGAGTAACGTCGTGCCCAAATCATCCGTAAAGAACACTAGAAAGATCAAGACGACACCATTCGACGTTGCGGAGTATCTGCGCACGCCTGAAGACATGGCGGCGTATCTGGAGGCGTGGCTCGAAGAAGCCCCAGATGACGTGGCAGGAATTGCACGAGCGTTGGGTGCCATCGCCCGAGCAAAGGGAATGGGTCAGATCGCCAAGCAGGCTGGGGTTAGCCGGGAAAGCTTGTATCGCGCGCTCAGCTCCAAAGGAAACCCGAGCCTCGCCACAGTATTGAAAGTTACCAAAGCTCTTGGAGTAAGGCTGCACATCGAAGCAGCTTAGGGTGAAGCTGAGTGGCCGGCCGCCTAACTTAAGCGTTAGGTTTCACTCAAGAGCGCGTAACTCGCCGTTTACGGCGAATATTCGCTGACACTTGCCGCTAGAGGTTAATGTATATACACTAACCTATGACGACTACCTACGATCCCGACAAGCGTGAACAGACTTTGCGGGATCGGGGCCTCGACTTCGAGGACGCCCTCATTGTTTTTGCCGGACTGACCGTAGAGGCTGAGGACACACGCGAGGACTATGGCGAAAAGCGGCTCATCTGTTACGGCCAACTGGAGGGCCGTCTGGTGGTCGTCGGCTACACCCCGCGTGGCGCGGACCGCCACATTTTCAGCATGAGAAAGGCAAATCGCCGTGAGCAAATCCGCCTCGCGCCGTTCTTTGGGCTCTAACCTTTCCCGCGTCGATGCCCACCGCATCAGGCGCTCGGAATACAAGGAGCTGCCCGAGCTCACGGACAAAATGTTGTCCCGCGCGGTCGTCAATAAGGGCGGTCGCCCCCGCTCGCCCAATCCGCGTCAGCTCATTTCCTTGCGCCTGCCACCCGACGTGGTAAAGCGTTGGAGAGCGACTGGCCCTGGTTGGCAGTCGCGCATGGCGGATCGGCTGGCGAAGACGCCGGTCCCGCGTGCCAAAGAGTGAAACCTGACTATGCGATGCAGCGTTCGGCGCTTGTCGTCGCGCCGCCGCTGATCCGGAGCGTCGATCTTCCTGAGCCGACCTTGCCACATTAACTCTATACGGCACTGCCGTATAATGGCTTGGTGTTCAGCTTCATCGAGACCCAGCTCTTTACGCGCCTGGTGAAGCAGTACCTTTCGGACGAGCAGTACGCGGAGTTGCAGCAGGCCCTGATCGACAACCCCGAGCTGGGGCCAGTCATTGCCGGAACCGGCGGGGTCCGGAAGCTACGCTGGGCGGCTCCGGGTCGGGGGAAACGCGGCGGATACCGAGTCATCTGATACGTACGCCGTCCCAAGGGCATTATCTGGATGCTGACGATGTGCCCAAAGAATGTGGCCGATTCCATTCCGGCCCATGTGCTGAGAGAGATTCGGGAGGAACTGGGCGATGAGTAAGCGCAAGCGCAACATTGGCCTCGAGATCCGGGACGGGCTGCGGGAGCTCAAGCGCAGGGACTATGGCCGCGTCGTCACCATCCCGGACGTCGCAAAAATCCGGGAGAGTGTCGGACTGTCGCAGTCGCGGTTCGCCACCCTGCTCGGCTTCTCCGTTCGCACGCTGCAGGATTGGGAACAGGGGCGTCGCGCACCGTCGGGCGCCGCCAGAACGCTCCTGTTGGTTGCCGATCGCAACCCACACGCCCTGCTCGAGCTCGCCTGAAGCCCTGGGTTGCGGCCTAACCCATGCGATGCAGCAATCGGCGTTTGTCGTCACGCCGCTGATCGAAGGCGTCAGGCCTCACAAACTTCCCATCGAGAAATCTGTGCACCAACTGGTCCTTCAGTTCTGGTTTCACGAGACAGCACCTTCGAAGTGGTGGAAGGTCGACGCCGAATTCGATCGCCTGATCGCGGAGCGGTTCGGCCAGGTTCACGCTCGCGCCGCGCAGGGCGAGCTCTACGGGTGGCGCACTGATCCGGGAGGAAGATTGGCCGAGGTCATCGTCCTGGATCAGTTCTCAAGGAACATCTATCGAGGAAGTCAGCGAGCGTTCTCGACAGACGTCCTGGCCTTGGCGCTCGCCCAGGAAGCGGTTGCAGCCAAAGCCGATCTCGCCCTGCCATCAGAGGAACGTGCGTTCTTCTACATGCCCTACATGCACAGCGAGTCGCGGGTCATTCACGAAGTCGCGGAGCGCCTGTTTCGAGAGAACGCTCAGAACACTCACGACTTCGAGCTACGACACAAGGCGATCATCGATCGATTCGGTCGGTACCCGCATCGCAATGCTGTACTCGGACGGGAGTCGACACCTGAGGAACTCGCTTTCCTTGCTGGGCCGGGGTCCAGCTTCTGACGCCAATTGAGGCGTATCATTTCGCTCGAGCAAGCCCGCTACGGCAGGCGGCATGCCAATCGGAGTTCAGCACTTGAAAACATACCTCGCTGCAATCTTCATCATTGGAGCGATCTGCCAAAACTCGGTGGGGATGGCACAGACGAGCGCAGCCGAGCCAGTCCGCGCGTCCGGGTACGATCGACTGAGTCCGCTGGTCGGTCGTTGGACCATCAAAGGCCGCGAAGAGACCCACCTTGAGGTATGTCGTTGGTACGACGGCAAATTCCACATTGTCTGCGAGACAGAACGTAAGCGTTCGGATGGCTCCATCGGACGGAGCATGAGCATCCTCAGCTACTTGCCGGACAAGGACAGTTACACCTACTACGGCATCGGCGACAAGGGAAGCAACGACGCGATGTCAGGCGTTTTTCACGATGGCATTCTCGAGTTCACGGCAGAAGCAGATGACAATGGCGAGACGATCGTTTCGCGCGTCCGGATTGGGCCTTTCTCGGCAAAAGAGGTGCCATTTATTGCGGAAACGTCAAACGATCGAGTGACCTGGAAGATTGATGCGAGTTTTGACTATGTCAGGCTCGAGTAGACATCCGAAAGATCGTCGGCACAAACCAGGGGGATGAACATGAAATGGTTCTTGATCGTTCTAAGGAAGTACGCAGATTTCACTGGCCGCGCTCAACGCGCCGAGTACTGGTTTTTTACCCTCTTCTACCTGCTCTTCTTCCTCGCGCTTTCTCTTGTCGACGGCGCTGCGGGCCTCTTTAACGCGGCATATGGGCTCGGCCTATTGGGTGGCCTGTTCGCATTGGCAATGATCCTCCCTTCCATTGCCGTTTCCGTGCGTCGGCTTCACGACACCAGCCGCAGTGGTTGGTGGCTCCTGATTTCCCTGATTCCCTTGATCGGCGGCATCGTTTTGCTTGTCTTCGTCTGCCTGGACAGTACGCCAGGCACAAACGCATATGGTCCCAATCCAAAGGAAGCTGCCACCTGACCATGCATTAGAGCAGGCCGTAGAGCGTCGTTCTTCCACAGTACCCGGGCGCCATGACGAAAATTTCCGCGGGCAATACGCGCTTCTATAAGAAAGTATTCCCAGTGCTGTGGTTCGGAATCCTGGCCGTCTTTCTGATTGCGACCGTAAGTACGGGCCCTCTCGAGGAAAGTACGATGCTTCTGCTCATGCCGCTGGCAATGGGTGTCTTCGGTTTCTTCTTTTTCAAGAACATGTTCTGGGATCTCGCCGACGAGGTTTATGATTGCGGCGACTCGCTCCTGATCCGGTATCGTGGTCAAGAGGAAACGATCCCACTGTCGAACATCATGAATGTCAGCGCATCGACACAGATGAATCCGCCGCGCGTGACGCTCAGGCTCGTCGTCCCGAATAATTTCGGCACTGAGATCGCTTTCTCGTCTGCCAAACCCTTTTCGATCAATCCCTTCGCTAGAAGCGAGATCGTGGAAGACCTGATCGTCCGTGTAGATCGGGCCCGGACAAGACCTTAGGAGCAGCTCCCGGTCCATGCCGAACGCAATCGCGTTGTTCTCGAGCTCGCGCCGTAACGGCAATACGGGACTGGATGCCGTCAAGTACAAGCCTATAGGCGTCATTCAACCGGCTGAGCAAGCCTAGTGCAGCTCGCCGCGTGAAACTGCTGCCATTTGATGAGTCCCATCTGCCGGAACTGATGACGTGGTTCCCGGACGAAACCGCACTCAGGACATGGGGTGGCCCGGAATTCCGGTTTCCATTCACGAAAACGACCTTCCGCGAGGACGCGAAGCTCAAGAGCCTGCCGACCTGGGCGCTGGTTCAGGATCGCGGCCCATTTGCCGCATTCGGTCAATGCTACCTCCGGGTCGGGCGCTGCCACTTTGGCCGTCTTGCCGTGTCCCCCACCTTACGTGGCCACGGGTACGGCACGACGCTCATTCGTGAACTCGCCCGATGGGGCACGGCGGAATTCAGCGTTGACTCGTTTTCACTTTTCGTCGAAACCAGCAATCCGCGCGCCATTGCGCTCTACCGTCGCATTGGGTTTTCCGCTATGCCGTATCCGGAACCGTCCCCCGCGACGGACAGTTTCATCTACATGGTTGCGACCAAATTCATATGACGCTTGACGATGTCCGTCGCTTGGCGATGAAACTGCTCGGCACGACCGAATCGCCGCACCACCGCTACACCTCGTTCCGTGTGCGCGGCCGGATCTTCGCGACCGCGCCTCAGGAAGGTGGCCTGCTCCATGTCTTTGTCGACGAGGTGGAATGCGATCGCATGACCGTGCTGAACCCGGTCGTTTACGCGAAACTCGGCTGGGGCAAGAAGATCGTCGGCCTGCGGGTCGCGCTCGACGCCGCAAAACCCGAGGATGTCCAAGCGCTCCTGCGTGCGGCCTGGCAACGAAAACTCCCCACGAAAAAATGAGACTCTGGACGCTTCACCCACGCTATCTCGACGCCAAGGGCCTGGTTGCGCTTTGGCGCGAGGCGCTGCTCGCGAAGGCCGTTCTCCGCGGTGAAACGCGCGGCTACCGGTACCATCCTCAGCTTGCGCGATTCCGCGCGCATGCGGCGCCGCGCTTCGCGATCAACGCGTATCTCGCGGCCGTGCATGCCGAGGCGACGGCGCGTGGTTACGAGTTCGACCGCCGCAAGATCGGGCCGGTGCGGGCACTCACTCCGATCGCGGCGACCAGCGGGCAGATCGAATACGAACGGCGGCACCTGATGCGAAA
>JANLWE010000186.1:0-19278 GCA_031364365.1 Gammaproteobacteria bacterium | reverse complement strand
GGTTTCCTGGCTGCCCATCGGCTCCAGTTCCCGAATACGGTCACGAGCAGCGCTCCGGCAATCGAAGCCGCATGCCAGTCCTGCAGCCAGGCGGCCTGATCCCGCACCCAACCGGCGATCACTGGATCGGTCACCATGATTTCGCCCGCGATCCAGCCGAGGAGCGCCGCGCCGAGCGCGATGATGACCGGAAAGCGTCCCATGACCTTCAGCATCATCACGCTGCCGAAAATGACGATCGGGATGCTGATCGCGAGGCCGAGGACCAGGAGCGTGTACTTCATGGTTGCGAGATCGGGCGTCGGCGCCGCCGCGTTCGCTGCCGCGGCGACCGCGATGACGTTGTCGATACTCATGATCAAATCGGCGACCAGGATGGTTCTGACCGCATGCCACAGCCTGGTGGCAGCCGAGAACTCGATTTCGTCCTTCCTTGGTGCGAGCAGCTTGATGCCGATCCAGAGGAGCAGCGCGCCGCCCGCGAGTTTCAGCCAGGGCACGGCGAGCAGGGCGACTGCAAACAGCGTCAGGATCACGCGCAGCACAACCGCCGCCGCACTGCCCCAGAACACCGCCAGTTTCTGCTGACGCGCCGGCAGCGACCGTGCGGCGAGCGCGATCATTACGGCGTTGTCGCCCGAGACCAGCAGATTGATCCAGATGATCGCGCCGAGCTCGACCCAGAAAACGGGCTCATGCAGCATTGACATCGCGCAATTGTAGCCTCGGAGTGGGTCGCTCAGGGCCGATGCGGCTTCGCGAGATACCTACGACCCTGCATTTCATGTGGATGGCGCACCTGGCAGTTCATGTGCTGATCAGGACCCTGCCGGCTTGACCCAAGTCAATTTTGACGACCGCAGATGCGATTAGAGTTCCGGCATGCGCACCGGCACCAGCCAATGAACATGCAGGCAAACATGACGAGGGCGCGGCGTCCGAATGGCAGGGAGGCGCGGCGTGCCGCGCGCCTCGCGCGTGGCTCACACGTTGCCGTGCATCCGGGACAGCCCGGTGGAGCCTACAAGCCGCTAAGCGAGGCGGCGATCAAGCGCATCTACGCGACCGCGCTGGATGTTCTCGAGAACATCGGCATGGGGTCGCCGATCCCGGAAATCCTGCGCTATGCGTTGCCCAAAGGCTGCACGCTTGGCGAAGATGGGCGCCTGCGGTTTCCGCGTGCGCTGGTCGAGGACATGATTGCCGTCTCGGCCAAGGAATACCTGCTGTACGCGCTGGATCCGGGCAACGACCACATGGTCAGGGGTACCGACGTCCTGTTCTGCACCTCGGGCGAGGCGGTGTCGGTACTCGATTACGCGACACAGACCTTCAGGCCGTCACGCCTGGTGGATCTCTACGATGCGGCGCGGCTCGCCGATCAGCTGGAGAATATCCACAACTATGGACAGCCTTTCATTGCCACCGAGTTGAGCAAGGAAGTACTGGTCCATGACATCAACGCCGCCTATGCCGCGATGGCGGGGACCAGGAAGAGCATCGGCCTGGGAGTCGCCGAGGTGACGCACGTCCAGCCGCTGATCGCATTGTTCGATACCTGTGTCGGCGAGGAAGGCGGCTTCATGAAGCGCCCGTTCGTCACCCTTGGCGGCTGTCCCGTGGTCTCGCCACTGCGCTTTGGCGAGGACAACTCGCAAGTCATGATCAAGATGGCCGAACTCGGCCTCGTTTACGACATCGCGGTCGCACCGCAGGCGGGCGCGACGTCGCCAGCAGCCCTGGCCGGGTCATTGGTGCAGTGTTTCGCCGAGACCCTGGCCTGCCTTGCAGTCGTCAACATGGTGCGTCCGGGAAGTCCGCTCAGTTTTGGAATGTGGCCATTCATCTCCGACTTGCGCACCGGTGCCTTCAGCGGCGGCAGCGGTGAGGAAGCCCTGATAACTGCCGCCACGGTCCAGCTCTGCAATCACTTCGGGCTGATCAGCAGCGTGGGCTCCGGAATGACCGACGCCAAGACGATGGATGCCCAGGCCGGCTACGAAAAGGCATTGACGACGGTTGCGGCCGCGCTCGCAGGTGGAAACCTGGTTTCCGCATATCCCGGCATGGTCGGCAGCCTGATCGGCCAGTCCTTTGAAGGCATGGTCATCGACAACGACATGATCGGAAATATCCAGCGCATGCTGCGCGGCATCGAAGTCGATGATGAAACCCTTTCGTATGACGTGATCGCGGAAACCGTGCAGGGCGCCGGGCACTATCTCGGTCATCCGCAGACATTGAAGCTCATGGAAAGCGAATTCCTGTATCCGACGCTCGCCGATCGTTCCACACCGGGAGCATGGGTAGAAGCGGGCCACAAGAACATCTATGAGGCAGCGCACGTACGGGTACATGAACTCCTCGCCAACTACTATCCGGACTACATCGACACCGCGACCGATGCGCGCATTCGCGAGCGCTTCCCGATTCGCCTCAGCCGGGAAGACATGCAGCACGGCAATGATCGCTGGTAATCCAGCGACACGCGCCAGGAGCGCGCTGGTTGTTTCCGCAGAACCCCGCGCTACTGCTTGACGGGTGCGCGGCTCCGCTTGGGGTCTTCTTCGATCAGTAGTGTCTGGATGTCGTTGAGGACCAGCCGCGGGTACAGGAACGTTGACGTGTAAATCTCACGGATGTCTCCCGCGCGGTCAATCAGGAACACCTTCAGTACGTGCGACAGCTCGCGCCGCGGGCGCCCGCTGGAGCGATCGAACGTGATGTTGATGTCCTGGCCAAACCCGTCGATCAGGGGCATGAGCTCGCGCGCCGAGCGGGTTGTAAGAAAGTACCAGTGCAGCCCTCCGTCCTCTTCCGAGACACGGCTGCCCGCGTATTGCAGCATCACATTCGGGGTGTCGCGCGCGGGATCAAAGGAAAGCGTGACAAACCGCAGCTTGCCGTGCAGCGACGGGGTGGCCGTGATGGCTTCCTTCAATGCATCGAACACGCGATAGGCGAGCGGACAGCCCTGGGGATCGGTGCACGTGGTGTAAATGAAGCCGAGCAGCGTGATCTGGCCGCGGGTGTAACGCGAGAGCGGCTGCGCGCGGCCGTCAATCCCGAGTACCTGGCCATCGGGAGCGGCCATGATGCGGTGCAAAGTATAGGTGCCCGGTGCGGGCGGAATGAAGTCCGGTTCAGCGAACGGTTCGCCCTGATGCGCGCCGGAGATCGACGCGCAGGCAAGCGCGGCAAGCAGCGCGGGCGCCGACGCCGCGCGTCGGATGTCTGGCCGGCCGCTCACCCGCCGGCTGCCGCGGTGCGCAACGCCCTGGAGCCCAGCTTCATGTGATGGGCCCGGCCAAGCTTCTCTTTGGTGAAATCAACTTCGAACTTCTGCGTCAGCTCCTTGCCGTCCCATGCGAAGCCGCGCAGGAACTGCTCGTTGTCGGCGCCGCCCTTGTCCCAGTTCGCGAGCAGCGACGAGCTGATGTACACGCGCTTGCCGT
Source organism: Gammaproteobacteria bacterium (assembly GCA_031364365.1). Taxonomy (GTDB): domain Bacteria; phylum Pseudomonadota; class Gammaproteobacteria; order Steroidobacterales; family Steroidobacteraceae; genus SCUD01. The sequence goes on along the minus strand of JANLWE010000186.1, from coordinate 15,823 downwards.
CCCAGCTCTGCGAGATCATGTTGACCTGCTTGCCAGTGACCTTCTCGTAGGTCTGTTTTGGCGCCTCGGGGTTGGACAGGTCGAAATACCGAGTTTTCCCGTCCATGAATGTGTTGACCCAGAGCCCCTTGCCATCGCGCGTGATGCTGATGTCCACCGGCAGCGGGATCTTGGACGGATCGCCGATCGCGCCGACCTCCTTCGCGTTCCACCCGCCCTTGGCGTCCTGCTTGACGAGCCAGAGCTTTGAGGTCAGCGCTGTGGCGGTGATCGCCCAGTTGTCCTCCGGATTGAGCGACCAGCGGATTTCGAGCGGTGCGCCGGGAACGGCGAGTACCTTGGTCGGCTTGATCGCCTTCAGGTCCCAGAGCACCATGGTGCTGCCGAAGTTTTTCATCGCCTCGGCGTCGTTGATCAACTCCCCGAGCGGCCGCATGTAGTTGGCGTAGCCGGTGAAGCTCGAGGTCAGCATCACGTTCTTCTTCGGATTCACCGCCAGGTCGTAGCCATAGCCGCCGCCTTCTGCCGGCATCGCGTAGGAGTCGAGCTGCTTCCCCTTGTTGTTGTACAGCACCATGCCGGTCGCGCCGCCTTTGTCCCTGGTGTTAGACAGTGCCTGCACGAGCATTCGCCCGGGGAGCGCGTAAAAAGTATGCGGGCCGAGATAACCGGACTTGTCCCCCAGATCGGTGATGGTCCGCACCAGCCTCGGCTTCGCGGGATCAGTCGCGATATCGAAGACCCAGATCCGGTTATCCGAGAGCCCACCCGCCCAGATGTGGCGGCGGTCATCGGTGAATCCCATGTGATGCGCCTCGGCCTGCCCACCGGTTGAGACCGAGTGGATGACCTTGCCGTAGCTCTTCGATTTTGGGTTCACATCCACTGTCACGAGCTTGTCGGAACCGTCGCCCATTCCCTGAACGCCCAGCGTCCAGACGTAGACGTAATCCTCCTGCCCCTTGATCAGCCTGGACATGTACGGCGAGTTGCAGGTTTCGTCTGCGCGTACCGCGGCGGTGAACCCCATGCAGGCCACGGCGAGCATAGCGATGGTGCAAGAAATTCTTTTGTGGACCATGGCTTCCTCCAGGGAATCAAATCGGGCAGGCGGCGAGCGTCACGTCATTCATACTACGCCTTGCCGGGCCTTCTCATCGATCAGCAGGTACCGTAGGCGCAAAGGCCTGACCCGTTGGTAAGGTAAGGAGCATGCATTGTCGTCAGCCGTATCCATCGAGGAAGCGAAAATGTGCTTCGCCTGTGGCCCGGATAATCCGGTAGGCCTGCGGATCCGTTTTGTCCTGGCTGACGGGATCTGTACCGGCGAATTCCGCCCAACTCTCAATCATGTCGGCTACAAGGATGCCGTGCATGGAGGCATCATCTTTTCCGCACTCGACGACGTCATGGCGAATGTCCTGTACCTGCAAAACATCAAGGCACACACCGCACGATGCGAGATACGCTATCGGCAGGCGCTGGCGGTGGGCGATTCAATTTTCCTGAAAGGCTGGATCGAAAGCCGGCGCAAGCGGCTGGTCCTTCTCAAGGGTGAGGCCCGACTGGCAGACGGCACCCTGATCGCGGATTCAGAAGCCAGTTTCATGACGGTCTAGGCAGGCCTGGAGCAAGACATTGTTTGGCATAACTCCATCGGCACGCCTGCGCCCCTCTCCTTTCTATGAGGCGACCCTCGCCGAAGGCGTGACCGCCTTTACGACCTACAACCACATGCTCATGCCCACGAGCTATGGACATCCGGAACAGGAGTATTGGCGGCTGATCGATGGCGTATCGCAGTGGGACGTTGCCTGCGAACGCCAGGTGCAATTGCAGGGGCCGGACGCCGGGCGGCTCGCCCAGATCCTTGCGCCGCGAAATCTGTCGAAATGCAGTGTCGGCCAGGGAAAGTACGTGCCGCTCTGCAACCACGCGGGCGTCCTCATCAACGATCCCATCCTGCTGAAGCTCGCGGATGATCTCTACTGGCTTTCCATCGCGGACAGCAACATCTGGTTCTGGGCGCGGGCGATCGCCGAGGAGCGCGGGCTCAATGTCACGGTGAGCGAACCCGATGCTTCGCCGATGGCCGTGCAGGGGCCCAAGGCCGAGGATGTCGTGGCCTCCGTATTCGGCGATTGGGTCCGCGGCCTGAAATACTTCTGGTTCAGGGAAACCGCAATCGATGGCATACCCGTGGTCGTGGCCCGGTCCGGCTGGTCGAAGCAAGGCGGATTCGAGATCTACCTGAAAGATGGCGCCAGGGGCACGCTGCTCTGGAACATCGTCAAGGAAGCCGGCAAGCCCTGGGGCATCGGGCCGGGTAACCCAAGCTGGTCCGAGCGCGTGGAAAGCGGGCTCATCTCCTATGGTGGCGACACCGACAAGGAAACAAACCCGTTCGAAGTGCGCATGGGCAAGTATGTCAATCTGGATGTTGCCGACGACGTGATCGGCATCAAGGCGTTGCGGCGCATCCACGCCGCAGGACCGAAGCGGCATTCGCTGGGCATCCTCCTGGAAGGCAAGGATCCCATCACGTCTGGATTTTCCTGGAATGATATTCGCAAGGATGGCGCGAAAGTCGGTGACATGACGACCTGTGCCTGGTCCTATCGCATGAAGAAAAACATCGGCTTTGCCCTGATCTCGACGCGTTGCAAGGCAGGTGACGACATCGAAGTGGTCAGTCAGGGTAAAGTCATCCCCGGCACGCTGACCGAGCTGCCATTCCTGTAGTTTCCGGACTGTGATCGCCACGCAATGAAGGCGCTGGTCCAAGCCACGGGGATACCGCGCCATTCAGGAGCTAGCCATGACCGGGAAAATTGACACTATCCTTGCGGCCGCGCGCCGCCACTGCGACGAGGTGATCCGGCCCGAGGTCGAGCAGTGGAATGCCTCGGGCAAGTGGCCGCGTCACGCATCCGACAAAGCCGCCGCGCTCGGAATGACCGGGCTCTATTGTCCCGAGGAACTGGGCGGGCAGGGGCTCTCCCTGGGCGACGGTATCCGGGTTTATGAGGAGCTGGGCAAAGGCGACGGCGCCTATGCCTTTGCCCTGTCGATGCACAATATCTGCAGCTATGCGGTCTGCGGGTTTGGCACCGATGCGTTCAAGAATAAATGGGCGCGTGATCTGACCTCCGGCCGAAAACTGGCGAATTTTGCGCTGACCGAACCGCAGTCGGGATCGGATGCATCGGTGATGCATTCGCGCGCCCGCATCAATAGTGATGGAACCTGGACCATCAGCGGTGCGAAGGCCTGGGTGTCACTCGCGGGGGTGGCCGATTTTTACCTCACCGTCGTCAAGACCTCAGACGCGCCCGGACACAAGGACATGGCGATGATCGCCATCCCGAAGGAGGCCAGGGGGCTCAGCTTCGGCCCGCGCTATGAGACGCCCTCCTATAATTTCCTGCCGCTGTCCGAGATGTATCTCGCTGACGTCACCGTGCCGCAGGAAAACATCATCCTGCCGGTGGGCAAGGGGCTGCAGGGCTCGTTGATGGCCATCGACATCGCGCGTGTGTCCATCGCCTCGGGTTGCTGCGGGCTGATGGAGGCCGCACTTGACACGGCACTCTCCTATGCCAAGAACCGCAAGATGTTTGGCGGCGTCAATCTTGACCTCGACGGCATCCTGTGGATGCTTGGCGATGTCGCAACCGAGCTTGAGGCTTCGCGCCTGCTCTATCGTGCCGCCGCCAATGCGCTGGGCACGCCGCAGGGAACCTTGCTCGCCGCACACGCCAAGCGCTTCGTACCGGACGCCGCAGTCAGGGCGGCCAACACCTGTACGCAGGTGCTCGGCGGCATGGGACTCCTGAAACCCTATGGGCTGGATCGGCTCAGCCGGCTGTCACAGATGCTGCGCATCGTCGACGGCACCACTGAAATCTCGCGTGTCGTGATCGGCCGGGCCTTGCAGAAGCGTGCTGCAGGATTGCCCGACCTGCCGGTACCGAAGGGCTTCGGCGAAACTTGAGGGAGACGATGATGAAGGCTCTGCTGGTCGAGAAGGATACCGACGGAAAGACCCATGCAGGCGTGCAGGAGATCGACGAAGCCCGGTTGCCCGAGGGCAATGTGAAAGTCGCGGTTGAATATTCGACCCTGAACTACAAGGACGGTCTTTGCATCGGCACCGGTGGTGGTCTGGTGCGGACCTATCCGCATGTGCCGGGAATCGACTTCGCAGGAACGATCGAAGCCTCCGACGATCCGCGCTACAAGCCGGGTGACAAGGTCGTCGTCACCGGGTGGCGCGTCGGTGAAACGCAGTGGGGCGGCTATGCCCAGAAGGCAAGGGTCAGGGCCGACTGGCTGGTGCCCCTGCCCAAGGGACTCAACTCACGGCAGGCCATGGCGGTTGGAACTGCCGGCCTGACCGCAATGCTGGCGGTGATGGCCCTGGAGGATCACGGGCTGAAACCGGACCGGGGACCGGTGCTCGTCACTGGCGCTGCCGGCGGCGTCGGTTCTGTTGCAACCGCCATTCTCGCCCGTCTCGGCTATGAGGTCGCTGCCGTCACGGGCAGGCCGGAGGCGGCTGATTACCTGACGTCGCTCGGTGCCAAGCGCATCGTCACGCGCGCGGAACTCAACGAGACGATCAAAAAGCCGCTCGAAAGCGAAACATGGTCGGGTTGTGTCGATACGGTTGGCGGCGCCATGCTGGCGCGCGTGCTGGGGCAGATGAAATACGGCGCGTCCGTGGCGGCCGTTGGCCTTGCCGGCGGAACCGCGCTGCCGGCGACGGTGCTCCCCTTCATCCTGCGCGGTGTCAACCTGCTGGGAATCGACTCCGTGATGCAGCCCTTCGCGAACCGCTTGCGTGCCTGGCAGCGCGTTGCGTCCGATCTGCCAATGGACAAGCTCGAGGCCATGATCGAACCGGCAACGCTGGGCGAGCTGCCGCGCCTCGGTTCAGAAATCCTGAAGGGACAGGTGAGGGGCCGCGTGGTCGTCGATGTCAATGCCTGAGCTGATGCCAGGGGCACCTGTCGTCGTCATCACCGGCGGCGCTACCGGCATCGGTCGCACGATCGCCGCCCGATTCCTGCAGGAAGGCTTCCGTGTTCACGTTGGCGATGCGGACCCGCGCGCGCTCGAGGAATTCCGCGCCGCCGATCGCGGTGCGAGCGGCAGCCTGGCCGACATTGCGAATGTGGCGCAGGTCGATGCGCTGTTCGATGAGGTTCAGGGCCGCTACCGTCGTCTCGACGTCCTCGTGAACAATGTGGGCATTGCGGGGCCGATCGCGCCGGTGGAATCCATCAGTCCGGCCGACTGGGATCGTACGATCGCGGTCGACCTCAATGGCTGGTTCTACTGCACGCGTCGTGCAGTGCCGATGCTCAAGGCGACCGGCGGTGGCTCAATCATCAATATCGCATCGAGCGCTGCTCTCTTCGGTTGTCCCCAGCGCGCTCCTTACGTGGCCTGCAAGTGGGCGCTGATCGGGTTGACGAAAACGCTCGCAATGGAGCTGGGCCCGGATCGCATCCGGGTCAATGCAATCTGCCCGGGCAGCGTGCAAGGCCCCCGGATCGACGGCGTCATCGAGCGGGATGCAGCGAGCCGCGGCCGCACGGCTGCCGAGATTCGTGCGATGTATTTGCGCCAGAGCTCAATGCGGTTGTTCGTCTCGGCCGAGGACGTCGCGAATCTGGCGTTCTTTCTCGCCTCTGCGCAGGGTGCGACGATCTCCGGGCAGGCGATCGGCGTCGACGGTCACACGGAATCGCTTTCCAGCTGGCTGGACTGATGCGAGCCGCCTGGTTTGAGTCCTTTGGGCCGGCCCGACAGGTCATCAAAGTCGGTGAGCAACCGCGACCCGGACCCGCTGAGAACGAGGTTCTGGTTGGCCTCAGGACCAGTGGTGTGAATCCGTCGGATGTGAAGAAGCGCGCCGGCTCGATTCCGAGCCTGCTGGATGGCGGCCTCGTCATCCCCAACAGCGACGGCGCCGGGATCATCGAGACGGTCGGTAAAGGCGTTGATCCAAGCCGGATTGGCGAGCGCGTCTGGGTCTACCAGGCGCAGTTCGGCAGGCGCTTCGGCACTGCCGCAGAATTTGTAGCGCTCGACGCGTCCCGCGCTGTGCGACTGCCCGACAACACCTCGTTCGAGATCGGCGCCTGCCTGGGCATACCGGTGATGACCGCTCATCGCTGCGTGCTTGCCGATGGTCCTGTCGCCGGCCAGGCGGTGTTGATCACCGGCGGCGCCGGCCGCGTGGGCTACTACGCCATCCAGTGGGCAAAGGCCGCGGGGGCCACGGTGATCGCGAGCGCCAGCAATCCGCTCGATGAACAGGCCTGCCGGGCGCTCGGCGCCGACCAGGTCTTCAATCATCGCGAGCCCGGTTGGGGTGAACGCGTGACGCTTCTCAACGGGGGCAGGGCAGTTGATCGGGTCATCGACGTGGAGTTCGGCGCCAACCTGCCCGAGGTGCTGCAGTGCATTCGTGTCGGCGGCACCATCGCGACCTACTCTTCCACGCAGGTGCCCGAACCCAGGCTGCCATTCTTCAGGATGATGTACCTGGACCTGACGCTGCGGCTGGTCATTGTTTATTCGATGCCCGAGTCCGCGAAGGCGCAGGCCATCGGGGACATCACGCGCTTCCTGGCGGACGGTCGACTTCAACACCGTATTGCCCATCGTGTTCCGCTGGATGAACTGGCGCGAGCCAATGAACTGATCGAACGAGGCAGCGTGGGTGGCTGCGTTGTGGTGAGCGTTGGATCCTGATGCAGGGTGCTGTGACGAAGGCCTGGTCGAACTGGGTGAAGCGGGGAATGCTCGCAGCCGGATTGCTGCTGGCCGGCTGCCACAGCGACCGTGCGCCGCCCACTCCGACGGTCAAAGCCAATGGTGAAACGCTGCTGGGTGCCCACGGCGTGCGTCATCCACAGGTCGCGAGCTTCAAGGGAATACCGTTTGCCGCAGCGCCGGTCGGCGAGTTGCGCTGGCGGGAACCGCTGCCGCATACGCCGCGCGCGGGCACACAGCCAGCGCTCGAGTTCGCCGCTGCCTGCTATCAGGACAGCTACAACACGGACTGGTATCGCCGAGTGGGTGCAGCCTTCGGCGTTGCTGCAGGGTTTTTCGTAGATCCGCCCTCCAGTGAAGACTGTTTGTACCTCAATGTGTGGACGCCAACCCGCGATTCCGGTGCCGGTTTGCCGGTCATGGTGTGGATTTACGGCGGCGCCAACCGGTCTGGCTGGTCATTCGAACCCAACTATCAAGGCGAGAGCCTGGCCGCACGCGGCAATGTCGTGGTGGTCAGCATTGCCTATCGCGTTGGCATCTTCGGTTTCTTCGGCCACCCCGAACTGCGAGGCGCGGCGGCGCCGGCCAACTTCGGCCTGCTTGATCAACTCGCGGCGTTACGCTGGGTGCACGACAATATCGGGGAGTTTGGTGGCGACCCGTCCAACACGACGGTCTTCGGTGAATCTGCGGGCGCCGCAAACATTGGATTTCTGATGACGTCGCCACTCGCCGGGGGGTTGTTTCACCGGGCGATCAGCCAGAGCGGCGGCTACCAGATGCTGGATGACCTCGATCTGGAGGACGCAGAAAAAGTTGGCTCGGCCTTGTCAGCCTCGCTGCCGGACAAGCCGGACCTGGCCGCCCTGAGGAAGCGCTCCAGCGCGGAAATCTTCAAGGCGGCCCACGATGCACTCAGAAATCACGATTTTGGGCCGGTGGTGGATGGTCATGTGCTGACGGAGCCGCCGGCGGCCTTCTATCGCCGTCAGGGTCTGCCGTATGACCTGCTGATCGGCAGCAACGAGGATGAGTGGTACATGTACCTCGACGGCGATCCTGCAAAGCTTGCCGATACGCTCCAGAAAATTCCTGCCGCGGTGCGCGCGCTGTTCTCTGCCCGCGCTGCGCAGGAGCCGGATGTGCAACGCGGTCACGACAAGGCCACGACAATTATCAACATGGCGTGTCCGGCCTACTTGATGGCGGCAAGTGTTGCCGGCGACAGCCATCGCGCCTGGGTTTATCGATTCACGCGCATCAGGCCTGGCCCGGGCGGCGAGCGGCTGCGGGCCTATCATGGCGCCGAGATTCCCTATGTTTTCGATAGCCACGACAATTGGTTCAGCGGCGATGAGACTGATGCCCGCCTGACCACGGCGATAGTGGCGTACTGGAGCAACTTTGCGCGCACGGGTGATCCGAACGGCGCAGGCCTCCAGCCGTGGCCCGCATTCGAACCGAAGGACGCGCAGGCGATGGAACTCGGTTCCCGCATCGCGCCCATTGCTGCGCCCGACCAAGTGCTGTGTGACCAGGCCGCCAACAGCCTGTATCCCGGCTGGTCACGCTGAGTAAGGAGCAAGCTGATGCATGACCGCATAGATCAAGCCCCCCTGAAGACGGACTGGGTCATGTTCCTCACGACGGCGGCGGTCATTGCCATGATCTGCCTGCCGATCGTCGCTTTTCATGACCAGGCCGCTCAGGCGATCACCAGCGCCTATGACGCGATCACGACCCGGATTGGCGTCCTCTACCTTTGGTATGGCACGGGTCTCGTGGCCTTTCTGGTCTGGCTGGCCTGCAGCCGCTACGGCGACGTGAGGCTCGGTGATGCCGATGACAGGCCGGAATTTTCCACACTCAAGTGGGTTGGCATGCTGTTCTGTGCCGGAGTCGGTGCGGGCCTGCTCTATTGGGCGGTGATCGAGTGGGGTTACTACATCGACAAACCGCCCTATGGACTCGCGGCGCGCAGCGCGGCTGCGACCGAGTGGGCCGCGAGCTACGGCATTTTTCACTGGGGCCCCACCGGCTGGGCGATTTTCTGCCTGCCAACGCTCGCCATCGCCTATCCGTACTACGTGCGCAAGATTCCCTACCTGCGACTCAGCACCGGCTGCAGCGCATACCTTCCGGCTGGCGTGACGAGCCGTCGCGGCCGGTTCCTCGACTTCTTCTACATGATCAACCTGATCGCCGGTACCGGTACCTCGCTCGGCCTGTCGACACCGATGATCGCCGCGAATGTCGCCGAGCTCTTCGGTCTCGAGCACAACTTTGTGCTGGAGGTTGCCGTGGTGCTGGGCTGCATCGCGATCTTCGGAACGAGTGCCTACTTTGGCCTGAAGAAGGGTTTCGCGCGGCTCGCCGACGCGACCATGTACTGTGCTTTCGCATTGTTGTTTTTCGTGCTGGCGGTCGGCCCGACCCTGTTCATCCTGAAGATGGGGACCAACAGCATTGGCCTGGTGCTGCAGAATTTCATTCACCTGAACACCTGGACTGATCCCGTGACCAACAGCGGATTCGTCGAGAACTGGACGATCTTCTACTGGGCCTGGTGGCTGGCATACGGGCCATTTGTCGGCATCTTCGTCACGCGTATTTCGCGCGGCAGGACGATACGCGAAGTGATCGGAGGGATGCTGACATTCGGCAGCATCGGTGCGGCGCTCTTCTATATGGTGCTCGGCAATTACGCGATGTATCTGGATCTGAACGGCATCCTCGATATCAGCCACCTGATGGCGAATGGCGGCGAGGCCGCGGCCATCACAAAGGTCCTGACCAGCCTGCCACTCGGCCACCTGGCGCTGGCTGTATTCGCGGCGGTTGCCGTGCTGTTGCTGGCCACCACGTACGACTCGGCGTCCTACACGCTGGCGTCCGTCTCGACGCAGCGTCTGGAAGCCGGCCGGGATCCGGCGCGCTGGAACTGCGTCTTCTGGGCCTGTTGTCTCGGCATCCTGCCGATTACGCTGATGTTCATCGAGGGCGGCATCAAGGTCGTGCTCTCAGCCACCATCGTGTTTTCGCTGCCACTGATCGCCATCGGCGTATTAATGTGCATGTCGCTGATGAAGATGTTGCGCGAGGACATTCCAGAGCCGTGATCTACGACGCGATTGTCATCGGCGGCGGCCACAACGGCCTGACCGCCGCGGCCTATCTGGGCAAGGCGGGTCTCAAAGTCCTGGTGCTGGAGCGGCGCGCCGTGCTGGGCGGCGCGGCGGTGACAGAGGAATTCCATCCCGGCTACCGCAACTCCGTCGCTTCCTACACCGTAAGCCTTTTGCGGCCGGAGGTGATCGAAGAGCTGGAGCTGAAACGCCACGGCTATCAGCCGGTGCGGATGAAGGGCGATCTCAGCATCCTCCAGGACGGGCGCGCGCTGCTGATGACCGGCGACGAGACGCATGACCGCGCCGCCGTCGGCCGCTTCTCCAGTCGGGACTACGACAATCTCCATCGCTTCCACGCAGCGGTGGACCGGGTGGGGCAGGTGATCCGCGCCCAATGGCTGAAGCCGCCGCCCGCTCTCGGTGGCGGCATCATGGATCTGCTGACGCTGCTGCCGGCGGGGCGCGAGTTTCGCGGCCTCGCGCCCGACGACCGCCATCTGCTGATGCAGCTACTTACTTCGCCCGCGAATGAGATCGCCGAGCGCTGGCTCGAAAGTGAGCCAATGCGCAACATCACCGCCGGTCATTGTGTCTCCGGCAATTTCGCCAGCCTGAATGCGCCGGGCTCGGCGATTCCGTACTTCCATCATGCGCTCGGCGAATTCGAGGGAGAGCGCGGTGCCTGGGGTCACGCCCGCGGCGGCATGGGCGCGATCACCCAGGCGATGGCCTCGTCCGGCCGCGCGCGTGGAGTCGAGTATCGTACCAGCGCGGCAGTCGAGCGGATCATCCTGGAGGGCGGCCGCGCCGTCGGCGTGCGGCTGGAAAGTGGCGAGGAATTCCGCGCCAGGCGCGTGCTCGCCAACACTGATCCGAAGCGCACCTTCCTGAAGTTTGTCGGCCGCGAGAATTTACCGGAAGGATTCGCGGATGGCATCGAGCGGCTGCGCATGGGCCATGCGACCTTGCGGATGAATCTTGCACTGTCGGGTGCACCGGAATTCACCGCGCTGTCGGGGGCGGAGGCCGACCTCGCTCGCGGCGCCCCCATCACCATTTTCCCGGAGCGCGCCACCATCGAGGCCAATCATCGTGCGGCGCTGGCGGGTCAGATCATCGACGAGCCCTATCTGGACATCCGCATCCCTTCGGCCATCGACGACACGCTGGCACCATCCGGGCATCACGTGATGAGCGTGCTCGGCAAGTACTATCCCTATCGCCTGGCCGACGGACAAAGCTGGGACGAGATCGGCCCGTCCGTCGCCGATCGCATCCTGACGACGCTGGAAAAGCACATGCCGAACCTGCGGCGGCTGATCGTCGGCCGACAGCTGCTGACGCCGTTGGATCTGGAACGCGTGTTCGGCCTCACCGAAGGCGACATCTTCCATGGCCGCCACGATCTCGATCAGATCTTCGGCCTGCGCCCCCATCCGAAGTCGGCACAGTTCGCGACACCAGTCCCCGGTCTCTATCTCTGCGGTTCGGGCGCCCATCCCGGCGGTGCTGTCTCCGGCGCCCCCGGCCGCAACGCCGCGATGCGCGTAATCAAGGACGCCCGGCGTGGATGAAGCCTTGCTTGCTTATGGCCGATGCGGCTTCGCGAGATACTTGCGGCCCTGCATCTCCTGCAGCCGGCTCGCGGTCCGGCGAAACTCGAACGCGAGCCGCTCGCCGCGGTAGAGGGCTTCGGGCGAGTCCGCGGAGGCGGAGAGCACGAGCTTCACTCCGCGATCGTAGAACTCATCCACCAGCGTGACGAATCGGCGCGCGGCATCGTCGGCGCCGCCGTCCATCGCGGGCACGCCGCTCAGGAAGACCGTCTGGTAGCAGCGCGCAATCTCGATGTAGTCGGCGGCGGAACGCGGCCCCTCGCAGAGCTCGCGGAATTCGAACCAGACCACGTCTTCCGCCACGCGCCGCGCCCGCACTGCGCGGCCTGCGACTTGAACCCGCGCGTCCTTTTGGCCGCGGCCGCCCGCGAGCCGCGCGAACTCCGAAGCCAAAAGCGACTCTGAATCGGGAACGGCCGGTCCCAGAAAGAGCGTCGCAGCTTCGAGTTGCCGCAGGCGGTAATCGACGCCGGCATCGAGTTCCAGGACCCGGCAGTGTTTCTCGATCAGCGCGATCGCCGGGAGGAAGCGCGCGCGCTGCAGGCCGCCCCGGTAGAGTTCCGACGGCGGGAGGTTCGACGTCGCAACGAGCGTGACGCCGCGCCGGAACAGCGCCTCGAGCAGCGTACCGAGGATCATCGCGTCGGCGACGTCGCCGACCACGAATTCGTCGATGCAGAGGATGCGGGCTTTCGCCGCGATGTCGGCGGCCACCTGCGCGAGAGGATCGGAAAGATTTCGATGACGCCGCAGACGCGCGTGCACGTCCTGCATCAAGCGATGGAAATGCTCGCGACGTTTTTCGCGGACCGGCAGTTCCGCGAAGAATTCGTCGACCAGGAAGGTCTTGCCGCGGCCGACACCGCCCCACAGATAGAGACCGCGGAGCGGCGCGGGCGCGCGCGGCAGGAGCCGCAGTCCGCGGGCGAGCACGGAGTTCCGGGCGAGCATCCGTCGCCTCAGGTCCTCGAGCCGTCCAAGGACTGCACGCTGGGCTTCGTCGAGCACCTGGCCATGGGCGGCGAGAGCGGCTTCGGCGCGCGCCGACACCGGCGATTTTTCCACCGGGCGGTTCAGCGAAGCTCCGGCCGGTCGCGGAAATGCTCGAGTGAGGCTGGATTCGCGAGCGCATCCGTGTTTCTGACCGGTCGCCCGTGAATCGTCTCGCGCACGGCGAGTTCGACGATCTTGCCGCTGACGGTCCGCGGGATCTCGGGCACCTGCACGATCACAGCCGGCACGTGGCGCGGCGTCGTATTAGCGCGGATCTGCCGCCGGATCCGATCGCGGAGCGCCTCGTCGAGCGCGAGGCCATCGCGCAGGCGCACGAACAGCACCACGCGCATGTCGCTGCCCACGTCCTGACCTACAACCACGCTTTCGAGCACTTCATCGAGTTGTTCGACCTGGCGGTAGATTTCCGCGGTACCGATGCGCACGCCGCCGGGATTCAGCACGGCGTCGGATCGCCCGAGGATCACGAGGCCGCCGCGAGGCGTCAGCAACGCGTAGTCGCCGTGATGCCAAATCCCGGGGTAGCGTTCGAAATAGGCTGCGCGATAGCGGCTCCCGTCCGGGTCATTCCAGAATCCGATCGGCATCGAGGGAAAAGGCGCCGTGCAGACGAGTTCACCCTTCTCGCCGGTCACAGGCCGCCCGCTTTGGTCCCAGACCTCGACCCTCATGCCAAGCCCACGGCACTGCAACTCGCCGCGGTAGACGGGCAGGAGCGGGTTGCCGAGTGCAAAGCAGGAAACGATGTCGGTGCCGCCGGAGATCGACGCGAGCTGGACGTCCGCACCGATCGCGCCGGCAACGAAATCGTACTGTTCGGGCGCAAGTGGCGAGCCCGTGGACAGAATCGTGCGCAGCACGACGAGCGCATGGCGCTCGCGCGGCCGGTAGCCCGCTTTCTCGAGGGTCGCGAGATACTTCGGGCTCGTTCCGAAAACCGTCACGCCTTCGTCCGCCGCCATGTCCCAGAGCACGTCAGGGCCGGGATGGAGCGGCGAACCGTCATACAGCAGGATCGTCGTCTCGGTCGCGAGCGCGCTCGCGAGCCAGTTCCACATCATCCAGCCGCAGGTTGTGAAGAAGAAGAGCCGGTCGCGGGGCTTCAGGTCCGCATGCAGCTGTTGTTCCTTCAGATGCTGGAGCAGCGTGCCGCCGGCGCCGTGCACGATGCACTTCGGCACGCCCGTGGTGCCGCTCGAGTAGAGCACGTAGAGCGGATGGTCGAAGGGCAGCCGTTCGAAGCGAAGCGGCGCGGCTGGATCGCCGTACTCGCCGAATGCGATTGCGCGCGGCAGTTTCGCAGGCATCGATCCCGAGTACGTGACGAGGACCACGCGCTGCACCGAGGGGAGCTGTTTCAGGACGCCGGCGATCGGCGCCAGCGAGTCGATCGTCTTGCCCGCGTAGAAGTAGCCGTCCGCGGCGAAGAGCACCTTCGGTTTCACCTGCCCGAACCGGTCGAGCACGCCCTGAATGCCGAAATCGGGTGAGCAAGAGGTCCAGGTGGCGCCGATACCGGCGGCGGCCAGCATCGCAATCACGGCCTCCGGCAGATTCGGCAGGAACCCTGCGACGACGTCGCCCGGTCCGATGCCGTCGGCGCGAAACCCCGCCGCCACGCGCGCGACCTCGGTGCGAAGGTCTCTCCAGTTAATCTCGCGTCGCGCACCGCGCTCGTTCCGGAAAATGAGCGCGGGCTCGGCATCCGGGCCGCGCAGCAGATTCTCGGCGAAGTTGAGCCGCGCGCTCCCGAACCAGCGCGCGCCGGGCATGCGGTCGCCGTGCTCGAGTGCGGGTCCCGCGCCGCGCTCGCCAATGACGCCCGCAAACTCCCAGAGCGCGTTCCAGAAGGCTGCCGGCTGCTCGATAGACCAGGCGTAGAACGCGCCGTAATCGGACGTCGCCGCGCCGCGGCCGCCCGCGAACGTCATGAACCGCGTGAGGTTCGCATCGGCAATGCGAAACAGCGACGGCGTCCAGATCGGCGGCTCGGCGCTCATCTAGAGGCTCTGGTAGTTCGGTCCCGAGCCACCTTCAGGCGTCGTCCAGGTAATGATGCCGTAGGGATCCTTGATGTCGCAGGCCTTGCAGTGGACGCAGTTCGCGGCATTGATCTGAAGTCGTCTGCCGCCGGCGCCGTCGTCCACCATTTCATAGACGTTGGCCGGGCAGAAATTCTGGCAGGGATTGCCGAACTCCGTGGTACAGCGCGTGGCGCAGATCGACGTGTCCGAAACGAGGAGGTGTACGGGCTGGTCCTCGTCGTGCACGTTGCCTGCGTGAAATACCGCCGCGAGCCGGTCGCGCGGCGCGAGGTCGCGATTGACCCACGGCCGATCGACGGGGCGCGTGTTCTCAAGGCGGTGCAGCGCGAGGTGATTCTCGCGATGGGCGAGTGTCCACGGGCTCTTGCCCGCGGTCGCGGTCTCGAACGCGGCGTTCGCAAGTCCCCACCACAGGCCGCGGTGGAATCCGGGCTTGATGTTGCGCACGCGTTTCAATTCGCGCCCGCCATCGGATTGGCGCCAGCGCGCCTCGAATCCGTCGGTACCGCCGCTCTCGGTCAAGTGTTCCGCGGCGAGCGCGCCACAGCGAATCGCCTGGTGCACGCCCTTGATCTTCGGGACATTCAGCGTGCCCGCCGTATCGCCGATCAGCATGAGCCCCGGCGCTTCCATGCGCGGCAGTGATTGCCAGCCACCGGCGGCGATGCTGCGTGCGCCATAGGACAGGAGCTCGCCGCCCTCGAGCAGCGCGTGAATCCGCGGATGGTGCTTGAACTGCTGGAACGCCTCGAACGGCCGGAAGCGCGGATCCTCGTAGTCGAGTCCGACGACATAGCCGACGTACACGCGATCGTGATCGAGGTGGTAGAGAAAGCTTCCGCCATAGATGCGGGCGTCGACCGGCCAGCCGATCGAATGCTGGATCAGTCCGGCTTCGACGCGGCCGGAGGGCAGCTGCCACAACTCCTTGATCCCGAGACCGTAGGTCTGGGGTCCACGGCCGTCGGCGAGGCCAAGCCGGGCGATGAGCTGCTTCGTCACGCTGCCACGGCAGCCTTCGGCAAGGATCGTCGTGCCGGCGCGGATGTCGGACCCCAGTGCGAAGTTCGGTCCGGGCTTGCGTTGCCGGTCGAGGCCCATGTCGCCGATGCGGACGCCAAGCACACGGCCGTCGACGTCCTGCAAGGCCGCGGACGCGGCAAAGCCCGGGAAGACGTCGACGCCGAGCGCCTCGGCACGCGCGGCCATAAGCGGTACGAGCTGTCCGAGT
>JANLWE010000182.1:0-4377 GCA_031364365.1 Gammaproteobacteria bacterium | reverse complement strand
TCGACATCGCGCTTCGCCTGGATCCCGAGTCCTATGAGGTCAACAGATCTGCCGCGTATTTGCGATTCAGGCAGCGCCGGCTGGGGGATGCCATTCTCTATTACGAAAAAGCAATGGCTCTCATGGAGACGGATCTGAATTCTAGTTCTATGTTGATCACCTGTTACACCGCCGTCGGAAATTCCCAGGCTGCTCTGCGCGTTGCGCAGATCACACTCTCCCGAGCCGAGAAAACCCTGGCACAAGACCCAAACAATGCGGCGGCCATGGCCTACGGCGCTAATGCGCTGGCGGAGTTTGGAGAGGCCGAACGCGCGAAGGATTGGATCAGCCGCGCACTCCTGATCGATCCGGACAATATGAACGCGCGTTACAACTTTGCCTGCGCCTTGACGACCCATTTCAAGGACAAAGACGCCGCACTCGAGCTGCTCGGTCCGGTTTTCCAAAAGTTGGCTATTGGCTTCCTGAACCACGCCAAGGTCGATCCAGACCTCGATCTCCTCCGTGATGATCCGCGCTTCAAGGCCATGGTCGCAGCCGCCGAAGCGCGCCTCGCGGCGACGAATGATGGAGGCCCTTCGCAAGCGTCCTAGCGGCGAGGCCGCTTGAAAAATGGTGGCCAAGGACGGAATCGAATCGCCGACACGCGGATTTTCAGGCGCCCTCTCCCTCCCGCGAACCGGGTTAAGCTAACAAGGTCGCCGGCGAGTTACGTCGGCCAACCCGGGTTCAGGTTCAGCAGGCATGGCCGACGTATTCATTTCCTACGCCCGCAGCGACAAGGCGCGCGTTGCGCCGCTCGTGGCTGCGATCGAGGCGCAGGGTTGGTCGGTGTGGTGGGACCCGGCGATCGATCCCGGCCAGGAATTCGACCGCCAGATCGCCGCCGAACTCAAGGCCGCGGCCGCCGTCCTGGTGGTGTGGACGCCAGCTTCGGTGGAGTCACGCTGGGTGCGTGGCGAGGCGCGAGAGGGCGCTGACCGCGGCATCCTCGTGCCCCTGCGCTTCGAAGGCGCCAACCTGCCGATCGACGTGCGCGCGCTTCACACGACCGACTTCGATGACTGGAATGAAGATCCCCAGAGCCCCCAGGGCCGGGAGGTGCTGCGCGCACTGGGCGCCATCCTCGCTCGTCAGGGCACGTCCAAGCCTGAGATTGCCAAGGCCGACGTGACTGCGCCTTCTCCTGCCACCGCTCCTGCCCGCGTCGCGATCTGTGTTCTGCCTTTCACCAACATGAGCGCCGACCCGGGGCAGGAACATTTCAGCGACGGCATCACCGAGGACATCATTACTGAGCTGTCGCGTTGGCGCCTACTTGCAGTGCGGTCTCGCTCGGCTTCGTTCCGGTATCGCGGCGTCGCGGTCGACATGAAGCAGGTCGCCCGCGAATTGAATGTCCGTTATATCGTCGAAGGAAGCGTCCGGCGCATGGGCGAGCGCATCCGGATCACCGCGCAGTTGATCGATACTGAAACCGGTAGCCACATCTGGGGCGAGAAGTTCGACCGGGACCTGGCCGGTGTCTTTTCCGTCCAGGATCAGGTCGTGCAGACAATCGTCAGCACGCTCGTAGGTCGGGTCCAGGCTTCGGATATCGAACGAGTACGCCGGAAGCCGCCGACAAGCCTCGCCGCATACGAATATATCCTGAAGGCCAATGCACTGTCCTGGGACGATCCGAATGGCGCTGCGGAGGCAAAACGTCTGATCGAGAAGGCAATCGAGATTGACCCTGGCTATGGTTTCGCGCATGCCTTGCTGGCTTTCCTTTGTTATGGGGCATGGTACGACGACCCGAGCGATTCCGATGTCGCGCTGCAGGAGGCGTATGTCTTGGCAAAACGCGCTGTCGAACTTGATGAAAACGAGAGCACCTGCTTTTCAGCATTGGCTAACGTCTGCTTGCGACGGCGGTCGTTCGATCAGGCGCTGCAACATGCACGACGAGCGATCGAGCTCAATCCGAACAACCAATGGATCAGGGCTGACATGGGATACATCCTGATCTATGTCGGCCAGGCTGAAGCGGCGCTGGCGTCGTTCAAGCACGCGAGGGAGATCGATCCGTATTTCGATGAGCCTTGGTATTGGCGCGCAATCGGCCAGGCTCACATGGTCTTGCACGGGTATGGGGAAGCCTTGGAAGTGTTCGACCGTGTGTCCGCTCGGCCGTATCGGACCATCGCACTCATGGCCGGCTGCCACGCCCGGTTGGGTGACATCGAGCGCGCCAAGACCAGCGTGGCCGAATGCCTGGCCCTGAGGCCCGGTTTTTCGATTGCTCACTACATGTCGAAGGAACCGTTCAAGTTTCCAGCCGATGCTGCGAATTTGGCAGAATCCCTTCATATGGCCGGCCTGCCGGACTGACGTTGGCTGATCAGGTGTCCAGTACCCCATCGAAAACTGAAGATTTCGAACCGGCCTGGGTCGGCGAGGTCATCCGCTTCTGGTTCGAGGAGCTGACAGAAGATCATTGGTTCGCGAGAAGCGACGACTTAGATGCGCAGATTCACAAGCGCTTTCTGACGCTACACGAACAGCTCGTGGCAGATGATGGTTTCGGTGTCGCCGCGCCACGTCCGTTACTCGCCGCAGCCATCGTCCTGGATCAGTTTTCGCGCAACATGTTCAGGGGAACTCCACGAGCCTATGCTGCCGATGCCATTGCGCGGCGACTTGTCAGGACGGCGATTGAACAGGGTTTCGACGCCGCCATGAAAAAGCAGGAGCGACTCTTTCTCTACCTTCCCTTCGAGCATAGCGAGGACCGCGAGGACCAGGCGATGTCGCTCCAACTGTTCGAGCGTCTTGGCCATGAGGAATGGACGCGCCATGCCATGGCGCACAAGGTGATCATCGACCGATTCGGCCGCTTTCCACACCGTAACGCCACGCTCAAGCGAACTTCCACGGCGGACGAGATCGCGCTTCTCAAAGAGCCCATGGGTTCGTTCTGAACAGAACGCGAGCGCTGCGACTTGGCTGATTGATCGGGAAAGAAGTCGTGGTCAGGGGCGGAATCGAAACATTGGCACGCGGATTTTCAGTCCCAAACTGAAATCTGCATCATCAACTGCATCAACCGGTTAGCCGGGGCGCCCGTTGCACTGAATGCCCCACGATGCAGGACCGTGCAGCACTGATTCACGCAAAACTCCCGCACTGAGCGCTTGACGGAAGCACCGGAAATACGGCCTTGCCATGCGGGGATCTTGAGCTTACAATCTATTCATAATCTATTCATACGTGTTGGAAAACGATCATGCGATCAACCCCGCGCGAGCAAGTCCTGCAGCTTCTGGTCGTGGAGCCGGCGGGCCTCAGTGCGCCGGATCTCATGCGCCAGATCCGGCCGCGGATCAGCCAGCCGACGCTCTGGCGCGCACTCGACGGCCTGCGGGCCGAGGGCCGAATCGCGACCCATGGGCGGGCCCGTGCAACCCGCTATCACGCGACGACACGTATCGACCTACCGGCGCTACGCAGTCTGCGGCTGCACCAGGTCGCAGCGCGACGACTAGCTGCCGATCCGGAGCTGCGCGGAATCGCGCGCCAGCGGCTGCAAAAGCTTCGCGGGACCAATCCGCACGGTCGTCCCTATCAGGATCGGTGGGAGGCCCTGCTCAGCGGTCCCTGCCCACGCTGCTGCGTACGATGACGGAATCCTCGGAGCAGGCCGATGGGCTACGCAAGGAGTCGCCCTTCACCGTTCTCGTAACCCCGGAGGAACGCCGACGGGTCTTCACGGACGTGCGTGCGGCCTGAGCACCTGTGATACGGAGCCAGCTGCAGCACGTAATCCTGGAGATCGGGCGCCGCTTCGACCTCCGCGATTTTTAAATCATCGGATCGGCGGCCATCCTCGCGGTGCTGCCGAATCCGCCCGAAGGCGTGCTGACCGCCACGCGCGATGTCGACATCGTCCTTCTGGACGATGACGAACGCCTCGCGGATCGGATCTCATTCGTGCTTGGCGAAGCCAGTGACTTCG
This sequence comes from Gammaproteobacteria bacterium, assembly GCA_031364365.1. Lineage (GTDB taxonomy): Bacteria > Pseudomonadota > Gammaproteobacteria > Steroidobacterales > Steroidobacteraceae > SCUD01. The sequence continues at coordinate 377 of JANLWE010000182.1, read as the reverse complement.
ATTTCGAGTTTGGCTACTACGCCCAGGGCGTGACATCCGAGACGCCAGCCTACGCGCCGAGCGGATGGATGGAGCGAGCCGTGCCGGTTTGCGTGGAGGAGCACACCGGTTGGTGCATGGGGGTCCATGACCTCGTGCTCAGCAAGCTGGGCGCCGGACGCGAGAAAGACATCGATTTCGCGAAAGGCGCGGCGGCACTCGCGCTCGTGCAGCGCGATGAACTCCTGCGACGACTCCGAGACGTTGCATGTTCCGACGAGCATCGCCGGCTGATCGAGGATCGAATCAGCGCAATCTTCACCTGACGTTTCGGGCGAAATTTGTCGCGGGTGTGACCGGAATGGACCCTGTGTAGATAGCGAGAGATCGCTTACACG
>JANLWE010000138.1:0-7013 GCA_031364365.1 Gammaproteobacteria bacterium | reverse complement strand
GGCCTTCTTGACAGTGACTGATACATCCAGCGGGTTGCGTAGCGCGAGCTGAATCGAGCCGCGCTGCTCCGCAAGTATTAGTTTCTCCGCGTCGTCCGGCGTGACCTCGAGCGTCACGGCCCGCACGACGACCGGCTCATTCTTGTCGTTGGAAGCACTCTGGTCGACCGCCAGCACTTTGACGTTTTGCACGACCGTCTCGGACAGCGTGTCCTGGCGATCCCGGTACGCCGCGACGACGTCGACGCGGTTTCCCGGAAGCAGGAAGCCGCCAACGCCGACGACATCGTTGACGCGAACGCTGACGGCACGCATGTTCTCGCCGACGACGGCGGCAAGCGTGCTGCCCGCGCCCTGGTCGGCAAAGCGCGCCGCGAGCAATATCTCGCCCTTCATGATCTCGGACAGTGCGATCTTGCCTTCGACCGCTGCCGCGTCCCGGTACGCGCCATCAGGCGCGGTATCCTCGAGCATCTGGATCGCCGCCACGTGGCGCGCCTCGATCTTCGTGCCCAGAGGGATGGCGATTGCCGCGGTCATCACGGATGCGGTGCTTGGTCCGTTGTCGCTGGACGCCGATTGCGCGATCAGCCACCGATTGGCAACCCAGGCGGCCGCTACAGCAAGCAGCAGCGAGACGACTATCAGGATCGGACCTCTACGGTTGAACATTCGCACTAACTCCTGATCGAATCAGCGTGGCGGAATTCATTGGGATCTTTGTGAAGGAAATAGCAGTCCCAGGCCCAGCACAGCGATTTCGCGTCGAGATCGCCACCACCCAGATATGCAACTCGATCGAGCGCCATGCTGAGCAGGTCCCGCGGATGGCAGGGCAGCAAGGGTACCTGGCGCTTGCGGTGCAATTCGTCAATGACAAAGTCCGCGAGATACGAGTCGTAACCGATGTGGTGCTCGGCGCAGACGCGCTGCCAGATCTGCTTGTACTCGCTGGGCTGAATCGGCGTGAGCTCGATCTTGTAACCGAGGCGACGCAGAAAGGCCTGATCCGCGATGTCTTCCGGGCGCAGATTCGTCGAAAACACGAGCACCAGGTCGAACGGCACTTCAAAGTGATGGCCGCGGTTGGTCATGAGCGAGTCTTGCCGCGAATCCATCGGGACAATCCAGCGGTTGAAGAGCACGGTGGGCTCGACTCGCTGTCTTCCGAGGTCGTCGATCAGCAGGAAACCGTTGTTCGCCTTGAGCTGGATCGGCGCCGCATAGGTGCGGGTTGTGCTGTCGCACTGGAGTTCGAGCATGTCGGCGGAAAGCTCGCCTCCGGTCAGAACGATCGGACGTTCGCAGGCCACGTAGCGCGGATCAAAGCCCTGGTCGAGCAGCGTCGGCGACGGCGGATTGCTGAAGGCCAATTGCTCGTGGCACAGGGGGTCGAAGACTTCCACCACGGTCTCGTGCACGGCGATTGCGTGCGGTACGAGCACGAGCCCGTTCCTCACGGATGCAAGCCGTTTCGCGGTAAAGGTCTTGCCGGTGCCCGCGTGGCCGTAGAGAAAGATCGCCCGCCGTGAATTCAGCGCCGGGCCGAGGCGGTCAAGTAATTCACCGGCGATGGCGATTCCCGAAAATACGTTGTGCACGGCCTCGCGGGTGACTTTGTGCAAGTGCACGGACTGTTTGCGGACAAGTGCAACATAGTCAGCCAGCGGAACAGGAGTTGGCCCGACATAACCGCCACGATTCATGGCATCGGCAGCCTCGAGCCGGCCTTTCTCGGTGAGGCCGAAGCGAAGCTCCGCGTCCAGTCCCAGCCGTGAGCGGACTTCGACCCGGCCTTCGGCTCGCATGAACTGCAGGATCTGATCGATGATCGGCCCAGCCAGGGCCAGCCGGTCTATCAACTGGCTGGTTGTGAGAACACCCGCGCTCGCCAGGTGTTTGCTCAACAATTCGGCCAGGAACGTGAGGGACAGCCCGGTTTGCGCCAGCGCGGTCGGGCGAGGGGACAAAGCGGCGAGCCGTACGAGATCCGGCGATATTGGCTCGGGATCGAGTTCGTCGGGCACCGCCCGCAATTCTTGCGGCACGCTGTTCATGGGGTCGTCACGCCACGCAACAATGGGTCGAGCATCCCGCGGAGCCACATCGTCGCGATCGCGCCGAGCCCAATGGCCACGGCGTACGGAAACCGCTCCTTGCGAGCCTGCGACAGGTCGGGAGCCCCGGCGGTTGCCTGCCTCACTTCAATCATCCGCCACACCAGGATTGCGACGGCGAGTACCGCGCCAAACGTTAGCGTCAAGACCGCGGCGACAAAGGCGTTGAACGGCCCGAGGAGGGCGCCGGCGGCAGCCATCAACTTGACGTCGCCCGCTCCCATGCCCTTGCCGAGATAAAGCGGCAGCAGACACACGAGGCCGATGCCCGCGCCGGCAAGCGCATGAACGAATCCGTCGAGACCGCCAATCATGGAATGGATCAATAATCCCGCTGCGAGGGCGGCGAGCGTCAACCAGTTTGAAATCCGGTGCTCGACCAGATCCTGTCGCACCGCAAGCACGACGACAATCGTCAACGTCAGCGACGCGATGATATTCACCAGATCCTGGTCACTCGAAATCACAGTTCAGTCCATCCCTAGGCGGGGTGACGGCGGTATTGGGCCGCCGCCACCTCGCAATGCACCTGTGAAGAACAATCAGTTGATGACGATCGCGCTGATTGCCGTATAGATCGCGTCGATAACGCGGAAGACCTCATCACCCAGCAGGGCGAAGGCGCCAATGACGCCCGCGCCAACCAGGCCGCCGGCAATCGCATACTCGACTGTCGTCAAGCCTTCTTCGTCGCGAAGAAACGCGACCAGTCCCTTCTTGATACTCATTGAAAATGTCCTCTTTAGTTCAATCCAGATTGACATCGCACAAGGGGTTGCTTGTCTGGTAGTTCGGCGCAGCCCCACCCCCCGAAGACTGCAAACTCCGCCGCTTGGAATCGCGGCGACACTAGTTTGGGCCAGCGGTCTACAGCCGCTAGGAGAATGTTGCGGTCAGGGGCGCGTAAAATTGCCTGCGGCACTTGGCCTTGTCTAGAAGGGCCGACCGCCGGTACTATGTCGAAACTGTGATGCAGTTCACACTAATACCGTTAGAAAATAGCCTGTTGTGCCGTTATCGTCACAGTCATTCTCGCGTCATCCATCAGGTAATCGGCCTTGGGGCGCGCTAGACGCAGTCTTACGAAGGCAGTGATTGTGCGGCGAGTGGCAAAAATCGTGCGCAACAGCCACTCTGGAGCAGGGGGACCATTCTGAAGCCGCAGCTGCTCTGGATTGACTGCACTTCGGGCGTGGCAGATCCGGAGTTGCGCATACGTTGCGCCAGCGTCTTCGAGGTTGTGCAGGCGGCGAGCATTGACCAGGCGGCGTTCGAGCTGGCGCGCCTGAGGCCTGCGGTCCTGATTTTTGATTTCGACTATCCAGACCAGAATCGCCTGCACGCCATGCAGGCGATCAAGCAGTCACACCCGCGGTTGCCGATCCTGATGTTGACGCAGCAACATTCGGAAATGCTCGCCGTGTGGGCATTCCGCGCCCGTGTCTGGAATTACCTCGTGAAGCCAGTATCGCCGGCCGAGTTCTTCGAGAACCTCAACGCACTCGCGAACCTCGGTAATCGCGCATCGCCTCCGCGCGTTGCGCAGTTGCTGAATGCCGCGGTTCCCAGCGAACTGCCAGCGCAACCGATCGCGCCCGGTGAGGCCCGCCTGCAGCCCGCGCTTCATCACGTCAAGCACCACTACCATGAGAAAGTGTCAGCGAGTGCGGCCGCCAGGGAATGTGGCCTGACACGATTCGAGTTCAGCCGGAAATTTCGCGCAGCTTTCGGTATGACGTTCCGCGAGTACTTGCTGCGGGTCCGGATCACGGAGGCACGCCGTCTGCTGACCGAGGGCGTCGAGTCGGTGACCGCCGTGAGTTACTCGGTAGGATTCAACGACGGCTCGCATTTTGCGCGCATGTTCAAGCGTTACACCGGCATATTGCCGTCCGAGTACGTGGCTAGCGTAATCGTCCCTCAGATTGAAGCAGGGCGGCCTGGCGGTCCGCCTCAGCAGCCGTATCGAAGGCGGGCTACCGATACGCCTCATTCCGCCGGCGCCTCAAGCTGAAAGGGCGCCGCGTTGACACCCCGGGGATTCTTGCGGAGAATTCGCCCCCTCTGAATGGGGCCATAGCTCAGCTGGGAGAGCGCTTGCATGGCATGCAAGAGGTCGACGGTTCGATCCCGTCTGGCTCCACCACTTCCCTGGGTCCCCATCGTCTAGAGGCCTAGGACACCGCCCTTTCACGGCGGCGACCGGGGTTCGAATCCCCGTGGGGACGCCATCTAATCAATAGCTTACAAGCAGTCGCGATTTCTTAGGTAATATTTAGGTAGATTCCCGCCTCGAAATTCCCGTTACCGCGCAGAAAAAACATTTCGATGTCCGCGGCATTCTCTTGTCACTACATGCACTGCCAAGCACGCAGAGCGCCGGAGATCCGATTGAGCGACGCCTGCAATATCTTGGCGGTCCAAAGAGAAACTCGACCGCTCTGCGCTCTCAAGCGGTCCTAGACTGCTTACGAGAGAATTCGACGGGAGCATGTCGTGCAGGACCGGGAACTCTATTCGATCGAGGAGGCGCGGGCGCTGCTGGGCGGCATCGCCCGCAACACGATCTATGAGCTGATGCGGACGGCATCGCTCCCCAGCGTCGTGATCGGGCGGCGGCGGTTTGTCTCCGCGGATTCAATCAGCGCGTTCATAGCCGCGGCATCAACCACGGTCTCTCCAGCGGTCAACGGGGCAAGGCCCCTACGTTCAGCGCGACAGAAGTCACTTGAGTTCAAGACCCAACTGGTGTCGCGTACGCAAGGGGCGCGAGGGGCCCGATAACATCAGTTCGTGCGAGATTTTGCGACTGAAAATCCGCGTGTCGGTGGTTCGATTCCGCCCTTGGCCACCATCCTTTTCAGCCGGTTACGCCTGTTCCGCGCGGTGGAGTTCCGGCGCTCGGGTGCTCGTGACCATTTCCTAACAAGTAAGCCTAAAGTTCGGAACGAGCGGGCTGCACCGGTTGAGCAATCCAGGCTTTGTGTTTCTCTAGCCAGTCGTGGACGTAAATTACCTGCTCCACTTCGTAGATCCCATGATCCAAGGGTCTCCTGATGAATCTAGGAATGTGGTTTCTTCTACCTACGAGTTGCCGAAACACCGCTGCGCTTGCAAGAAGTTCGTGGGCGATGAAATTGCGACGCTTGACCAAGCTTGCCAGTAGGGCAACAAAATCGGCCCTCAGTCCTCTGTCTTTGAGCTCCCGTACAACGCGACCGAGCGTCCAACGCTCAAGCTGATCGAAGTCGTAGTCATACAACCGAACAAGCAAATGCTTTAGCGCCAATTCGAGGGCCTGAGCCTTGCCCATGAACATCGCAAACTGTTCGAGAAAAGTAAGACGCGTGTACGCCGCGAGTCTTCTAAATACAGCGTGCTGAAGCTGCTTGGGCGTTAGCCGAGGAGTATTTTTTCTTCGCATCGCTATAGGCAGAAGTGGACCCGACCTGACACCCGAGTTTAGTCCCTGACCGGCGTAGAGTCTGCTTCACCAGGAGCAGACCATGAAGGCGAAGAGGTTTTCGGAAGAGCAGATCATCGGGGTGTTGCGAGAGGCGGAGGCAGGGGCGAAGACGAAGGAGCTGTGCCGACGGCACGGGATCTCGGAGGCGACGTTTTACAACTGGAAAGCCAAGTACGCCGGGATGACGGTGTCGGAGGCGCGCCGGTTGAAGGAACTCGAGGCCGAGAATACCAAGCTCAAGCGCCTGCTGGCCGATGCCGAGCTCGACAAGGCGGCGCTGAAGGAACTACTGGGCCGAAAATGGTAAGCCCGCAGGCGAAGCGCGAAGCGGTGACCGTCTTGATGACGGAACGGGACTTCGGTGTGACGCGCGCTTGCGGGCTGGCCCAGCTGTCGCGATCCCTGTATCGGTACCGCAGTCGGCGGGCGGACTGCACGGCGTTGCGTGCGCGGATGCTCGAGATCGCGGGAGAGAAGCGCCGTTACGGCTACCGTCGGGTGTACCGGCGGCTGCGGCGCGAGGGCTGGGCGGTCAATCGCAAGCGGGTGTATCGGATGTACCGCGAGGCAGGCCTGGCGGTGCGCCGGCGCAAGCGTAAACGCATCGGCCTGGTGGAACGCAAGCCCTTACCCAAGCCGCAGGCCGCGAACCTCAGCTGGTCGATGGACTTCGTCTCCGATGGCCTAGCTGACGGACGGCGGCTGCGATGCCTGAACATCGTCGACGACTGCACGCGTGAGTGTGTGGCGATCGAAGTGGATACCTCGATCACCGGATCGCGGGTGAAAGCCGTGATGGAACGACTGGCTGATACCCGCGGGCTGCCGCGCTCGATCACCGTCGATCATGGACCGGAGTTCGAAGGCCAGGTGCTCGATGCCTGGGCCTATGAGGCGAAGGTGCAGCTGTCGTTCATCCGGCCGGGTAAGCCGAATGAGAATGCCTACATCGAGAGCTTCAACGGCAAGTTCCGGGACGAGTGCCTGAACGAACACTGGTTCGTGACGATGAAGCACGCCAGACAGATCATTGAAAACTGGCGGATCGAATACAACACCGAGCGCGAGCACAGCTCGCTTGGCAAGATGACGCCGCAGGAATACGCACAGATGATTTTGGATCGAGCCAAGAAGGCGCTATCTTTAACCGCAGACTCTAACCCCGAGCGGGACTAAAACGGGTGTCAGGTCGGCAGGACAGGAAGTGAGAATTTAGCAAACTACCCGTCCACGGAAGCGGGGCAACTCCACGATGTGATCGCTCGTGGCGTGTTCACCTCGGTCCCCGACCTGAAGAGAAAACTCATGCGCTATATCCGCCACTACAACCAAGTCCCCAAAACCGTGAAGTGGAAGTACTTTGATCCCACCCGGCGCATCACTTCCCATTCAGTCGTTACAGTCCACTAGGTCGGAGAAGGTCGTCAGCG
>JANLWE010000120.1:0-3053 GCA_031364365.1 Gammaproteobacteria bacterium | reverse complement strand
GGTTGGGATCGGAGCCGTGACGATCGCACCGTGACGCTCGAGCCTGCGTCGTGTCTCCGGCGACAGGCTGCTCCAGGCGGTGTCGGACACGGCAATTAGCGGGCGGCCATCGGTGGAACATAGCGCCAGCAGGTTGCCGGCAAAGCCGTGCATTTCGGCGATACCGATCTCAATCGGTTCGTGACCGGCCCCTGCAAGCTCGCGCAAGACGAGCGCGCGCTCGCCCGCCTCCGGAATGGCCGTGGCGCAGACGACGGCGAAACGCTCGCCGATCGCCATCAGTACGTTCGTGTGATACGCGGGCCTGCCGTCAGGCCCCAGCGCATCGAACGCCACGATGCGATAGCCCAGCCTGTCGGAAAACTCGGCGAGCGCCGCGGCCGTGGTCCGCGGCGAGCGGCAGGCATAGGCGACGCGATGGCAGCGATCGAGCACAAGGCTGCCAGTGCCCTCCAGGAATTCGCCGCGCGCTTCGAACGGACTGAGATCGATGGTGCGCGCCACCTGGAATCCAGCCGCGCGCAACTGCGCAATCGGCGCCTCGCGTCGCTCGGCGCGCCGGGAGGGCGCCATCATTGGATAGAGGACGACGCTGCCATCCGCGTGGAAGCTGACCCAGTTGTTTGGAAAGCAGGCATCGGGCTTGGGCGGGTCCGGTGTGTCGTCCGCGACCTGGACCTCGACGCCCACGCCCCGGAGTCGCGACACCAGTCCGTCGAACTCGCGCTCCGCGGCGTCAGCCGCAGCGGCCGTCGCGCCACCCTGCTGGAAACGATTTGAGTCGGCAGTTTCCGGATTCGCGCCGAAGCGCGCGGGCCGGATCATCAGCACCACGTCCGCGCACTGCCGCTCAGCATCCGGATTAGTGGCCATCGATAGAGTCTAAATGACGCTCAATCAGAACTCGATGCGCACGCCGAGCTGAACGCGCCAGACCGACGGCAACGAGGAAATCTGCTCGAACGGCGCCACTGGGCCGCTCTGTCCGGAACGCAGCCGGTAGACGTAACAACCGGTCGCGCCATTGGGGCAGCCGGTCGTACTGATGCGATCCACGTCGACGACCGGTGTGAAGTACGGGAAGCCGACCTGGCGCACCTGCCCCCAGTCTTTGTTGAGCATGTTCGCGAAGTTCTCGATGTCGAGCGTCAGGATGCCCCGCGTCTTGCCGAAGATCGGGAGCTCCTGCGCGAACCGCAGGTCGAGCACGGTCGTCCAGGGACTGCGGTGCGAATTGCGCGGCATGATGCGGCCACGGTGCTTCTCGAGACCGTGCTGCTCGATGTAAGCCTCCAAGTCCGAGGCAAACTGTGCGGCGGCCACATTCGCCGACGTAAAACTCGTGTTTGAGGCGCAGCCCGCCACTCCGCCGGTCACATCCGCGTCGCTACAGAGCGACTCGAAAATCACGTCGCCGTCCGGCACGTAGAAAAGCTGCCGCTGGCGCGCCGCCTGGCGCGGATCGCCCCAGACGGACTGTGGCGTGCCGCCGCCAAAGGTGAAGCTGTACGGGCGGCCCGCACGGCGCTCGGCGAAGAGACCGACGCTCGTCTCGTAATCGCCGAAGTAGGCCTTTCGCCAGGTGAATGCGCCCTTGAACATGTGCTCGATTTCGTAGTTCGAGGTCTCGAGACCCGGATCGTTTGGGTCGGACACCGCGACATTGTCCCAGTTGGATGACGCCGTAGAACTCGTGCCCGGGTTGACGTCCTTGATGTCCTGGTAGCCGTAGCCGAGGTAGGCAACGAATCGTCCCGCGCCCTTGCGCCAGGTCTTGCTCGCATCGATCGTGAAGACCGTGCCCTCGCCTTGATTCGTGTTGGTGAGCAGGAGGTCCTGGATCGAACCGCTCGAGCGCCCGTCCGCGTTCGGTGCGTAAATCGGCCGGCCGTCCGGCGCCGTGCCGGCCTGCGTCAGGCGGATGTCCTGCCAAAGCACTTCCTCCTTGACGCGTGAATAGATGACGTCCGCCGTCATCTCGATGTCCCAGGGCAACGAGTGCGTGATGCCGAGGTTCCAGCGGTACTGCGACGGGATCTCGAAATTCGGGTCGACCGCGTTGACCGGGCCGTCGCCGCGCCGACTTGCGTTTTCGACGAGCACGTTCTGCGGAATGTTGAATCCATCGACGCCCACCAGCGCGCTCGCCAGTGCTGGATCCGTGAAGGCGTTGACATCGGTCTGCACGACCGTAACCCCGTCATTCGAGAAACTGTTCGAGATCCAGACATTCGGCGTGCCGCCGCTAAAGAGGCCCCAGCCGCCGTAGACCGTCGTCTCCGGCGTCCACTGCCAGTTGAAGCCGATGCGCGGCATCATCAGATCGTGCCCGTCGAGCGTCGATTGGTTGTTGAAGCCGTACCGGCCGCTGAAATTGGTGTTCAGGAGCGGCTTGTCATTGCTCGAGAACTTGTCGAACCGCACCCCGGCCTGGAACTTCAGGTCAGGGGTCGCCTGCCACTCGTCCTGCACGTAGAGGCTGTCCACGTCATAGCTGAAGGTCGCGGCACCGTCGTTGGCGTCATTCGTAAAGGCGTTGCGGTAGCTCAGGCTGAGTGCGCTTTGGGCCTCGAAGGCGTCAATGCTCTCGAAGACCCACTGGCCCTGGCTGCGATTTACGAAGAGATTAAAGATGTCGAGCATTTCGCGCTCGTAGCCGACCATGAGTGTGTGGTCGCCGAGGAAAAAGCTGCCCTTCAGCTTGATGGCGTCGAGATCGTTGGTCAGCGCGTTCGCATGGCGGAACTCGTCCGAACCGATGTACACAGTGCCGCCGCCGCCAGTCGCGGTGGTCGGCACGCGGATCTGCATCTCGCCGAAATGCGTGCCGAAGAGCGAAACCTGCGCGGTCTCGACTTGCTTGCGCGCCAGCTTGACCTCGGTCGAGAAGTACTCGTTCCAGTCCGAGAAAAGCTGGAACGACGTCGCCTCCATCAGGGTCGATCGGTCGTACCAGTTGGACGGTGCGCCCAGACGGTTGGTCGAGGGATTGTTGTTTGTGCTGTTGACCACCAGGACATTGCCCTCGGTGCGCTGGTAGGCGAGCGTCGCGC
>JANLWE010000097.1:0-1741 GCA_031364365.1 Gammaproteobacteria bacterium | reverse complement strand
GTACTCGAGGCTGAAGATCTCGAAGACGTGACCCTCGTCGGTCACAGTTACGGCGGAATCGTCGTGTCTGCCGTCGCTGACCGCGCTCCCGCACGCGTCACGCGCCTTGTGTATTTAGATGCCGTCGTGGCACGAGATGGCGAAAGCATGTATGACCGCTTGCCTGCGCAGCTCAGGGCGCATTTCGATGCGCATGCGAAACAAGGGGGCGACGGCTGGTATGTTCCGGTCAGCGCCGTGAGCCCGAAGTTCCTCGGTTTGAAGGACGAGACGGACATCCGCTGGGTGATGCCTAAGCTCACACCACACCCGATTCGGACTTTTGGCGAGCCGCTACGACTCAGTGCAGCTTTCCCGCAGATGCCGCGCCGCTACATCAACTGCATCGGCGACAAGCCGCTCGGTCAGTCACGGACGGCCCAGGCAGACGGTATCGACGACTACCACGAATTGCGTACAGGCCACGATGCGATGGTCACCGCCCCGGAAGAAGTGGCGGCGCTAATCTTGGGGAAATAGCCATGAACATCTTTGTCTTCGCCCGCCGAGCCATTGCTTGATCACCCCTTCAAAGTCACACTCTCCGAACAACTTTGGTAGTCGGTGCGTTCCATGAAACTGAGGCGAATCCTGAAGTGGACCGCGGTCGCAATTCCGCTCGTACTGCTCGGCTGGTTTGCGTTCGCCTGGTTTTCCTCGAGCAATGCCTGCGACACGGCTGCGGGCTCCATTCCCGTCAACCCAACCAGGGCCATTGTCTATTGCGAATACGGCCTGGCCGAAGTCCTGAAGCTGGAGCAGATCGAAAAGCCGGTGCCGGAGGACGATCAGATCCTGGTCAAGGTTCACGCAGCGGCCGCGAATCCGCTCGACTGGCACTACATGCGCGGCACGCCGTACCTCATGCGCATGATGACGGGGCTCCGCAAGCCGAAGGACATTCGGCTCGGCGTCGATTACGCGGGCACCGTCGAAGCCATCGGCCGAAAGGTCACGGAGTTCAAACCCGGCGACGATGTCTTTGGCGGGCGGACTGGCGCCTTCGCCGAGTACGTCGTGGCCAGGGAATCCGGCTCCGTCGTGCTGAAGCCGTCCGAAATCACGTTCGAGCAGGCGGCCGCGCTACCCATCGCAGCGGTCACAGCCTTGCAAGGTCTCCGCCAGGGCAAGCTCGCGCCGGGACAAAAGGTCCTCATTAACGGCGCCTCCGGCGGAGTCGGCACGTTCGCGGTCCAGATCGCGCATTCGCTCGGGGCCGAAGTGACCGGTGTCTGCAGTACCCGCAATCTCGAAATGGTGCGTTCGCTCGGGGCTGACACAGCGATCGACTACACGAAAGCGAATTACACACAGCGCGGAGAAAAGTACGACGTCATTCTCGACAACGTCGGCAACCGCTCGCTGCTCGAGAATCGCCGCGTGCTGACCGAGGACGGCAAGTACGTCCTGATCGGCGGCGGCGGGCCCGACAACGGCCGCTGGCTCGGACCAATGATGGGTCCGATCAAGGCGGTGTTTTTGTCGCCCTTCATCAAGCAGGAGATGGGCCTGATGCTGGCCGACTTGAACAAGGAGGACCTGACGCTTCTCGCCGGGCTCATGCAGTCGGGCGACATCACAGCGGTCATCGACCGGCGATACAAGTTGAGTGAAGTTCCCGAGGCCATCCGCTATCTCGAAACAGGGCGCGCCCGGGGCAAAGTCATCATCACGATGGAGTGACCGCCACCGGTTCATCTTT
>JANLWE010000098.1:0-3665 GCA_031364365.1 Gammaproteobacteria bacterium | reverse complement strand
CGCCGCCGTGCTCGAAACCGGATTGCAGCGGCTCGGCCTGCGACACGCGTGAGTTTGGCGGAACCGAGTGCGTGAGCCAGACGTTGCCGCCGATGATGCTGCCGCGCCCAACCGTGATGCGGCCGAGCACAGTCGCGCTTGCGTAGATCGTGACGTCGTCCTCGACGATCGGATGGCGCGGAAGTCCCTTGACCAGGCGGCCCGTGGACGTATCCACCGGGAAACTCTTGGCGCCGAGCGTCACACCCTGGTAGAGCGTGACGCGATCGCCGACCACCGCGGTCTCGCCGATCACGACGCCCGTGCCGTGGTCGATGAAGAATTCGCGGCCAATTTGTGCGCCGGCATTGATGTCGATACCCGTTCGCCGATGCGCGTCTTCAGCGAGCAGGCGCGGCAGCAGCGGCACGTCGAGTTGGTAGAAGATGTGCGCGATGCGGTGGCGCGTGATCGCGAACACGCCCGGATAGGCGTAGAGCGCCTCGATCGGGTGGCGGCAGGACGGGTCGCTGCGCCAGGCCGCGCGCGCATCGTCGAATACGCGGTCGCGAAGCATCGGCAGGCGCTCGAGCAGCTCGCCGACGACGCGGCGGGCCGCGTTTGTGGCCGCCCCGGCATCCATCGCGCCGTCCTCGCCGAGCCGCGCCGGCATTTCGAAGGCGAGCCGCAGCTGCGGCGTGAGCGCCGCCTCGATCTCAGCGAGCTCGCGGGCAATCCGGGCGGCGGGCGCCTCCGCAGGTTTCGTATCCGGGAGGGATTCCGCCATCAGTAACCGGTGCAGCCGATCGATTGCACCGAGGACAGTCGCGCGATCGGGCCAGTAGCCTTCCTGCAGCACCCGATAGTCGGCGTCACCCGAGGCCATCAGACTCTCGGCGAGTTTGGCGTGCATGCCTTCGGGTGCCGCGTCAGGCCGGGACGATGCGGGGTCCACTGGCAGGAGCCTCTTCATAGAGCCAGGTCGAAAGGTATCGTTCGCCGAAGCTCGGGATGATGATCACGATCAACTTGTCCTTGTTCTCCGCGCGCGCGGCAACCTGCAGTCCCGCGTACAGAGCTGCGCCCGAGCTGATGCCAACCAGGATGCCTTCCTCGCGCCCGAGCATGCGTGCGTATTCGCCGGCCTGTTCATTCGTGACCTGGATGATCTCGTCGATGATTTTCGTGTTTAGAATCTCCGGCACGAAACCTGCGCCGATGCCCTGGATCTTGTGCGGGCCTGGCTGGCCGCCGGAAAGAACCGGGCTCGCCGCCGGTTCGACCGCCACCGCGCGGAAATCAGGCTTACGCTTCTTGATGACTTCGGCAACACCTGTGATCGTGCCGCCGGTGCCGATGCCGCTCACGAGGATGTCGACCGCGCCGTCCGTGTCCTCCCAGATTTCTTCGGCCGTCGTGCGACGGTGGATCTCCGGATTCGCCGGATTCGTGAACTGGCCGACGAGCAGGAATCGCTCCGGGTCGCTCGCGACGATTTCGGCGGCGCGCGCCATCGCACCCTTCATGCCCTTCGCGCCTTCGGTCAGCACGAGTTCCGCGCCGAACGCCGTCAGCATGCGGCGGCGCTCCATGCTCATCGTCTCCGGCATCGTCAATACAAGACGGTAACCTTTCGCCGCGGCGACGAAGGCAAGGCCGATGCCGGTGTTGCCGCTCGTCGGCTCGACCAGGACCGTGTTCGGCTTGATGCGGCCCTGTTTCTCGAGCGCCTCGATCATGCTGACGCCGATGCGATCCTTGACGCTCGCGCAGGGATTGAAGAACTCGAGCTTCAGCACGATCTTGCCTGGCAAGTCGCGGCCGATCTTGTTGAGCCGCACGAGCGGCGTGCGGCCGATGGTCTGGAGAATGCTGTCGTAGATCTTGGCCATGGTGCGGCGCCCTGTGTTTCAAAGAAAAGGAAGGGTCTCTGCCCCCCGCGGGACCGGGAACCCTGCCCGATAGGGGAATCGGGTCACGCCGGCGCTTCAACGCGCCGCGTAGCACTCCATTTTAAGGCCAGTGCCGCCCCGTGAGACATGGGCGACGATCGCTTTGCGACGATGAATTTTGGTGATGACCCCGAGATTGATTGCGAACGCCAGTTCGACGATGGAACCTTTCGCGAGGCCCAGATTGCGGGTTTGGACGAAGACCCCGTTTGCGCTCAGATTATGGGCTTTGCAAAGCGAGCCACGACGCCCCGGCACCACCACATAAACCGTGGCGCGGGCGCGATGCCGACTGTGCAGACGGCGTTCCATTCCCCTGATCCCCGCGTTTTTCTTAGGCGTTCAAGTCCGTGCCGGATCAGTATGCCGATGCCGGGGAGGCCTGAAAAGCTCAGCCCGACAACCGGTTTTTTGCAGTGCGGTAACCCGCTGATTGCGGCCGATCCGATACCATGCCGGCCGATGAATGCGCACCCCGAGACGGCGCCCGGCCTGACGCTTGCGGAGATCCGCGCGGCACGGACCTTGCTCGGCGATCGCATCCTGAAGACGCCGATTCAGCCGCTCCTGGGACCGGCCGTCGAATCCGCTTTCGCGCCCGGCACGAAAGCGATCCTGAAGCTGGAGCTTTTTCAGCGCACCGGCAGCTTCAAGCCGCGCGGCGCGCTCCTCAACATGCTGGCACTCAGTGAAGCCGAGAAGAGCCGCGGCATCTGCGCGATCAGCGCCGGCAATCACGCAATCGCGGCCGCGTTTGCCGCACGCGCCGTCGGTACGAGCGCCAAAGTCGTGATGAAAGTGGGCGCGAATCCGTTTCGCGTTGCGGAGTGCAAGCGTTACGGGGCCGAGATCGAGTTCGCGCCCGATTTTCATGCCGCTTTCCGCCGCGTGCAGGAAATCCAGGATACCGAAGGGCGCAAGCTGATCCATCCTTTCGAGGGACTGCGCGTGGCAACGGGCACGGCCACGCTCGGGCTCGAATTCATGGAGCAGGTGCCGGATCTCGACGCCGTCATCGTGCCGATCGGCGGAGGCGGCCTCGCCGCAGGCGTTTCCACGGCAATAAAGCTGATAAATCCGCAATGCGAAGTGCTGGGCGTCGAGCCCTACGGCGCGGACACGATGTTTCGAAGCTTTGCCGCCGGTTCGCCGCAATCGATCGAAAAAATCGACACGATTGCCGACAGCCTGGGCGCGCCGTATGCGCTGCCGATTTCTTTCGCGCTGTGTCGCGCGAGCATCGACGAAATTGTGCGTATCCACGATGCCGAGATGATCGCTGCGATGCGCTTCCTGCTCGAGCATGCACGCCTTGCGGTGGAGCCGGCGGGCGCCGCCGCGACGGCCGCCTTGCTGGGGCCTCTTCGCGAGCGACTGGCCGGCAGGCGGGTCGGGCTCATTGTCTGCGGCACCAACATGGACGCCGCCGGCTTCGCGCGTCTCGTGGGGAGCTGAAGTGCCGGCCGGGCCGCCGGTGATTGCGGCGTTTTTCGCCTGGCTGCACCTCCTGGCCTTCGGCGTGGCGGCGGGACTGCTCCTGACTGAGTACTGGTTGTGCCGGCGCATGCCGGATCGCACCCAGGCGAGACTGCTCGGGACGGTCGATCTCGGCTACCACCTGGCGCTGATTGCGAGCCTGGCGACAGGACTCGCACAGCTGCTTTACTACGCACAGGACCCGACCTATTACCTTTCTAACCGATTGTTCTGGTTGAAGATTACAATCTTTCTGGC
>JANLWE010000199.1:0-3607 GCA_031364365.1 Gammaproteobacteria bacterium | reverse complement strand
CGGTCCCAGGCGGTGATGCCGACGCTGCCCTGGACGTTCGACACCTCGATCGTCGCGTCGGGCGCGACCGTCGCGCGCTTGGTCAGATTCTGCGCCGCCGTCGCGGGTCCCGCGATCGCCGCACAAATCGCGGCCGACAGTAATGTGTTCCGTATGCTCATCTCAGGTTCTCCTCGTGAGGCCGCCACCCGCGGTGACGACCGTCGAATACAACTGCAATTCCTGTTTGTAGGTGCCGGCCAGGAAGCCTTTCAGCATTCCACTCGCCGGATCCTTGGCGAGCGCCGCGTCGATTTCGTCCGCCGCGGTCTGGATGACCGCGAGATTCTTGATGATTGCCTCGCGTGTCGCAGGCTGAAGCTCGCCGAACTTCTCGCGGAACTGGGCGAGGAGTTCGTCGCGCAGGACGAGTTCCTTGGCCGTGATTCCGGAATTGGGACCGTAATTGACCGGCATGATCGCGGTATCCGTCGACCGGACGTGGGCGAGCTCGGGCTGCACCGCGGGTTCCGGGTTCCGCGTGAGGCCCCAAGTCAGCAAGGCCGAGACTGACGCGACCACGAAGCCTGCGGCCAGCGCAGCCGGCCAACCGAATGCGCGCGGCCGGGCAGTCTGCGTCTCGCCCTTGAGTCGGGCTGCGATCGAAGGCCAGAGATCCCGCGCCGGCGCGACGTCCTTCGGAAGTTCCGCGGCCTTCGCCAGCAGGGGATCCTCATTCCGTGGCCCGAATGGAATGGTGTTCATTTCGTCTTCTCCGAACCTAAGCGCCCGCGCATCAGGTGGCGCGCGCGATGCAACTGGGCCTTGCAGGTGCCGACGGCGACGCCGAGCATGCCCGCGGCTTCCTCGTGGCTGTATCCGTAGATGCCGTGCAGCACGACGATGTCGCGCGCGCCCGGCGGGAGCGATCCGATCGCGCGCTCGATGTCGATCGGCGTCGCTTCGTCCAATTCCGCTTCCGCCACGAATTCCATCTGTTCTCCTGCCTCGTCCGTCATGCTGATCTCGTTCCTGCCCTGGGGGCTGCGCCTGCGCGCCAACACCGCATTGACCGCAATCCGGTGCAGCCAGGTTGAAAAGCCGCTTCGACCCTCATACCCGGGGAGGCTCCGCCAGGCACTGATAAATGTGTCCTGGGTCAGGTCCTCCGCCGAGTCGGGCTGGCCCGTCATTCGCAGGCAAAGCCCGTAAACGCGGCCGACATTCTGGCGATACAGATCCTCGAAGGCCCGTATGTCGCCCCGGCAGGCGCGCGCCACGAGTTCGCCGCCCCCTTCCGCCGCACTCGCCAGATTCGTCACCTGCGACATCCGATCCTTGGTCTGTTCATGGTCTTGGACGCAGCGGCCGCCCCAAAGGTTGGAAGCCTTACAATCCCGGGGGTATGACCGCACCGTTTGCGACGATCACAGGCTGGGGCAAGTGCATGCCGCCTGCCATCCTCACGAATGCCGACCTGGCGACCTTTCTCGATACCGACGACGAGTGGATCCGCTCGCGGACCGGAATCAACGAAAGGCGCATCTCGCATGTGTCGCTCGGCGAGCTTGGCTACGTCGCCGCCTGCCGCGCGCTCGCGGGTGCGGGCCTCGCGGCGGCAGACCTCGATCTCATCGTGTTCGGCACCTGCAGCATGGACGAACAGGTTCCGAACATGGCCTCCCTGGTGCAGAAGCGGCTCGGCGCACACGGTGCCGGCGCGATGGACGTCAATACCGCCTGCACGAGTTTTCTCTACGGCCTCACCACGGCAAGTTCAATGATCAAATCGGGCGTCGTCAAGAACGCGCTCGTGATCGGCGGCGAGCTGATTTCGTCGCTGATGGACTGGACCAATCGCAATGTGTCCATCCTTTTCGGCGACGGCTGCGCCGCGGTCGTGCTCCAGGCGACCGCGCGTGAGGAAGGCGTGCTGGCCGACAAACTCGGCTGCTACGGCGACGTGCGCGAAATCCTCCAGGTTCATGGCATGGGTACACGCTACGCAAACCGCGGCTGGGTACTCGGCGATACGGAATGGGTATTCGAGGGACCGGAGATTTTCAAGCGCGCCGTGGTTGGCATGAGCCGGGCCTGCGAAACGGTGCTGACGGCGCGCGGTCTCAAGCCCGACGACGTGGACCTCGTCGTGCCGCACCAGGCCAACCTCCGCATCATCGAGGCGGTCGTGAAGCGCGCCGGGATCCCGATGGAGCGTTGCTTCGTGAACATCCAGCGCTACGGCAACATGTCGTCCGCAACCGTGCCGGTCGCGCTCGTCGAAGCGCTCGAGGAAGGCCGAGTGACGCCGGGGTGCAATCTGCTGCTGACCGGTTTCGGCGCGGGGCTTTCGTGGTCCGCGCATGTGTTGCGTTGGGGCGAGCGCACGACCGCTGTTGGCGAAAGCGATGTCGAATTGCCGCCCTGCCCGCAGAGCGCACTTGAAATTGTCCGCGGCTATATGTCGGTCAAGCAAGGCTCGAGCCTGCAAGAATCCGGCTGATGAGTTTTTCGTAGAGGTCGACGAAAGCGTCGGCCGCGCCCGCAACATTCTCACGCCAGTGCTCCGCCGCGTTCTCGTCGGCGCCGTCGCTCACGTACTTCGCGCAGGCGAAGCCAGCGCCTTCGATGCGGCAGGCCTTGGCAAGCGCAAACGCCTCCATGTCCACAACGTCGCAGGGGATACGCTGCGCGCGGGTCGCAAACGAATCTCCGGTGCCGCAAATCGCCTCGGGCAAGTCAGGAAAGCACGACGGAAATTCGAGCATGGCCGGCAGATCATCGAGTGGCGTCTCGCCCAGCGCGAAACCGAGCGCCGCCACGTCCATGTCGCGATCGACGAATCGCCGGCAGGCAACGAGCGTACGCGGAGGAATACCGACGCCGCCCGCCGTGCCGAAATTGACGACGAGCGGCGGCCCACGGCCCTCGCCGCGAAATCGCGCGAGCCGGCGTGTGAGTGCGATGGCCGCGTTCACCTTGCCGACACCGGTGTAGAGCACCTCGACGCCATGTTTCTCGAATCGTCCGGCGCTCTCGGCGGGCAGCGCCATCGCGACGACGATCGCAGGCGCGTCACGCCCCATAGTGGATGACGAAACGCGGCGCCATGTCGAGGCAACGGAAATCCTTCGCGATGCCGAGGTCGATCAATACGCCGAGATGCGGGACCCGGAATCCTGCAGCGACCGCGAGTGCGGCCGCGGCGGCAAGCGTGCCGCCCGTCGCCAGTACGTCGTCCACGAGGAGGAGCTGGCCGTCCCCGCGCTGCATCTCGAGCACACCGGAGCCGTATTCGAGCTCGTAGCGCCGTTCGACGACCGGCGGCGGCAGCTTGCCTTTCTTGCGCACGGGCACGAAGCCCTTGCGGCGCCTCGAAGCGAGCGCGGCCGCGAGTATGAAACCGCGAGACTCGACGCCGGCGACGGCGTCGATGCTCCCCCACTCCGCTTCGGACCAGAGCGCGTCCAGGGCATCGACGGCTTCCGCGAAATGCGACCTCAGCAAGGGCGTGATGTCACGGAACAGGATGCCCGGCTGTGGGAAATCCGGGACATCGGCAATGTGGCGCGAAAGCGGATGCATGGCTTTGAAGGGGACGTTCACCTTTACCGCACCGCGGTAAAGG
>JANLWE010000191.1:0-1603 GCA_031364365.1 Gammaproteobacteria bacterium | reverse complement strand
CTGGTCGGCGACGCGGAGTCCGTCTTTGTCGTCGGCGTCGCACCGGAGCCGCCGCCCGGATGGCAACTCGAGCCAAAGAAACCGGTGCTGCAGATGATCTGCAAGTCGCGCGCACCGGATCTGCCCGGGCCGCCGGTGACTACGATGACATCCGCCCAGGCGCCGGACATGCTCGCGCTGACCGACCTCGTCTTTCCCGGCTTCTTCCGGCCGCGAACGCTCGACATGGGAAGTTACATCGGCATCTACGACGGCCCGCGGCTTGCGGCGATGGCCGGCGAGCGCATGCGGCTCGATGGTTACCAGGAACTGAGCGCAGTCTGCACGCATCCCGATTACACGGGCCGCGGCTATGCACAGCGCCTGCTCGCGGTCCTCTGCAATTCCGCGTTCGATCGCGGCTTCACGCCGTTCCTTCACGTGTACGCGGACAACAGCCGCGCGATCGGCGTCTACCGCAAGATGAACTTCGTCGACCGCGCGGTTTTGCCGTTCTGGGCGCTGCACCAATGATCCTGATCACGACGGAACGCCTCGAACTCCGGGAGTTCGGCGAGGACGACGCCGAATTCATCCTCCGGCTCGTCAACGAGCCGACCTTTCTGCGCTACATCGGCGATCGTGGCGTCCGTTCGATCGCGGATGCCCGCCGATACATCGCGGAGGGCCCTGTAGCCGGCTATGTGCGCTACGGCCACGGGCTGCTTCGCGTGGTGCGGATGGCCGACGGCGTGACGGTCGGCATGTGCGGCGTGCTGAAACGCAACGCGCTGCCGGAGCCCGATCTCGGCTTCTCGTTCCTCCCCGAACACTGGTCGCAGGGCTACGCCTTCGAGTCGGCGAGCGCCGTCATGAATCACGCGCGCCAGGTGCTCGGGCTCAGCCGGATCCTCGCGATCACGACGGCCGACAATCAGCCGTCCATACGATTGCTCGGCAAGCTCGGATTCCGCTTCGATCGCATGATCACGAGCGGCGACGACCCAACCGAACTTCGTTTGTTCATTTCCGAGCCATGAAACGTTGCGCCTGGGCGCGAACGCCGCTCTCGATCGCGTATCACGATCGCGAGTGGGGTGTGCCCGTGCACGATGACCGAGTCCTGTTCGAATTCATCACGCTGGAAGGCGCACAGGCCGGTCTCAGTTGGGAAACGATCCTGAACAAACGCGAAGCCTACCGCGCAGCTTTCGCGAACTTCGATCCCGCCAAAGTCGCGCGATTCACGGCCGTGCGACGGGCCCGCCTGATGCGCGACTCCGGGATCGTCCGCAATCGCCTGAAGATCGACAGCACGGTCACGAACGCGGCCGCATTCCTCAGGATCCAGCGCGAGTTCGGCAGCTTCGACCGCTTTCTGTGGGAGTTCGTCGGCGGAAAGCCTCGCAACCTGCTTGCGGAAACCCTCAGCAAGGAGCTCAAGCGGCGCGGATTCCGGTTCGTCGGCACGACGATTTGTTACGCCTTCATGCAGGCCGTAGGCATGGTGAACGACCACTCCCGCGACTGCTTCCGAGCCAAGTGAGCTCTCTCAGAGCGGCGAAGCGTAAGGGCTGCGCCAGACCGTTTCGAAGACCTGGCCGAGAGCCCGCACCGTCGTGGG
>JANLWE010000134.1:0-9576 GCA_031364365.1 Gammaproteobacteria bacterium | reverse complement strand
CCTATTGCGTCGGTTCATGCAGCCTCGCGAAGACTGGCGAGAAACTCGCGATGGTCGTGAGTGCCACGAACATGACGGTCGATCCAGGCCGTGAACCCCGCGCGGTCGCGCGCGACCGCATCCCAACGCAGATAGAAATCGTTGTCGCGCGCGTAGTGACCCAGCGCGTACGAGGGCCAGGCTCCACCCGGGCAATGCGACACGGCAGTCACCGTGAAGTGCGGCAGCATGATGTTGTTCATCGCAGGCGGCAGTTCGTCCACGATCGTCTCGACCGTGACCAGCAGCTTCGACGCCGCAAGCGCGGCCTCGCGGGCGGCGCCGACGATGCCGTCGATCGCGACATTGCCGCGCCGGTCGGCGCGCTGGGCGTGCAGGATCGTGACGTCCGGATTGATCGCGGGCACGGTCGCGAGGTCCTCGCCGGTGTAGGGGCAGCGCACGGAACGGATACGCGGATTCTGTTTTACGAGGTCGGTACCGATGTAGCCGCGCAACACCCCGAACGGCAGCCGCGCGGCGCCCGCGCGATAGGCAACCGCCATCGCGGCATGCGTGTGCTCGTCGATCTCGAGCGCGCGCGGCCAGTGGTTCTCGACGGCATCGCGCAGGCGATGCAGGGAACCGACGCCGGGATTGCCGCCCCAGGAAAACGTGAGCCGCCGCGCCGCACCGACACCGATCAGCTGGTCGTAAATGAGGTCGGGCGTCATGCGGACGAGATGCAGCTCTTTCCGTCCCTGCCGAATCAGCTCGTGACCGGCCGCGAATGGAATGAGATGCGTGAAGCCCTCGAGCGCGAGGCAGGCGCCGTCGGCGACATACTTCGCGATCGCTTCCCGAAGCGGCAGGAACTCGGTCATTCAGTCCACCACGGTCCGGGATTGTTCGCGCAGGTACAGCGGCAGGTAATAGGCCGAGGCGATCGCCTTGCCGGAGGAACCGGAGCCTTTCCAGCCGCCGAAGGGCTGGTAGCCGGGCCAGGCGCCGGTAGTCGCGCCGGCGCCGCGGTTTGCGTAGGTAACGCCCGCCTCGATGCCGTCCTGGAACCACTTCACCTCGTCGGGCGCGCCGTAGAAGCCCGCGGTGAGGCCCATGTCGGTGTCGTTCGCGAGGCGCATTGCATCGTCGCGGTCGCGGTAGCGCTGCACCATCAGGATCGGCAGGAACATCTCGTGTTTCCACAGCGGATCCGACGGGTCCGCTTCCGCGAGCACCGGCTCGACGTAGTAGCCGCGGCCGAACAGGCCCTCGGCGGGCTGCTTCCCGCCGCGGCGGATTTTCGCGCCGCGGCCTTTCAGGTCGGCCACATAGCGGGCGTAACTTTCGTGCGCGCGCGCATTCACGACCGGGCCGAGCCCCGTCGCGCGCTCGGTCGGATCGCCGATCGTAATCTTGTCGATTTCCTTTTCGATCCTTGCGAGCAGCTCGTCCGCAACCTTCTCGTGCACGTAGAGCCGCGAGAGCGCGGAGCACTTCTGCCCGCCCATTCCGTAGGCCGAGCGGGCGATGCCCGCCGCCGCGCGGTCGAGGTCGGCTTTCTCGGTGACAATGGTCGGGTTCTTGCCGCCCATCTCGGCGATGTAGGGCCGCGGGTAACGCCCGGCCGCGATCTCCGCCATGATCGCGCGGCCGACCGCGACCGAACCTGTGAACGTGATACCGGCGATCCGCGGATCGCGCACCAGCTGCTCGCCGATCTCGGCGCCCGGGCCATTGACGTAATTAAAGACGCCGGCCGGCAGCCCCGCGTCGCGGATGCAGTCGGCCAGCAGCCGACCGGCCCAGGGCGTGTCGGACGCGCACTTGAGGACCACCGTGTTGCCCGTGACGAGCGCGGCCGCCGCCGGTCCCGTGGCGAGCGCGATCGGGAAGTTGAACGGCGCGATCACGGCCCAGACCCCGTAGGGCCGCATCACGCTGCGGTTACGCGAGGTAAAGACGGTCGAAGGATCGTTCGGCAGCTCGAACTCGTAGCCCTTGTGGGATTCGAAGTCGTCCGCGTACACACGGAAGAAGTCCACGCACTCCTGCGCCTCGCCGAGCGCCTCGAGCCGGTTCTTGCCCACCTCGAGCACCAGGGCCGCCGCGATCTCGTAGACGCGCTGTTCGAGGATGTCCGCTACCTCGCGCATGAGCGCGACTCGCTGCGCCGTGCCAGCATCGCGCCAGGCGGGAAACGCACGGTGGGCCGCCGCGATCGCGGCATCGACTTCTTTCGCGTTCGCGTGCGGGAAGCGCCCGGTCTTGATCTGATTGTCGATCGGGCTCGCGCGCTCCTCCGTGCTGGCCGCCGGCACGTCCTTGCCGTCGATGAACATGGGGTGCGTTTTGCCGAGCCGCCCGCGCACGTTCGTGAGCGCCTTCTCGAATCGCTCGTGCAATTCCTCGGGCGGATTGAACATGGTCGCGTAGGTCAGGCGAAAACTCATGAGGCGCGCTCCATGGCGGCGGGGAAAAAACGGGCGAGCAGGCGATCCAGAAGGGCAATCGCGGCGGCGAGATCGGATTCTGCGATCACGAGTGGCGGCGCGAGGATGATGAGATTACCTCGCGAGCCGAAAGACACGCCCTCGTCGCGCGCCGCCGCGAAAAGTGCCCGCATCGCGTCGGTCTGCGCCGGCCAGGGCGCGAGCGGTGCGCGGGTCACGCGGTCGGCGACCAATTCGATAACGGCGAACAGGCCTCGTCCGCCGCGCACCTCTCCGATCACCGGATGCCGCGCGGCGAGCTTCTGTAATTCCGTGAACATGGTGGCGCCGAGCGCGCGCGAGCGCTCGATCAGCTTCTCGTCGCGGTAGGCGTCGATTGCGGCAACGCCCGCGGCGCAGGAGAGTGGATGTCCGCAATAGGTGAGTCCGCCGTAGAACATCTCGCGCTCGAGCCGCCTTGCGACGCCGGCGCTGATGACTACAGCGCCGAGCGGAACGGCCGCGCCCGTGAGACCCTTGGCGAGCGTCATTAAATCCGGACGACCAGCCTCGCCGTGGCGCTGCCAGGCAAACCATTCGCCGCAGCGACCGAAGGCGCCCATGACTTCGTCCGCGATCAGGAGCACGTCACGTTCGTGCGTGTGTTCGCGGAGCGCCGGCCAATAGCTGTCCGGCGGAACGATGCCGTTGCTGCCGGCGTCGGTTTCCATCAGCACGGCGGCGACACGTGCCGCGCCTTCCGCGTCAATGCTGTCAGCAACGGCTTGCGCCGCCCGCACGCCGCAGTCATGCGCGCTGGTGCTGCCGAAGGGGCAGCGGTAGGAATACGGCGGCGGCACGTGACGCACACCCCAGGCATCGGCGTCCACCTGGTGGGCAGTGCGGCTGTCGCCGGAGAGCGCCATGTCCATGTAACTCGCGCCGTGATAGGAGCGGTCGCGCGTGACGACGAGCCCGCGTGGCTTGCGAGAGACCTGCCGCGCAATGCGCACGGCGTTCTCGTTCGCGTCGGCCCCGCCGAGCGTGAAGAAGACCAGCCCGCCCTCGAAGCCCGAGAGTTCCAGCAGGCGCTCGGCGAGCGCGCGCCGCGATTCCGCGCCCCAGGCGCTCGTGACGAAACAGAGCGTGTCCGCCTGCGCCTTGATCGCGGCGACGAGGCGCGGATGCTGGTGACCGAGGTTACTGCACTCGACCAGGCTCGACATGTCGAGGAGTTCGCGACCGCCTTCGAGCAGAAGTCTCGCGCCGCGGCCGCCGACCACCGTGGGCGCGTTCCAGTCGCCCGGTACGCACCAGCTGTGCAGCACGAAATCACGCTCGGAAGGCATCCGCCGATTGTCTCAAACCCACTGCTTGTGGCGCCAGCCGGCAGGAACGGGCCCGGGGAAGCCGTTGCATTGCGGGGGTATGCGCCACAGGATAAGGGCCTATGGCCCATCGAACTGCGGTCTTCATGGTCCTGGCGACGCTTTTCATACAGGCCTGCGGCGAGCCCACGCCCGAAGGCGCGACCGTCATCCGCGCCGCGCGCCTCTACACGGCGCCCGACCAGGCGCCGATCGACGACGCCGCGATCCTCATCGTGGATGGGCGGATCGCCGCGACCGGGCCGAGTGCGGATATCGCATCCCGCGGCGCCGCGGTGTTCGCGCAATGCGACGGCGGCACCGTGGTCGCTGGCTTCCAGAACAGCCACGTGCATTTCACCGACGCAAAATTCGCGGACGCCGCTTCGAAGCCGGCGGAGCAATTGACTGCG
This sequence comes from Gammaproteobacteria bacterium, assembly GCA_031364365.1. GTDB lineage: Bacteria > Pseudomonadota > Gammaproteobacteria > Steroidobacterales > Steroidobacteraceae > SCUD01. Next base: position 5,385 of record JANLWE010000134.1, on the reverse strand, counting down.
GCGCTCGACGACATGCTGAACCGCTTCGGCTTCACGACGGTCGTGGACACGGCGTCAAACCTCGCGAACACCGTGGCGCTTCGCAGCCGCGTCGATGCGGGCGAGATTGCGGGACCGCGAATCCTGACCGCCGGCGGCGCGCTCTATCCGAATAACGGGATCCCGATCTACCTCAGCGACCTGCCGCCGGATGTCCTGGCTACGCTCTCGCAGCCCGGGACCGTGGAGGAAGCGCTCGCGAACGTCGAGGCGAATATCGATGGTGGCGCGGACGCGACCAAGCTTTTCCTGATGACGCCGCAGGGCGATGGCCGCTACGCCTTCATGCAGCCGGACATCGCGCTCGCGGCCGCCGACGAGACGCACCGGCGCGGCCTGCTGGTGCTCGCGCATCCGACCGACATCGAGGGAATCAATCTCGCGATCGAGGCGGGCGTCGACGTGCTGGTGCACACGACGCCTGGCGAAGGCAATGCGGTGTGGGAGCCGGCGCTGATCGACCAGCTGATCTCGAAAAATATGGCGGTCGTGCCGACGCTGCAACTCTGGCCGTACGAACTGAAGCGTGCGAAGCTCGAACCGCGAATCGTCGAGCGCGCGACCGCCGACGCCGTGGAGCAGATTCGCGCCTTCGCGAAAGCCGGCGGACAGGTGCTTTTCGGGACCGACGTCGGCTACATGGGCGACTACGACCCCACGGAGGAGTACCGCCTGATGGTGCGCGCACTCACGCCGATGGAGATCCTCGCCTCGCTCACGACCGCGCCGGCTGCGCGCTGGAAGGAGACCGCACGGCGCGGACGCATCGACATCGGTCTCGATGCAGACCTCGTCGTGCTGGAGGCGGACCCAGCCGCAGATGCGGCGAATTTCGCGAAGGTCCGGTGCACCATCCGCGGCGGCCGGATGATCTACCCCATCGCCACGGCAGGCAGCTAGAACTTGCGATGCCGCGGCGTGGAGCGCACTCTATTGTCGTGCACCGCCATTTCAAGGGTACAGCCAGCCGCATGATTCGCGCGTTGCTCGCAACTGTCTTGTTGCTGAACGGCGGGTTACCTGCGATGCCGATTGCGAACGCATCTCCGACCGACGGCACCCAGCCCCAGCATTACGGACACGACATGTCGGACATGGCGATGGCTGGCGATTCCGCCGGACAGCCTGCGACCGATTGCTGTGCTGACGGATCGATGAACTGCCACTGCGGATGCGTCGCGCAGCAGCCAGGCGTGCCGAATTTCCTCGTGACGGTCCAGGCGCACGAAGGCGCGCCGGAGCGGGCCGTCGCGTCAATTTCAAGCCACATCTCCAACTCCATCACGATCCCCTTCCGACCTCCGGCCTGACGGCCGCCCACGTAGCGTCTGATTTCCGGCGCGGGTAGTACCCGCGCCACGATCGCGTGGTTTCGGGCTCGACGTGAGCCCGTATCGAGGGACGGAAGATGAGTTCTGTGATTCGAATGACCGCATTGGCGGCCGTACTCGGCGCCGCCGCTGGCTGTGCCGTGGTTCCGCTCGACGAGTCGGCGGAAGGCGTGGCCAACCGGGTCAGTGAGCGGGTGTCTGTCTCTCCAGAATGGCCCCCTGCCGCAGGCGAATCGGAGGCCGCGCCGGCGATTCCGGAACCGCTGACACTGCCTGCCGCATTGGAAATTGCTTTCACGCGCAATCCGGACATCCGCCGGCAGTACGCGAGCCTCGGCATCGCCCGCGCGGATCTCATGGACGCGGCGCGCATTTCGAACCCGATGCTGTCGCTCGAATGGCTGAACCCGAATACCGGCGGGCGCGATCAGACATCACAGGGGATCTCGACGAGCTTCACGGATCTCCTGCTGCTGCCGGCGCGCCGGCGCCTGTCGGCGGCGGAATTCCGGCGAATCGAACTCGCCGTCGGCTCGAAACTCATTGCGCTCGCACACGAAGTCGAGACGGCCTGGTATGCGCATGTCGGCGCCCTTCAGGTCGCAGCGATGCGGGATGCCGTCGCAGAGGCGGCGCGGAACGAGGCGGCGTTGGCGCGACGTTTCCACGAGGCCGGCAACATCAGCCGCCTGCAATTCGACTTGCAGCAGGCGGCGGCCGCGCGGGCAGGCATTGAGTCGCTGCACGCACGTTCGGATGTGGCTGCGAGCCGGGCGCGCCTCGCGGATCTCCTGGGCCTGGCCGCGAAAGCGGAGTGGCGCACGGTTGAGCGGTTGTCGATGCCACCTGACACGGCGCAGTCCCGCGACGAACTCATTTCGCGGGCACTTTCGCAGCGGCTCGACCTTGCCGCGCTCCGCGAAGAAGTCACGGTGCTTGAAGACGCTCTGGGCGTGACCGGACGATGGCGCCTACTCGGTACGGTGGAAGCCGGGTACAGGCAGGAACGTGAAGTCGACGGTTCGAAGCTTCGCGGACCCACATTGAATCTTGAGTTACCGTTTTTCAATCAGGGCCAGGGCGCGGTTGCGCGCGCCGAGGCGCAGCTCCTGGATGCCCGCGCCCGGGCGGAGTCACTCGCACTCGTCGTGGAGAATGAGGTGACGACCGCCGCCGAACAGCTCGCATTGGCCCGTGAAACCAGCGCGCGCTATCACGATGAATTGCTGCCGAGCACCACGTCGGCCGTCGCGCGCCAGCAGGAACGGGTCAACTACATGCTGGTGGGCGTATTCGATCTGCTGCGGACGAAGCGCGAGCAATACGACGCCTGGCAAGGCTACTTCGAATCGGTGCGCGACTACTGGATCGCGCGGACGGCGCTCCGTGCCGCGACTGGCGGCCTGCTGCCGGGCGATGAGGAAACGCTGCCGATGACTGTCGGTGCAGATGAGATCTCTGGAGAGACCCCATGAACATCACCCGACGTCATTGGTTTCGCTGGATGGGAGCCGGCAGCCTGTTGCCGCTCGCGATGCTGTCGGATCGCGCCGCGGCCCAGGGCCACGAGGGGCACGTAATGCCGGTCGAGCCATCGCGCGACCCGAAACCGCAAGCAAGCGGTGGCCGCTACACGCCGGTGCGAACCCTGAACGGCTGGACACTTCCCCATCGCGTGGTCGGCGGCGTGAAGGAGTTCCACCTGGTGGCCGAGGAGGTGGAACACGAATTCGCGCCGGGCTCGCGCGCGAAGTGCTGGGGTTACAACGGCACGACACCCGGACCCACAATCGAGGCGGTCGAGGGCGATCGTGTCCGAATCCTCGTGACCAACCGACTGCCGGAACACACGTCCATCCATTGGCACGGAATCCTGCTGCCTTCAGGCATGGACGGCGTCGGCGGTCTCTCGCAACCGCACATCCAGCCCGGCGAGACCTACGCCTACGAATTCACGTTGCGTCAGCACGGCACGCATATGTACCACCCGCATGCCGACGAAATGGTGCAGCTCGCGGTCGGCATGATGGGGATGTTCATCATCCATCCGCGCGCGGGCGAGTCCCCCCGCATCGATCGCGACTACGGTTTCCTGCTGCACAACTGGGCGCTGCACCCGGGCACCTACCGTCCGGATCCGGCAATCATGCAGGAGTTCGACCTGTGGACTTTCAACAGCAAGGTTTTCCCGGCGATTGATCCGATCGTTGCGCAGAGCGGCGAACGCGTGCGCATCCGCGTCGGCAACCTGTCGATGTGGAATCACCCGATTCATCTGCACGGCGTGCAGTTCCAGGTCACGGGTGGCGACGGCGGGCGGTGGCCACGTGCACTGTGGCGACCTGAAACAACCGAGATTGTCGGGGTTGGCCAGACCCGAGACCTCGAGTTTGTCGCGGTGCCCGGCGACTGGGCGCTGCATTGCCACATGTCGCATCACACGATGAATGCGATGGGCCATGACCTGCCGAACCCGCTCGGCGTGAAACAACGCGATCTGGATGCCGCCGTCCGGCAGATGTTGCCTGGTTACATGTCGATGGGTGAGGCCGGCATGGCGGAACACCAGAACCACGTGAACATGGGCCACATGCAGGGCCCGGAGAACACGTTGCCGATGATGTTGGGGCGCGGTCCGTTCGGAAACCTGGAAATGGGCGGAATGTTTACGGTCGTGAAAGTCCGCGATCAACTCCGGCGCGGAGATTACGGCGATCCGGGCTGGTATTCGCACCCGCGCGGAACGATTGCGCGTCGCGTCAGCGATGACGCGAATTTCGGCTCGCCGACTCGGCGAGGACCGGCGATGGAACTCGGTCCACCGGTGGAAGCCGCGCCCATCGATCATTCCAAGATGAATCATGAAACCTGAGGAGCGTTCGATGAAACCATTCAACTGGTTGCTGGGATTACTGACGATCGCGCTGGTCGTCGCCGGTGCGGGCATCTTTATCTGGTCGGGCGCCTACAACATCGCGGCGGACAATCCTCACTGGCCACTGACGGAGCAGCTCATGAATACGGCCCGCGATCGCTCGATCGCGGCGCAGGCCTCCGAAATTGCCGTCCCCACGCTTGACGATGAGTCGTTGATCCGCGCGGGCGCCGGCAACTACGACGCCATGTGCGTCGGCTGTCATCTGCAACCCGGTGTGGAGCGGAGCGAAGCGAGCGCGGGACTCTATCCGGCCCCGCCGAACCTGACTCGGCGCCGGACGGACGACGCGGCGCGGGCGTTCTGGGTCATCAAGCACGGCATCAAGATGAGCGGCATGCCGGCCTGGGGGCGGAGCATGGAAGACGAGCCCATCTGGGGCATGGTCGCGTTCCTGCGGCAACTGCCCGACATGTCGCCGGACCGGTATCGCGAAATGGTCGCAGCAAGCGGCGGTCATTCCCACGGCGGGCAGGAAGACAAGCCGCATCACGATGAAGCGGAGCCGGCGGCGGCGCACGAAGAGGAAACGAAGGCCAGTGCGCACGACGATGCCCCGCCACACGATCACTAAAACCGACAGAGGAGTCCGACATGAACCGCTTCATTTCTTTGATACCATTCGCGTTGCTGCTGGCGGCGAATCCGGCGGTTGCCGCTGAGCCAAAGGTTGACGTGCCGGAAGAAGCCCGTGCCGCCGCCGCGACAGCTGACCGATTCTTTGCCGCGCTGTCCGCCGGCGACCTGAAGAGTGCCGGGGCGGAACTGGATCCAAAGGTCATCATCCTGGAAAGCGGCGGCGGGGAGTATTCGGCTGCCGAGTATCTCGAGGGGCATGCCAAGCACGACGCCGAGTTCCTGAAGACTGCGCACCACAAGGCCGGGCGCCGCACGGCGCGGGTCAGCGGAGATCTGGCGTGGGTCGCAAGCGAGAGCGAGTTGCACACACAGAAGGATGGCAAGCCCGCAGTCACGCTGAGCGCGGAGACGATGGTGCTCCGATCGACCGCTGCGGGCTGGAAGATCGTTCACATTCACTGGTCATCCAGGGCGAAAAAATCTGGCTGAGCAGCCGCGAAA
>JANLWE010000092.1:0-1925 GCA_031364365.1 Gammaproteobacteria bacterium | reverse complement strand
GATCCGCGATGAACGAGTGCCCGTAAAACGTGATCTCGAGCTTCTCGCCGCGTTCGGTGCCGATGCGGTTCGAAGCGACCAGCGGCATGATGTTCGCGGCGGCATGACCCTGCATCGTGCGCTGCCAGTGCCAGCGGGAATCGAGCGAAGCGTCCTGCGGCTCGGAGCCGATTGCAGTCGGGTACAAGAGGATCTCCGCGCCCGCGAGCGCCATCGCACGCGCGGCTTCCGGGAACCACTGGTCCCAGCACACGGCAACGCCGAGCGTGCCGAAGCGCGTCGGCCAGACCCGGAATCCTGTGTCGCCGGGCGAGAAGTAGAACTTCTCGTGGTAGCCGGGGCTCTCGGGGATGTGCGACTTGCGATAGATGCCAAGCGTTTTTCCATCGGCATCGACCATCACGAGCGTATTGAAATAGGCGTTCTGCGCGCGTTCGAACACGGAGACCGGCAGTACAACCTTGAGCTCGGCCGCGACCTTCGAGAGCCGCTTGACGGCCGGATTCTCGGCGATGGGCAGCGCGAGCTCGAAGTGCTTGGCCAGGTGGTCCTTGCAGAAATACGGCGACTCGAACAACTCCTGGATCAGGATCACGTTGGCGCCGCGGCCGGCCGCCTCGCGGATCAGCCGTTCGGCATTCGCAATATTCGCCTCGCGGTCCCAGCCACAGGCCATCTGTGTCGCGGCGACCGTCACCTTCATGAAAGATCGATCCAGGTGGTCTTCAGCTCGGTGTACTTGTCCATGGCATGCAGCGACTTGTCGCGGCCATTGCCCGACTGCTTGAAGCCACCGAAGGGCACGGTGATGTCGGCGGCGTCGTAGCAGTTCACGTAGACCGTGCCGGCGCGGAGTGATTTCGCGATCCGGTGCGCGGTCGTGATGTCGCGGCTCCAGACCGCCGCGGTGAGGCCGTAACTGACGTCGTTCGCGATGCGAACCGCTTCCTCGGCATCCTTGAAGGTGATCGTCGAGAGCACCGGCCCGAAAATCTCCTCGCGTGCGATCTTCATCTTCGGGTCGACGTTCGCAAACACCGTCGGCTCGACAAAGAATCCGCCGCTCTCCTTGCGTGCCCGGTTGCCGCCAAGCCGCAGCTCCGCGCCGTCGTTCTTTCCGGATTCGATGAACCCCATGACAGTGTTGAGCTGCACCTGGTCGACAATCGCGCCGAGACGCGTCTTCGGGTCGAGCGGATCGCCGGGCGCCATCGTGCGGCCGATCTCGACGATCTTCTCGAGCATCGCTTCCGCTACCTCCTCGTGCACGACCAGGCGTGAGGCCGCCGAACACATCTCGCCCTGGTTGAAGAAAATGCCCATGGCAGTCGCGTTCGCGGCGCGCTCAATGTCGGCGACGTCGCCCATTACAACGTTCGGCGCCTTGCCGCCGCATTCGAGCCAGACCCGCTTCATGTTGGAGCGGCCGGCGTATTCGAGCATCAGCTTGCCGACGCGAGTCGAGCCCGTGAACGCGACGCAGTCGACGTCCATGTGCATGGCGAGTGCTTCGCCCGCCGTATAGCCGAACCCCGGCACGACATTCAGCACGCCTTCCGGGAGGCCGGCCTCAAGCGCAAGCTCCGCGATTCGAAGCGCCGTCAGCGGGGATTTTTCCGAGGGCTTCAGTACCACCGAGTTTCCGGTCGCGAGCGCGGGACCCAATTTCCAGGTCGCCATCAGCAGCGGGAAGTTCCACGGCACGATGGCGCCGACGACGCCCGAGGGCTCCCGGGTGATGAGTGCGATCGAATCGTGGGGGGTCGGCGCGACCTCGTCGTAGACCTTGTCGATCGCCTCCGCATACCAGGCGATGCAGTTTGCCGCGGCGGGGACGTCAATCTTGAGCGAGTCGGTGATCGGCTTGCCCATGTCCATCGTTTCGGTGAGCGCGAGCTCCTCGCGGTGTTTTCGGATCAGTTCCG
>JANLWE010000067.1:0-4383 GCA_031364365.1 Gammaproteobacteria bacterium | reverse complement strand
TCCACGCCCGATCTGATCGATCAAATCACGGAACTTGCCGGCCATCTCAATGCAGCCCACGCGCGCTGGCTCGCGCTCATCGCCGAGTTCGACCGGCGCCGTGGCTGGGCCGAGTGGGGCGTGAAGTCCTGTGCCCACTGGCTCAACTGGCAATGCGGGATCGGGTTGGGGGCGGCGCGCGAGAAAATCCGTGTAGCCCATGCGCTCGGAACGCTGCCGCGGATTTCCGCTGCGATGGCGGAGGGCCGGGTCAGCTACGCCAAGGCCCGTGAACTGACACGGGTCGCCGATGCGACGAACGAGGCCTATCTCCTGAACATTGCGCTTTGCGGGACGGCGAGCCACGTCGAGCAGGTGGCGCGCGGTTATCGCCGCGCGCTCGATGCCGCAGAACTCACGCGGGAAGCGATCCAACAGCGCGACCAGACCTTTGCCTGCTACACGGACACCGACGGCTCGCTCGCGATCCGGGGCCGACTGCCAGCGGAGGTGGGGGCTTTATTCAAGAAGGCGCTCGAGGCAGCCGAGGACTCGCTGCCGATCCCAAGAAACGTTCCGGCCGGAACGTCTTTTGACGAACTGCACCGGGGTCGCAAGCGCCGGGTCGAAGCGCTCGCGGTGCTGGCCGAAAGCTTCCTGGCGTCGGGGCCCCAGGATCTGGCCGGCGGCGACCGGCAGCAGATCATCGTGCACGTGGATGCCGAGACCCTGAAACACAGCCACGCCGGCCGCTGCGAGCTGGAGCAGGGGCCATCGATCGCCGCAGAGACCGCAAGAAGGCTTGTCTGCGATGCGAGCCTCGTTGCGATCATCGAAAACGAGCAGGGAGAACCGCTGAACGTGGGCCGCAAGACCCGGACGATCCCGCCGGCGATCCGCAGAGCCTTGAACTCCCGGGACAAAGGCTGCCGCTTCCCCGGTTGTTCTTTCAAGCGCTATGTCGATGGCCATCACGTGAAGCACTGGGCCCAGGGCGGTGAGACGAGACTTTCCAACCTCGTCACGCTCTGCCGCTTCCACCATCGGCAGGTGCATGAAGGGCGGGTGGTCGTTCAGATCCTGGACGACGGGGCGTTCCGCTTCATCCGGCCGGATGGAAAATCGTTCGAAAGTCCCGCTCCGCGGTCGACCGACTGGAAGCCGCCGATCCCGATCACCGCCACGACTGCGATCACCCGCTGGACCGGCGAGGCGCTCGATTACGACCTGGCCATCGGCTGCCTATTGGAGCGGGCGAGACGCGCGAAAGGTTCCCGCGGGAACGTCAGGCAACACGAACAGGAATCTTTAGCGCCTTGATCTTGTCGCCCCAGATCCGCGGCCCCGTCTCATGTACCGATTCACCACGTGCGTCGACTGCAACGGTCACCGGCATGTCCTGCACCTCGAACTCGTAGATCGCCTCCATGCCGAGGTCTTCGAACGCGATGACGCGGGCCTTCCTGATCGCCTTCGACACGAGATACGCCGCGCCGCCGATCGCGATCAAATAAGCGGCCTTGTGCCTGCGGATTGCCTCAATTGCGACAGGGCCACGCTCGGCCTTGCCGATCATCGCGAAGAGACCGGTCTTCTCGAGCAGGAGATCCGTGAACTTGTCCATGCGGGTTGCTGTCGTCGGTCCCGCGGGTCCGACGGCCTCGTCGCGAACCGCATCCACGGGACCGACGTAATAAATGACGCGTCCCTTCAGGTCCACGCCGGGTGGAAGTTCACGGCCGGAATTCAATAGCTCCGCGAGCCGCTTGTGAGCGGCATCGCGGCCCGTCAGCATCCGGCCGGACAGCAGCAGCGTCTGCCCCGGCTTCCAGCCCGCCACTTCCCCTCGCGTCAGAGCATCGAGATTGACGCGTCTCGATTCCGCGGACGGCTTCCAGTGCACGTCGGGCCAGAGATCGAGTGAGGGCGGATCGAGCGCGACCGGCCCAGTGCCATCGAGCACGAAGTGCGCATGCCGTATCGCTGCGCAATTCGGGATCATCGCGACAGGTTTCGACGCGGCATGCGTCGGAAAGGTCCGGATCTTCACGTCGAGCACGGTCGTGAGTCCGCCGAGGCCCTGCGCACCGATGCCGAGGGCATTCACCTTCTCGTAGAGTTCGATGCGCAGTTCTTCGAGTTTGTTCGACGGCCCGCGCTCGAGCAGCTCGTGCATGTCGATCGGATCCATCAGCGATTCCTTCGCGAGAACCATCGCCTTGTCGGCCGTCCCGCCGACGCCGATGCCTAGCATGCCGGGCGGGCACCAGCCCGCGCCCATTTCGGGAACCCTCTCGAGCACCCAGTCCACGATCGAATCGGAGGGATTCAGCATCGCGAACGTGGCCTTATTCTCGGAGCCGCCGCCTTTCGCCGCAACCGTGACCTCGACGGTGTTGCCGGCAACGAGTTCGACGTGCACGACCGCCGGCGTGTTGTCGCCGGTGTTCTTGCGCGCAAACAGCGGGTCCGCGACGATCGAGGGACGCAGGCGATTGTCGGGTTGCAGGTAACCGCGGCGCACGCCTTCGTCCACCATCTCCTGAAGGCTCTTGGTCGTGTTCCAGCGCACGCCCAGGCCCGCCTTCACGAACACATTGACGATGCCGGTGTCCTGGCAGATCGGACGCCGGCCTTCCGCGCACATCCGCGAGTTGGTCAGGATCTGCGCGATCGCGTCTTTCGCAGCGGGCGATTGCTCGCGCTCCCAGGCGCGCGCGAGATGCGCGATGTAATCGGCGGGGTGGTAGTAGGAGATGAACTGCAGGGCGTACGCGACGCTCTGCACGAAGTCGGTTTCGCGGATCAGCGCAGGAATGCCGTCCCCCTGGTCAGGAACGTGTAGTCGCCCTCGATCGCCATGAAGCTGATCAGGATCAGCAGGCAGAGCGGCGGCACCAGGATCGCGAGCTTGAGCGCAAGACGCTCCCAGGCCATGTGCATGAAGATCGCGACGATGAAGCCGGCCTTCAGCAGCATGAAGGTGATGATCAGCGACCAGCGCAGGTAGCCATGGAGGTGGAAGTAATCCACGAGATAGGAGAACGTGCTGAGCACGAACAACAGCAGCCAGATCCAGAGGTAGACCTTGAGGGGGTGTTGCTGGCCTTCTTTCGCGTCAGACATGCTGCCTCACCACAGGTAGAAGAATGCGAAGATGAATACCCAGACGAGGTCGACGAAGTGCCAGTACAGGCCCGCGACCTCGACGGTCTCGTAACTGCCCTTGCGATCGTAGAAGCCGGATGCGACTCGCTTCGCCGTGATCAGCAGGTAGATCACGCCCGCGGTCACGTGGCAGCCGTGGAAACCGGTGATCATGAAGAATGCGGAGCCGAACTGCGGCGCTCCCCACGGGTTTTCCCAGGGCCGCACGCCTTCCAGGATGAGCTTGGTCCATTCGAAGGCCTGCATGCTGACGAACATTGCGCCGAGCACCGCGGTCGCAATCAGGAGCCACATGGTCTTCTGCTTGTCGCGCCGGTAGCCGTAGTTCACTGCGAGCGCCATCGTGCCGCTCGAGGTGATCAGGACGAAGGTCATGATCGCGATCAGGATCAGCGGAATGTCCTGGCCGAACAGGTGAAGCGCGAAGACCTGGCTCGGGTTTGGCCAGGTGTCCAGCGTGGATACGCGGACGTTCATGTAACCGGTCAGGAAGCAACTGAAGATGAAAGTGTCGGAGAGCAGGAAGATCCACATCATTGCCTTGCCCCAGGGCACCGTGAACGCCTGTTTGTCGGCGGCGAAGTCGCCGGTGACTTGCTGGAGCGGGCCTAGGGCAGCGACTTCCGCGTCATGAGCCATTGGCAGGACTTCCTCTCACAGAAACAGCAGCACGCCGAACACGGCGAGCCAGACGAGTAGCAGGAAATGCCAGTAGATCGCGCAGAGCGAGAGGCTCTGCCGAAGATCGATCAGTTCCGCGCCGCCCGCGAAGCGGAGCGACGCGCGGCCGAGCACGACCAGGCCGCCGATCAGGTGCAGTCCGTGCGCGATCGTCAGCACGTAGAAGAAGGCGATCGCGGGACTTCCCTGGATGAAATAGAGCGACGGTCCAACCGCCTGCCAGGCGAGCATCTGTCCGGCGAGAAACGCGATCGAGAGCGCGCCGCCTGCGATCAGCGCCACTTGCGCGAACCGGCGGCTGCCGCGGCCGACGGCGCTGCTCGCGAGTTGCATCGCGACGCTCGCGGCGAGGAGCACGAGCGTGTTCACCCAGAGGATGCTCGGGATCGTCAGGTGGCACCAGCCGACGCTCTGGTGCATCCGCATTGAATAGGCCGACAGGAACAGCGCAAACAGCGAGGTCACGACCGCCATGAAGAACCACAGGCCGATGCGCGCGGGGGCCGTATGGATCGCGCCAACGTCTCCAGGCTGCTCGCGGTTCTCCCAGGGCTT
>JANLWE010000065.1:0-4585 GCA_031364365.1 Gammaproteobacteria bacterium | reverse complement strand
GAAGCACGGCGTGCGATCGACGGCGCAGAGCGTCTCGGCGGTCAGCGAGGTTGAATTGCGCTATGCCAGCCGGCGGGGACTCACCGCAGGGCGTCGGCTTTCCTGCTCGACACGCGTGCAGGGCGATGTGGTCGTCGACGTGCCGCCCGAAAGCCAGGTTCATCGCCAGGTCGTGCGCAAGGATGCCGACGCCCGCGAGATCAAGCTGAATCCTGTCGTTCGGCTGCACTATGTCGAGGTGCAGGAGCCGGACATGCAGGATCCATCCGGCGACCTGCGCCGCCTGATGAACGCGCTCGAACAGGAATGGCGGCTCAGCAGCCTCACCTGTGACCTGGCCGTGCTGCGCGAGCTTCAGCCGGCGCTGCGCAAGGGCCAGTGGAAGGTGACCGTGGCAGTCCACGGCGAGAAACAGATCATCGCCGTATGGCCGGGCTTTCATGATAAGGCCTTCGGCATGGCCGTCGACGTCGGCTCCACGACCGTGGCTGCGCACCTCTGCAATCTCGAGAGCGGAGAACTCGTCGCCGCGGCCGGCATCATGAATCCGCAGATCCGCTTCGGCGAAGACCTGATGAGCCGCGTGTCGTACGCGATGATGAATCCGGGCGGCGCACAGCAGATGACGGACGCGATTCGCGTCGCCTTGAGCGCGCTCGCGGGCGAGCTCGCGCGTGCGGCCCGGATCCAGCCCTCGGACATCCTCGAACTGTCGCTGGTCGGCAATCCGATCATGCATCACCTGGTGCTCGGCATCGATCCGACGGAACTGGGCGGCGCGCCGTTCGCGCTGGCCATCGACCATTCGCTGACGATCCGTGCCTCGTCGCTCGGTCTCGCCGTGCATCCGAATGCGCGTGTCTACGTGCTGCCGTGCATCGCCGGTCACGTCGGCGCCGACGCGGCCGGCATGATCCTTGCCGAACGCCCGGATCAGGGCACGGAGATCGCGCTCCTCGTCGATGTCGGCACCAATGCGGAGATCGTGCTCGGCAATCGCGATCGCCTGCTCGCCTGCTCGAGCCCGACCGGCCCCGCATTCGAAGGCGCGCAGATCAGCTGCGGCCAGCGCGCCGCGCCCGGCGCGATCGAGCGCGTGCGCATCGATCCCGTGACGCTCGAACCACGCTACAAGGTGATCGGCAGCGACCTGTGGTCGGACGATGCGGCTTTCGCCGCGGCCACCACCACCACCGGGGTCACCGGGGTCTGCGGCTCGGGCATCATCGAAGTCATCGCGGAGATGTACCTGGCCGGCATCATCAACCAGGATGGCGTTATCGACGGGCGCATGGCCTCCCGCAGCGACCGCGTCGTCACCAATGACCGAACCTTCTCCTATGTTCTGCATCGCGGCGATGTGCCGATGATGATCACGCAGAACGACGTGCGCGCGATCCAGCTCGCGAAGGCGGCCCTGCACGCGGGCATCCGCCTGCTGATGGATCACCTGGGCGTCGAGCGCGTCGACCGGATCGGGCTTGCCGGCGCCTTCGGCAGTCACATCGACGCAAAGTATGCGATGGTCCTCGGCATGATCCCCGATTGCGAGCTGGATCATGTCGGGTCGGTCGGCAATGCGGCCGGTGCCGGGGCGCGCATTGCGCTGCTCGACTCGACCGCGCGCGCGGCGATCGAAGACCTGGTCCGGCGCGTCGAGAAGATCGAGACTGCGATCGAACCAAAGTTTCAGGCGCATTTCATCGAGGCCATGGCGATTCCGCACAAGAACGCCAGCTATCCGGAGTTGCGCAAGGTCGTGGCCCTGCCGGCGGTCAAGGAATCGGCGGCGCAGGGCGCGACCCGGGGCCGCCGCAGGCGCCCGGCGGAAATTCCCTGACGACTGAGGCACGGCTGGCCGCGCTCAGCTAACATCTGGGCGCTCCCTGCCGAGGCGCCATGGCCGATATTTTCGTTTCCTACTCCAGGACCGATAGAGCGCGCGTTGCTCCCCTGGTCGCGGCGCTCGAAGCCGACGGCTGGTCGGTGTGGTGGGACCCCGAGATCCCGCCCGGACAGGAATTCGATTCACTGATCGCTGCGGAACTGGAACAGGCGAACGCGGTCCTGGTCGTCTGGACGCCCGCGTCGGTTTCCTCGCGCTGGGTGCGGGGCGAGGCGCGCGACGCGGCCGACCGCGGCATCCTGGTGCCGGTTCGATTCGACGACGTGAAACTGCCGATTGATGTGCGCGCCATCCACACCACCGATCTCGACGCCTGGCAGGAAAATCCGCAAGGCCCTGCATTTCAGGAGCTCCTGCGGGCGCTCGGCCCGTTAGCCGCGCGATCCGGGGGAACGTCGGCCGTTCGGGCAGCCACGCGTGAGCAGCCGCGGCAAGTCGCCGTCTGCGTCCTCCCATTCGCAAACATGAGCGGCGATCCTGAGCAGGAATATTTCTCCGATGGCATCAGCGAGGACGTCATCACGGACCTCAGCAAGGTTTCCGCCATTGCCATCACCGCCCGCAACACCGCATTCTCGTTCAAGGGCAAGCACGTGGACGTGCCACAGGTCGCACGGCAATTGAAAGTCAGCCACGTGCTCGAAGGCAGCGTGCGCAAATCAGGAAACCGTGTGCGCATCACCGCACAGCTCATCGACGGCGTGACCGGCAATCATGTCTGGGCCGAGCGCTACGACCGCGATCTCAGCGAAATCTTTGCGCTTCAGGACGAGATCTCCAGGGCGATCGTGTCGGCACTCAAGGTGAAGCTCCTGCCGGAAGAGAAGACGGCGATCGAAGCCCGCGGCACCTTGAATCCCGAAGCCTACAAGCTCTACTTGATGGCGCGGCAATTCTCGTTCTTCGCCAGTGGGCGGCACCGCCCGCTGATCATCCGCCTGTGCCAGCGCGCAGTCGAGATCGACCCTGACTACGCGCCCGCCTGGGCGCTGCTGGCGATCGGCCAGTCGAATTTCCGCCTCCTGAGCGGCGCAACCGGCGACAACGGCTGGGACGCGGCCAACCGTGCGCTCGCACTCGATCCCAACCTCGCCGAGGCCCACGCCGCGAAAGGCCGCATACTCGCGGACCAGGAAGATTACGAAAATGCCGCACGCGAACATGAGATCGCGGTGCGGCTGGATCCTGAATCGTACGAGGTCAATTGCGCAGCGGCACGCTGCTACACCGCCATGCGCCGGTACGACGATGCGATCCGGCATTACGAGAAGGCGACCGTGGTCAATGACCGCGATTTCTGGGCCTGTGGCATGGCGATTCAGTGCTATGAAGCGAAGGGCGACCTCGAAGGCCTGAAACGCATCGCCCGCCACACGCTGGAGCGTGTCGAACGAATCATCGCCGCGGAGCCTGACCATACGACGGCCATGACCCACGGCGTCTCCGCTCTGGTGGCGCTGGGCGAAAAGGAACGGGCCCTCGACTGGATCGAGCGTGCGCTCCTGCTCGCGCCACGCGATGACTTGAGTCTTCGCTACAACCTCGCCTGCACTATGGCTGCCCTGGGCGATGCCGAGCGTGCGCTCGATCTCCTGGAAGTGGTCGTTGCGAGGTGCCAAAGCGAGGCGCTACCCTGGATCAAGATCGATACGACGCTCGACAATGTCCGTGAGCATCCCCGTTTCAAGGCGATGATCGCGGCCGCCGAAGCGCGCCTGGCGATACCACAGTGAGCGCCCTCGACACCGTCATTCTCTTCGCCTACCTAGCGCTGTTGGTGGGACTCGGCGTCTATGCGAACCGCCGCCAGCAGGGTGTCGAGGATTATTTCGTGGCGGGCCGGCGCATGGGTCCGTTCACGATCGCCTGCATGTGGGTCGCGGCCTGGATCGGCGGGGCCTCGATCGTGGGCACGTCGGCCCGCGTCTACGCGCAGGGCATCACCGGCATCTGGTACGTGCTCGGGATCGCGATCGGTTGCACCCTGTTCGGCCTCACCGCCGCGAGGCGCGTGAAGCAACTGGGTGACGGCGACCGCCACCTCACCTACCCGGACTTCATCGAGCGGCACTATGACAACCGCACGCGCGCGGTCGCGACGATCACGACGGTCCTTGCCTACACGGCGTACTCCGCGGGCCAGTTCGCCGCCGCCGCCGCCATCCTGCAGGTGCTGATCGGCTGGAGCTACGGCAACTGCCTGCTCCTTGCGGGCGCGATCGTGACGCTTTACACCGCAGCAGGCGGCTATCTCGCGGTCACCTTCACCGACCGCGTGCAGGTCACGCTGGTCCTCGTCGGCATCGTCGCGGTCGGTATTCCCGTCGCAATTTCGCAGGCGGGTAGCTGGGCGGACATGCGTGCCGTGCTGCCGGCCGCGCAATATGACTTCGGGGCGCAGGGCTGGGACCGGGTCGCGGCGCTCGTGGTTTCGATGGTGCTCAGCTTCTTCGTCGCGATGGACAGCTTCTCGCGCAGCTTCGCCGCGCGCGACGCCGTGGCGGCGCAGCGGGGCGCGCTCCTCGCGCCGGTCCTGATGCTGCCGATCGCGCTCGCGGTCGCCTGGCTCGGCCTCGCCGCGGCCGTGCTTTACCCGGACACGGCGTCGAGCACCAGCATCCTGGCGACGTTCGTCCTCGATCGCTTCCCGGTGGGGCTCAAGGGCCTGATGGTCATCGG
>JANLWE010000025.1:0-8499 GCA_031364365.1 Gammaproteobacteria bacterium | reverse complement strand
TTTGCTGGGCACGCCCTTTAGGGGTTCTTAAACCTTCCCCTCTTTGCGTTTTTGGCCCACGTCCCCTTCATCCGGAACTTACGCGCTCACACGCTGACCGCAGGACCACCTGGCCGTACGGCGTAGAGCGCCAGCCACTCGTGCGCCAGGTGCGCAGCCGCCAATGCCGTGATATCGGCCACGTCATAAGGCGGCGCGACCTCGACGATGTCCATGCCCGCGAAGTCGATGCCGGCCAGCCCCTTCATGATCGCCAGCGCCTCGGCCGAAGAGAGCCCGCCGGCCACCGGCGTCCCGGTTCCGGGTGCGAAGGCGGGGTCCAGGCAATCGATGTCGAACGTCAGATAGGCCTTGTTCCTGCCAACGATGCGATGAACCTCGGCCGCAACCGCTTTCATGCCGTGCTCGTGTACCCAGGACGCATCGAGCACGTTGAAACCCATCAGGTCGTCGTTGTGGGTCCGCAGCCCGATCTGTACGGATGTCATCGGGTCGACGAGGCCCTCACGCGCGGCGTGATAGAACATGGTCCCGTGATCGACGCGCCCGCCGCCTTCCGCATCGTTCCACGTGTCCGAGTGGGCGTCGAAGTGGATCAGTGACAGCGGACCGTGCCGTCTCGCGTGGGCCTTCAGCAACGGATAGCTGATGAAATGATCGCCGCCCATCGACAACATTGCCGCACCCGTTGAGATGATCGCCTCGGCGTGGGCTTCGATTGCCGACGGGATGTCCGTCGGCTTTCCATGATCCCAGGCGCAGTCGCCGTAGTCGACGACCGCGAGCTTGTCGAGCGGATCGAACGGCCAGCCATAGGGCCGCGTCCATGCCATCTGGGCGGAGGCTGCGCGGATGGCCCGCGGCCCAAAGCGCGCTCCGGGCCGATTGGTCGTCGCCGTGTCGAGCGGAATGCCCGTGACAGCAACGTCGACGCTCGCGAGATCCCTCGAATACCGGCACCTGAGAAAGCTCAATGCGCCCGCGAATGTGGGCTCGGCTTTCGTTCCCTTCAGTTCCTGCGCCGTAAAGGCATGGTCGTTTCTCATATTGCTAGTGTGCCCGATTAGCTTCCGCTGAAGCCGAGCTGCCTCCAGGCCTCGAACACGACGACAGCGACGGCGTTGGAGAGGTTGAGGCTGCGGTTGCCGGGGACCATCGGCAGACGAATGAGGTGTTCCTGGGGCCAACCGGTGAGGACTTCTCGCGGCAGGCCGGTGGTTTCGCGGCCGAACAGGAAGGCGTCGCCGGCGCGGTAACCGGCGCGGTCATGGCGCAAACCACCGGTCGTTTCGACCGCGAAGATGCGGCTGCCGTCGAGCGAGTCCAGGCAGTCCGCCAGGTTCTCGTGTTCGCGAACACGGGCGAGCTCGTGGTAATCGAGCCCGGCCCGCTTCACGCGCGTGTCATCGAGCGTGAATCCGAGTGGTCGCACGAGATGCAGCGTCGAGCCGGTATTGGCGCAGAGCCGGATGACGTTACCCGCGTTCGGCGGGATTTCGGGTTCGAAGAGGATGACGTGGAACATATGAAGAGGGGACAGTCCACCTTTGCGACGGCGCAGGGCGCCGCCGCAAAGGGGACAGTCCCCGTTAATATACGCGCTGTGGACACATTCTCGGGCCCGGCCTCCTCGCTCGCCCTCGATTTCTGCGGACTGAAGTTCGCCTCCCCGATAGTGCTCCTCTCGGGCTGCGTCGGCTTCGGAGAGGAATACACACGCGTCGCCGGCTTCTCGAACCGCGACGCCGGCGCGATCGTCCTGAAAGGCACGACGGATAAGCCCCGCCTCGGAAATCCGTCGCACCGCGTCACGGAAACGCCCTACGGCATGATCAATGCGATCGGACTTCAGAACCCCGGCGTCGATCACGTCGTGCGCCGGATCCTGCCGACGCTCGATTTCAGCGAGACGCGCTTCATCGCGAATGTCTGCGGCTCGACCATCGAGGAGTACGCCGAGGTCACGCGGCGCTTCGACGATTCGCCCATCGACGCGATGGAGATCAACATCTCCTGCCCGAACGTCAGGGAAGGCGGCGTGCAGTTCGGCAATTACCCGGACATGAGCGCGCGCGTGGTCGCGGCCTGCCGCAAGGCCACGAAGAAACCGCTTATCACCAAGCTCTCGCCGAACCAGACCGACATCCGCGAGAACGCGCGGCTCTGCATCGAGGCCGGCAGCGACGGGCTCGCCGTCATCAATACGATCTCCGGCATGGCGATCGACGCCGCAACGCGCAGGCCGGTGATCGGCAACGTGCAGGGCGGCGTTTCGGGTCCAGAGATCAAGCCAATCGCGCTGCTGAAGGTGAAACAGGTCTACGAGGTCGCGGGTCCGAAGCGGATACCGATCATCGGCCAGGGCGGTATCGCGAACGTCGCCGACGCACTCGAGTTCCTGATCGCTGGCGCGACCGCGATCGGTCTTGGCACGGGGCTTTTCTACGACCCGCTGCTTTGTCCGAAGATCAATGCCGGAATTGCCGCGTATCTCGCGGCCTCCGGCATGGCCTCGGTCCGCGAGCTGACCGGCTCGCTGGTCGCAGGCCCTGCCGAGGAATGCGGCTAATCGGCCGGCACGGAAGCCGCCACAGTCCACTGCTTGGTCGTCGGATAGGCGAACTCGATGCGCCGCTCGGCGAATTCGCTGATCAGGCGAAGATTGATCGCCTGCTGGATATCCATATACGTGTTGTATTCCGCGTCCAGCACGAAATAGACCGCCTCAAAGATCAGCGCGGACTCGCCGAAGTTCCTGAAGTGCGATCGCTCGAAGCGCGTCTTCGGCTGGGCGCGGATCGCTGCCTCGATCAGGCCGGACACCTGCTGGATCAGTTCGCGTGGCGTTTCGTAGACGATGCCGATCGTGAACGCTGCGCGGCGCTCGTAGAGCAAACCGAAATTGCGCACGCGGCTCTTCAGCAGGTCGCCGTTCGACATCACGATCATCTCGCCTGACAGCGAACGCAGGCGCGTGCTCTTGATGCCGATCTGCTCGACCGTGCCTTTCTCCTCGCCGACCACGAGGAAATCACCGAGCTTGAACGGCTTGTCGAGCGCAATGGAAAGCGAGGCGAACAGGTCGCCGAGCACGTTCTGGACGGCCAGCGCAATCGCGACGCCGCCGATGCCCAGTCCCGCGACCAGCGGCATGATCTTCACGCCGACGTTCGCTAGGAGCATGAGGAGCGCGACGACCCAGACGATGAGGATTCCGACGAAGCGGAGGATATTGAGGCTCGCCGCGCCCTCACCCGCAGCAACCGCCGCCTGCCGCCTGCGCACGAAATGCGTCACCAGAGTTGCGCCCCACCTGCCGAATTGGAACCAGGCGATGACCTGGAGCGCGATGCCGAGCTTGTGATCGATGCCGGCCGGAATCTCGAGCCAGCGCAGCGACAGCCAGGCCGCGACCGCCACGAGAAAAAGCCGCATCGTCGCGCCAAGAAGGGCCAGCGTCAGTTCGAACGCCTCTGCGGACTGCGTGGGCTGCGGCTTCCTGAGGCGGCGCAGGACCAAAGCCCGCGCGAGCGGCAGCACCGTGAACCACAGCGTGAACGCCACGGCGGCGGCGAGCCAGTTGCCGAGCTCATTGCCGAAGTACACGCGGGCCGCGAATTCCTGGAGTTCGTTCATCGACATGGTGTGAAGTCTACCGCGGCCTAGTCGAGCCCGAGTTCGCGCAGTTTCCGCGTCAGCGTATTCCGGCCCCAGCCGATGAGCTTTGCCGCTTCCTGCCGGCGGCCCTGGACGCGCGCGAGTGCCGCGCGCGCGAGCGTCCGTTCGAACTTATTGCCCGCGACCTCGAGGAGCGGCGGCCCGTTTCCTGCGAGATGGCGCGCGGCCCAGGCTTCGAGTTCGCGGCACCAGTCGTCCGGCGTCGGCGCATCCGCGCCCTCGCCGCCGAGATCCGCCGGAATGTCCTCATCGCGAATCTCCCGTCCCGGCGCGGTGACGGTGAGCCGCCGCGCCGCGTTCACGAGTTGCCGCACGTTGCCGGGCCAGCCGAATGCGGCCAGGCGATCCTGCGCGCTGGTGGCGAGGGTCTTCGGTTCGACGCCGAGCTCGCGCGCGGCGAGCGCAAGGTAATGCGTCAGCAGCCCGGGGATATCGCCGGCCCGTTCGCGCAAGGAAGGCACGCGGATCCTGATTACGTTCAGCCGATGCAGCAGGTCCTCGCGGAACAGGCCCCGCCTCACCAACCCGTCGAGATCCTGATGCGTCGCGGCGATGACGCGCACGTCGACCTCGATCGGCGTGCTGCCGCCGACGCGATAAAACTCGCCCTCGGCGAGCACGCGCAGCAGGCGCATCTGCAGCGCCATGCTCATGTCCCCGACCTCGTCGAGAAAGAGCGTGCCGCCGTCCGCCTGCTCGAATCGTCCGCGGCGCATTGCGTCGGCGCCCGTGAAGGCGCCCTTCTCATGACCGAATAATTCCGATTCGAGCAAGTCCGACGCGATCGCGGAGGTGTTGAGCGCGATGAAGGGCGCTCCCCCGCGCGGGCTGTGCCGATGCAGCGCGCGCGCCACGAGTTCCTTGCCGGTGCCGGATTCGCCCGTCACCAGCACCGACAGACTCGAGCGGGACAGCCGGCCGATCGCCCGGAACACCTCCTGCATCGCCGGGGCCTGGCCGAGAATCTCGGGAATGTCGGGCCCGGCGTTTTCCGCGCGTCCGGCCGCGCCCTGGGTCGCGGCACGCCGCACGAGCGCGACCGCTTCGTCGATGTCAAACGGCTTCGGCAGGTATTCGAACGCGCCACCGCGATAGGCCGCGACCGCGTGATCGAGATCCGTGTGCGCGGTCATCACGATCACGGGCAGTTCTGGATATTCCCGCCGCGCAATCTCGAGCAGCTTGAGGCCCTCCGTGCCCGGCATGCGCACGTCCGTGATCAGCACGTCCGGCCGGCGCTCCGCGAGCGCGGCGAGCGCGGCGTCGGCATGCTCGAAGGGCCGCGGCTCCATGCCGGCCTGGCGCAGGGCGCGTTCGACTACCCAGCGGATTGACGCGTCGTCGTCCACCACCCAGACCTCAAGCGGCTTGTTCATGCCCGTTCTCCATCGGCAACAGCAGAGAAAACACGGTTCGTCCCGGCCGGCTGTCGAACTCGATGATTCCGCCGTGGCGCGTCGCAATGTCCTGGGCGACCGCGAGACCGAGCCCGCTACCGCCCGCACGCGCCGTCACGAGCGGATAAAAGATCGTTTCCCCGAGTTCCGGCGGCACGCCCGGACCGTTGTCCTCGAACTGGAGTGAGGCGACCACGCGATGGCGCTCGGTGCCGATAGTCGCGTTCATCAGCGCCCGGCTCCGGAGCGTCAACAGGCCGCGCTCGCCAACCGCCTGCACCGCGTTTCGCGCCAGGTTCAGCATTGCCTGCACCATCAGGTCGCGGTCGAGCCGGAGCGAGGGCAGGCTCGGATCGTAGTCGCGCTCGATCGTGACGCCCGCAGGTGCCTCGGCACGCGCGAGGCGGAAAACGTGGTCGACGAGTTCGTGGACGTTGACGGGCGCGCGCACCACCGCGCGCGCGGGGCCGAGCAGGCTATCGACGAGTGCACAGAGCCGGTCGGCCTCGCGGATGATTACGCGCGTGTATTCCTTGAGCTCGGCGCTCGGCAACTCACGCTCGAGCAGTTGTGCCGCGCCGCGCAAACCGCCGAGCGGATTCTTGATCTCGTGCGCGAGTTGCCGCGCCATCACGCGGCTCCCGCCCTGCTGAACCAGCAGGGCACTGTCGCGTGTCATGCGCGACGGCTCGGTGGTGTTTGCGATTTCGATCAGCACCGAGCCCGCGAGCGAAGACTGTCCCGTGACCGGCGTCAGGGAGATGTCGACCTGATAGCGCGCATCGCCGCGCGCTGTCGGCGTCAACTGGAGTCCGCGGACCGCGAGCGGTTCCTGACTGTCGCGGCTCCGCACGATCAGCGACCCCATCGCCGCGCCATCGTTGACAAGCGAACCGAAGCGCCGCCCGCGTGCCGCAGCCGGACTGATCGACAGGAGGTCGGCCGCCGCGGCATTGAGCCACGAGATATGGGTCTCTGCGTCCACGACGAGAACCGCCGTGGCAAGGAGTTCCAGGATCGCAGTCGGATCGATCGCGGCGCGCCCGGTGGAATCACGCGCCATCGTGTGATCCCGGCGCCGGATGCGCGCTCGTCAGCCGGTGGCGGGTTTCGGCTTCGGCTTCGGCGTCGGCTTGGGTCCCGGTCGCGACGGCACCGGTGTCTGCGGATTCTGAGTGGACGCCTGACGCACGTGGAACGTGGTCTGCTGGCTCGTAATGACCGGATCGCCGTTCTGGTCGAGGATGCTCGCGCGCAGGAAGTACGTGCCGCGCGTCAGCCCGCTCAGTTGCATCCCGAGCCCGCTGGCCGGGCGCCGGTTGCCATTCAGGAAAAACACCACCGAGTGATCGGGACGCAAGGTGCCCTGGAGATCGGCCTCGACCGTGACCGCCGCGTCCGAGCCGAAGTACACCTCGTCCGGTGGCGGCTGGACGATGGAGAGCGATTCGTATGGTGAATCGGACGGCTCTGATTCCTGGTCCGCACTGGACGATCCCGGCGCGCTGTCGGGCGTCGCGGCCTCGGCTTCGTAGGCATTGGGCTCGATCACCGTCACGAGCTGCGCGTCGGCGGAACCCGGCTGGTCGGCGTAATGGACGATGCCGTCCTTGTCCACCCACCGGTAGATCTCCTGGGAAGCGGCCGCCAGGGACAGGGCCAATCCGGCGAGGATCAAGAGGATACGCATGACGACAGCATAGCCCCTGACCTGCCGCACTGACAAAGCCGGGACAGCATCTGTGACCGCCGTCCCACCCCGTAAACCTGTCCTCAGAGGCTGTAATACATATCGAGCTCGACCGGATGCGTCGACATCCGGAAACGCGTCATCTCGCCTTCTTTCAGCCCGATGTAAGCATCGATCAGGTCGTCGCTG
The DNA here is from genome assembly GCA_031364365.1 of Gammaproteobacteria bacterium. GTDB lineage: Bacteria > Pseudomonadota > Gammaproteobacteria > Steroidobacterales > Steroidobacteraceae > SCUD01. The sequence goes on along the minus strand of JANLWE010000025.1, from coordinate 1,545 downwards.
AACACGCCGCCGCGCTTCAGGAAATCGCGGTCGCGGTCGAGATGTTCGAGCGCCATGTCGAGCGAATGGCAGACCTCGGGAATGTTCTTCGCCTCTTCCGGCGGCAGGTCGTACAGGTCCTTGTCCGAAGCCTCGCCCGGATGAATCTTGTTCTGGATGCCATCGAGCCCCGCCATCATCATGGAGGCGAACGCGAAATACGGATTTGCGGTCGAATCCGGGAAGCGCACCTCAATGCGTCGGCCCTTCGGATTGGAAACCCAGGGGATGCGGATCGACGCGCTGCGGTTGCGCGCCGAATACGCCAGCATCACCGGCGCCTCGAAGCCCGGCACCAGGCGCTTGTAGCTGTTCGTGCCCGGATTGGTGAAGGCGTTCAGCGCCTTCGCGTGCTTGATGATGCCGCCGATGTAATAGAGCGCGACCTCGGACAGCCCCGCATAGCGTTCGCCCGCGAAAGTGTTCTTGCCGTCCTTCTGCAGGGACATGTGTACGTGCATGCCGCTGCCGTTGTCGCCGACCAGCGGCTTCGGCATGAAGGTGAGCGTCTTGCCGTGGCCGTGCGCGACGTTCCAGAGTGCGTACTTGAGCAGCTGCACCTCATCGCCTTTCTTCGTCAGCGTATTCGGCCCGACATTGATCTCGCCCTGGCCGCCGGTGCCGACTTCGTGGTGATGCACCTCGACTTTCAGTCCGAGTTCTTCGCAGGCCTGGCACATCGCGGTGCGGAGATCCTGGAAACGATCGACCGGCGGCACCGGGAAATAGCCGCCCTTGATGCCCGGGCGATGGCCCATGTTGCCGCTGTCGTAGCTCGCGCCCGAGTTCCACGCGCCCTGCACCGAGTCGATGTGATAGCTGCAGCCGTTGATCTCGTTGGTCCAGCGGGCGCTGTCAAAGATGAAGAATTCATTCTCGGGACCAAACAGGCAGCCGTCAGCGATTCCCGTGGACTTGAGATAGGCCTCGGCGCGCTTGCCGAGCGAGCGGGGGTCGCGGTTGTAGCCCTGCATCGTCGTCGGCTCGACGACGTCGCAGCGCAGCAGCAGCGTTGTCTCCTCGAAGAACGGATCGATCAACGCGGTTGACGGATCCGGCATCAGGATCATGTCCGACTCGTTGATGCCCTTCCATCCGGCAATTGAGGAGCCGTCGAACATCTTGCCGTCGACGAAGAAGTCCTCGTTGACCAGGCGCGTCGGAATCGTGATGTGCTGTTCCTTGCCGCGCGTGTCCGTGAAACGCAGGTCGCAGTAGCTGGCCTCTTTTTCTTTTATCAGTCTCAAAACATCGGCGGGCGTCATGTTCATCTCCCTGTCCTTTTGCGATTGATCGCGATCCCCATCGTGGTGCAAGGATCATGCCAGCGACATGCTTGAATAATATTAATTATAATCAATCGGTTCTGATTGCTCTGATGGGTCTATGACGTCGTTCCGCACCAATTTGGTGCGCACACTATATCCGATGCACCGAGGTGGTGCGATGCGTCTCAACAAGCACATCAGCGAGAGTGGAATCTGTTCGCGCCGCGAGGCGGACGCC
>JANLWE010000011.1:0-44821 GCA_031364365.1 Gammaproteobacteria bacterium | reverse complement strand
CGCCGGTGACCGCCTGCTGCAGGCGGCCGCGCAACGGCTCGTCAAGTCGACGCGCCCGTCCGACACGGTCGCGCGCCTCGGCGGAGACGAGTTCGCGATCCTGCTGGAGGGCATCAACGAATCGATGGACGTCGAGGAAATCGCCGGCGCGATCACGCGTTCCTTCGATGAGCCCCTGGTGCTCGACGGCAGCGACACCTACATCGCGGCCAGCATTGGCATCGCCTTCTCACAGTCGGGCGACGATACCGAGCAGCTGCTGCGGAACGCCGACATCGCGATGTATAGCGCGAAGGCCGCCGGCAAGGCACGCTTCGTCGTGTTCCAGCCGCGCATGCAGGAGCAGCTCCGCGAACGGCTGCGACTCGAGGATGACATCACGAATGCGCTCAAGCGCGACGAATTCTTCGTCGAGTACCAGCCGGTCATTGACCTCGCACGCCGCGAATTGCTGGGCGTCGAAGCGCTGGTGCGCTGGAATCACCCGGAGCGGGGCCTAGTCATGCCGGGCGCCTTCATCCCGGCAGCGGAAGAATCCGGCCAGATCATCGAACTCGGTCGCTGGGTACTGATCGAGGCCTGCCGCAGCGTCAAGGCCTGGCGCGATTCAATCATCGCCGGCGACGGGCTCCGGCTCGCAGTCAATATCTCCGGGCGCCACCTGCAGCACGCCGACCTGGTCGCGGACGTACGAAACGCACTCGAGATCTCCGGGCTCGAACCGGAGAATCTCGTCATCGAGCTTACCGAGAGCACAATCATGCACAACACCGAGGTCAACCTGGAGCGCTTCCGCGAGCTCAAGGCGCTCGGCGTGAAACTTGCAATCGACGACTTCGGCATGGGTTACTCGTCCCTCTCCTACCTCCACCGCTTCCCGATCGACATCCTGAAAATTGACCGCTCCTTCGTCGGCCGGCTCACGGAGCAGGACGGTGGCCCGGAACTCGCGAAAGCGGTCGTAATGCTCGGCGAGACGCTCGGACTCGAGACCGTGGCCGAAGGCGTCGAGCACGAGCACCAGGTGGCGACGCTCCTGGAACTCGGCTGCGTCGCCGCACAGGGATTCCTGTTCGCGCGCTCGAGCTCGCTCAAAGACGTCTCCGCGATGCCCTTCACCGCGCGCCGCGCGGAATTGAGGAATGCCCAGACCCTGCACGATCGCCTGACGGCGACCGGCCGGTTCAATGTGGTCAACAATGTCCGGACGCGATCGGTCGCCTGATTCAGGGCGCCTGATAGACGATTTCGCCGCCGATCACGGTCATCACCGCGTGGGCACGCGGAATCTCCGACTCCGGAATCTTCATCAGGTCGGCTGAGAAAACGCTGAAATCCGCGAGCTTTCCCGGCGCGATCGTGCCGCGGTCAGTCTCCTCGAACGCGGCATAGGCCGGGCCTGAAGTCAGGATGGCGAGCGCCTCGTCGCGGGTCAGTCGCTGATCGAGCCCCCAGTCCGGGCCCGCAAACCCTTCGAGGGTGCGGCGCGCGACCGCGCCATAGAACTCGACCAGCGGATCGCCCTTCTCGACCGGTGCATCGCTGCCGCCGGCGATCCGCGCGCCGGCATTCATGAGCGAACGCCAGGCGTAAGCGCCGGCGATCCGCTCCGGGCCAAGGCGCGCAGGCGCGAACAGCATGTCGCTGATCGCATGCGAGGTCTGCATCGAGGCGATGACGCCGAGCTCCGCAAAGCGCGGCATGTCGGCCGCGGCGACCACCTGCGCGTGCTCGATGCGAAAACGCGGATCCGCGAGCGGCCGCTCATTCGCGGGCACCGTGGCGAACGCTTTCTCGTATTGGTCGAGCACGAGTCGGTTGCCGCGGTCGCCGATGGCATGCGTCTCGATCTGGATGCCGCTCTTCAAGCCCGCGACCGCGATTCTAAGCACCTCGTCCGGGGAATTCCGCAGCAGGCCGGTGCTCGCCGGCGAATCACTGTAGGGTTTCTCGAGCGCTGCACCACGGGAACCCAGCGCGCCATCCATGTAGAGCTTGATCGCGCGCACGGTAAGCCGCGGGTCGCAGCTTTGGTACTGCCGGCCGAGCGCCAGCAGCCGTTCGGCGTCCGGCCCGGGTCCATCGATCGCCGCATAGAGCCGGAGTTTCATTCGGCCCGCCGCATACAGCCGGCAGATCTGTTCGATTGCCTTCCAGTTGGTGCCCGGGACCTGCAGCTGCGTCCAGCCGAGTCTCAGGCTGCGTTCCGCGCCGGTCTCGAGCGCGAGCGACAGTTCCTGGTCCGTTGGCGGCGGCACCAGGCGGTTCACGAGGTCCATCGCATTGTCGATCAGCATTCCGGTCGCTTCGCCAGTTGCCGGATCCCTCAGGATCTGGCCGCCTGCGGGGTCCGCCGTGCCGCGGCCAATGCCGGCAAGTGCCAGTGCCTTTGAATTGACGACGATCGAATGGCCGTCGGCGCGCTCGAGCACGACCGGCCGATCGGTGACAACCGCATCCAGGTCCTGGCGCTTCGGGAAATCCGCCGGGCTCCACTTCGATTCGATCCAGCCGATGCCGACGATCCAGTCGTGCCGGTCTTTCGCCGCGCGATCGCGCAGGCGCGCCTGTAAAGCAGCGACGCTTTCGACGCCTGTGAGGTCGAAATGGAGTTCGCGCCAGCCAATCCCGGAAAGATGCGCGTGGGCGTCCGCCAGGCCCGGGAACACCGTCGCGCCCGCCAGATCGACCTGCTGCACCCCTTCCGGCGACTGCCGCACCGCCTCCGCCCTGTCGCCGACGTAAGCGATGCGCCCGCCAACGGCGAGCACCGCTTCGGCCCGCGGTTGCGCGGCATCGCCGGTGTAAATGTTTCCGTTGTAGAGCAACAGCGCCGGTGGCGAATCGGCGAGCGCAAACGCGGCAATCGAGCAGGTTGCCGCCAGCGCGACGAAGCGTCCGGTTTCTCGTGCCACTAGCTCGAGACCTTCTGGCTTTTCACGACACTGGTCGCGAGCGCAATCATCGAAGCGATGTCCGTGAGATTTGCGGGCACGACGAGCGTGCTCGAGGCCTCGTTTGCCAGCTTTCCAAACTGCTTGACGTACTCTTCGGCCACGCGCAATTGCATCGCCTCGATTCCGCCGCGACCGGCAAGCGCCTCGCCCACCTGGCGCAGGCCCTCGGCGGTCGCGGTCGCGACCGCAAGGATCGCGGCTGCCTGGCCCTGTGCCTCGTTGATCTGCTGCTGCTTGGTCCCTTCCGATTCCTTGATGACGCGCTGCTTGTCGCCTTCCGCCTGGTTGATCTTTGCGTCGCGCTCGCCTTCGGAGGTCAGCACGACGGCGCGCTTCTCGCGTTCCGCGCGCATCTGCTTTTCCATGGCCCCGAGGATATCCTTGGGTGGATTGATGTTCTTGATCTCGTAACGCAGCACCTTGACGCCCCAGGGCGCGGATGCCTTGTCGAGTTCGGCGACGACGTTCGAATTGATCGTTTGACGCTCCTCGAAGGTGCGGTCGAGTTCGATCTTGCCAATCTCGCTCCGAAGCGTCGTCTGTGCGAGCTGGATAATCGCGAAGCGGTAATTGGTGATGCCGTAGGAAGCCTTGCTCGCTTCCAGGACCTGCAGGTAGAGCACGCCATCTACACCAACCTGCACATTGTCCCGGGTGATGCAGATCTGCTCCGGGATGTCCATCGCCTCTTCTTTCAGGTTGTGCTTGTAGGCGATGCGGTCCATGAAGGGCTTGAGGAGATGAAAGCCGGCATGGATCGTGCGGTTGTAGCGCCCGAGAGTCTCGACCACAAAAGCGCTCTGCTGAGGCACGACGACGGCGGTCTTCGCAATGATGATAAGCGCGAGCAGCGCCACCACGCCGACGACATACAGTGATTCCATGACTGATTACTCCGCTTTGACGTGCAGGGTCAGGCCATCGACAGCGGCAATCACCACCTCGCTGCCGGCTTCGATCGCGACGGAACCCGTGTTGCGCGCCGACCAGCTCGAGCCGCGATAATCGACCCGGCCGCTCTGCCCGGGCTCAAGACGCGCCTGGATCACCACGCGATCGCCCACCGTCAGGCGCTCGTCGACCGTACCGGCGGCGCCGCGCAGCATTTCATACAGGCGACGGCGGAATGCGAGCATCGCGACAATTGCAAGCGCCGAGAAAATCAGCCATTGCATCCAGTTCGGCAAGTCGATGCCGGCGAGTCCGAGGAGCCCCACGACCGCTGCCGACAAGCCGACGAATACGAGGTAGAACTGGGCGTCGATGACGAACATCTCGACACCGAGCAAGCCGATTCCCAACACGAGCCAGGCCCACCAAGGCATCCGATCCCCCCGGGGCGCCGATCGCGCCGCCAATGCCGTTCAGTACAAAGCTTAACCGATCCCAAAGCGATGTATTGATCGCCTGCAACCGGGGGCGGTAGCCCGCTCGGCAGACGCTTAGCGCATCTGGTTACAGGGCGGATTCCAGACCGAGATGAGATCGGAGCGTTCCGCGCGCCGCACTTCCTCGCGCGTGTCGGTGTGCCTGACGTGGATGTGCGTGATGCGGTTCTGCTTCATGCACTCGAGCGCGACGTGATCGTCGAAGGGCTCTGACAGATCGTCGGTTTGCCCGATGTAGACAGGGATGTACTGACCGGGCTGCGCTTCACGAGCAAAGACGTAATTTGCGGGCCCGGGACCAAAGACCGTCCCGAACATGTAAACCGTGTAGCGATACTTCTGGCCGGACTGCCCCGACCAGAGATAAATCCCCAGATCGTCCATGGATGCGGGTTGTACGTCGGATCGGTCCTGTGTTCAACCAGATTCGAATTGCATCGGTATCACAATTGCCAAATTGGGCTTCAGCCGCCGTCGGCCGTCGCCTCCCAGTGCTGGCGTACGCGCCCATCGTCGAGCGGAGTCCAGGTGATCCGATTGATCGACTGAGGATCCGTCGTCGTCGACAGGACCATGGCCTTCCCCTGGAGTCCGCCCTCGAGGTAAAGCGCGCCGCCCTGGTTGTCGATCCAGGTCTGGTGCCAGGTTTTCCGGATCGCGTCGTAGAAATTGTGACTCGTTCCCGCGAAACCGCCGGGCGTCGCGTATTCCTCGCGGATTGTGCAGCCGTCGTTAATCGACGTGATCCGATTGCGACTCACGCTGCCCGGCGAAGCCGCCGACTCGACATTCCAGTCACCGAGCCAGAAGTCGAACTGGCGGAACTCTGGCGAATTGCAGGGCTTCAAGGGCTCAATCATCGCGATAAAACGCGGATCGGTGCGAAGCGGCTCCAGCTCCGGTAGCGTCATCGCCGCCTGATACGAGCCGCTGCCGGTTGTGATCCAGGCCTGCAATGCGGCAAGTGCGCCGGTCGCGTCTCCGCTCGCCGCGCGGGATCGGGCGAGCCGAATCTGCGTCAGCGCATTGGCGGGCTCCCGCTTCGCAATTTCCTGGTAGGCCGTGGCGGCTGCCGCAAAGGCGCACAGGAACGTGCCGGCGAGAAAGAGGAAGAGCCGCATCTGATTACGGAAACTCGATTTCCAGGTCGGCCGCCGTGACAAAGCGCGGACGAATGTCGACCGGCACGTCTCCCAGTCGATCGAGCACCACCTGAACCTCCGGCCGCATCACGACGAGGCGCTCCAGCATGCGCTTGCCGCCCTCGTAGTCGCCCGTCGCCTGCAAGGTCAGGAGGTCGTGCGTGAGCCCGGCTACGCCTTTTTTTGTCTTTTTCAGGTCGAGACTGAAAGTCCCGTCGGAATTCACGCGGAATCCGCCGGCATCGAGCAGGTAATTGACCTGCATGGCCATCCCCCGGGCATGTGCATCGTCGGTCCCGAAGCGCAGCGTTCGAAACGCGGAAGCCAGAAAGGTCGTGTACATCGCTCGCTCGTCGGCACGGTCGAGCACGCCCTTGTCCATCAGCTTCTGCAATGCCCAGAGACCGGAGATGTCGGCCTTCGCCTCTTCGACCGTGCTGTAGAGCTCCTTGATCGCCAGGCGAACACCGCCGCCCGTGCCATTCGGCCCGGTGTTGGTCGGCCCGAGGCCGTGCATCACCTCGTGCATCAGCACGTGAGTGAAAAACGCTTCAAAGTTGACGTAGGCCTGATCCGCGGGCGCGAGCGCGCGCTTCGAGATCGGCATCAGCGTCTGGTCGAACTTCGCCTGCATGAAGTTCCGGAGCATCGTGCGCTTCGAACCCATCTCGGCGACGATGCGCTCGTCGTTCGGCAGGTTGAATGCCGCCGTCTGCACATCGTGATTGCCGTCGCCCGCGGAGAACACGACATTGACCACCCGCATCGGCGCGAGTCCGCCAAGTTGTTTGCGGCGATAGCTCGCGTCGATCGGCAGGCGGTCCTCGAGCCACTGGAGTTCAGCGCCGAAGCGGTTGAGCTTGACGGTCTCGGCCTCGTCACGCACCGTGATGAACGCCTCGAAAGCCGCCTTGTAGTTGAACCATTCGTCCTCGTAGACCTCGTACGGACCGATAGTCGGCTCGATCGACGAATCGAGCTTCATCCAGGCGATATCGCTCGCGTAGTAGTCGTTGGAAACGAACGCGGCCGCGCGCGATTCCAGGAACTCCTTGAGCGTCGGCTGAGTCGTCGCCGCAGCCGCCTCGCGCAGGTGCCGCGCCATCTCGGCGAGCTCGCCCTGATATTCGAGACTGTACGGCACCGCCGTGAATTGCCCGGACGCGGCGCGCCGGATAGTCGTGAAGAATCCGATCGCTGCGGCATGTTCATCGCCCTGCAGACCCTTCAGCCAGTCTTCGACGTTCGCCTTGGTGGCCCCGGCCGGATAGAAATTGCCGGCTCCCGGTTTTACCGGCACTCCGGGAATGAACACGGCGTTCTCATCGAGCCGCGACCAGGGCCCGCGATTGATCAGGAAGTATTCGAGCTGCGCCCGGCCGAGTGGCGACGTGTTTTCAAGGAGCTGCAGCAGCAGCGCCTCGTTGCCTGCCCACAACTGCCGCATGAAGAGCGCATCGGTGATGCGCGCCGCGCGGATCAGGCTCGCCAGCGCCTTGCGCTCGCCGGCGGGCAGGCCGGAGAGCTCGACGCGGATGTCGACCGGCGCGAAACGTGCAGCCATGTTGTTCAGACGCGTGGTTTCGGGTGGCAGGCGCATTTCCTGGTCGGCCAGCGCGAGGGCCGGCAACAGGAGCCAGGCAGCAATCCAATGCTTCATAGTGCGACCTCGACGATACGCGTTGTCGCGAACGAGTCTGCACCATGCGGGTACACCGTGCCAAGATTCGGACAATGGGGCGCCGCCTAACCCTCAGTCTCGATGCCGTCATCGTCGCGGTCACCGCGGATCAGCCACGCATCCTGACGACGCGGGCCCGCGGCAGCGAGTTGCCCGCCCTCCCATTCGGTCCGCTGGACACGGACCTCGACCCGACGCTCGAACTCGGCCTGCGACGCTGGGTCACCACGCAAACCGGCCACGATCTCGGCTATGTGGAGCAGCTCTACACCTTTGGCGACCGCGATCGCCGACTTGGCGCGAGTGGAACGCGACTGCTGTCGATCGCTTATCTCGGGCTCGTCAAGGAGGCACAACCCTCCCCGGGCGCCGCCTGGCTCGATTGCTATGAAGTCCTTCCCTGGGAAGATCGCCGCGCCGGAGTCGCGGACCTCGTCGCGAATGTGCTGCGGCCGGCGCTGGCCCGCTGGGCCGGCCGGAGTGCCGCCCGACGTCACCGTATCGACGCAAATTTCGGCGACCGGCGTCCCTGGGATCCAATCCGCGTGCTCGAACGCTATGAACTGCTGTACGAAGCGCAACTGGTTCCGGAGTATCAGCGCGATCATGCTGGCAGACCCGATGCCGGACTTCAGTCGGGCACCGAGCTCGCCTACGACCACCGCCGCATCGTGGCGACGGCGCTCGGTCGGCTGCGCGGCAAGCTGAAGTACCGCCCGGTCGTCTTCGAGCTGCTCCCCGAAACGTTCACTTTGTTGCGGCTGCAGGGAACGGTCGAAGCGCTGACCGGCAGGCGCCTGCACAAGCAGAATTTCCGCCGCCTGATCGCCCTGGGCGAACTGCTCGAGGCGACCGGCACCCTGGATCACCCACCCAGGGGGCGGCCAGCCGAACTTTTCCGTTTCAGGCGTGAAATCGTGCGTGCCCGGGTCTACTGACTTATAATAAGAACTAATGCTCAGTCAGAGCATAAATGGAGGGCGCCATGCGCGGCCTCGCGGGTGTATTGCCGGACATCGAAATCGCGGCGCTCGAGCCGCTGTTGTCAGAGATCGAGGCCCTGAAAGCCTCACGCCGGGCGGTGATCCTCGCCCACAACTACATGACGCCCGATATCTATCACGGGGTGGCCGACCTGCGCGGCGACTCGCTCGCCCTCGCCCGCATGGCGGCAGAGACGGAGGCCGACGTGATTGTGATGGCCGGTGTCCACTTCATGGCAGAGACGGCCAAGCTGCTGAATCCTTCGAAGACCGTGCTGATTCCGGACCTCCGCGCCGGCTGTTCCCTGGCGGAATCGATCACCGGTGCTGACGTGCGCCTGCTGCGCCAGCGTTACCCGGGCGTGCCGGTCGTCACCTATGTCAATACCTCGGCTGAGGTGAAGGCCGAGTCCGACATCTGCTGCACGTCGTCCAATGCGGTCGCGGTGGTCGAGTCGCTCGGCAGCGATCGCGTGATCTTTCTTCCGGACCAGTATCTCGGCCGCTGGGTTGCATCGCAGACCGGCGTCGAGATGATCCTCTGGCATGGCAGCTGCATGGTGCACGAACGCTTCACCGGCGAGGAACTTCGCGCCTACCGTGCAGACCATCCCGGCATCAAGGTCATCGCGCATCCGGAATGCCCGCCGGACGTGCTGGCCGAATCCGACTTCGTCGGTTCCACCACTGCGATGATCACCTGGGTTGAGCGCAATCGCCCGCGTCGGGTCGTCATGGTCACCGAGTGCTCGATGTCCGATAACGTGGCGGCCGAGCTGCCGGACGTCGAGTTCGTGCGGCCCTGCAACCTCTGTCCGCACATGAAGCGCATCACGCTGGCCGGCATCGCAGATTCGCTGCGTCACCTGCAGCATGAAGTGAAAATCCATCCGGCCGTTGCCGAGCGCGCGAGACTCGCGGTAACACGGATGCTCGCGATCAGGCCATGATCGTCCACGACTTCGTCACGACGCCCGCCGTCGTCGTCGGCGGTGGAATCGCGGGTCTCTCGACAGCGCTCGCGCTCGATGCCTGCGTGGTGGTCGCCAACGAGCCGATCGGCGGCGGCTCCTCCGTTTACGCGCAGGGTGGCGTCGCTGCTGCGATGGCTCCCGGCGACTCGCCAGGCCTTCATGCGGCGGACACGCTCAAGGTCGCAGCGGGCCTTGCACTACCGGAAATCGCAGCGCTCGTTGCCGGATCGGCTCCGGATCGCATCGACTGGCTCGCTTCGCTCGGCGTTGCATTTGACCTTCAGCCATCCGGAGCTCTGGCGCTCGGGCGCGAAGCCGGGCACGGCCGGCATCGCATTGTCCACGCGGGCGGCGACCGCACCGGCGCTGCAGTCATGAAGAGCCTGCGTGCCGCGGTTCTCGAGCGTCCCGAAATTCGCGTCCTTGAACCATTCAAGCTCATCGATCTCGTGACCGCGGGAGATCGTGTTGCCGGCGTGCTGCTTGCAGGCCCTGGCGGTCTGCGGCTTGCCGTGCTCGCGCCGAACGTGGTGCTTGCGACTGGCGGCATCGGCGCCTGCTTCGATCGGACCACGAACCCTGCGACGTCCGGTGGTGCGGGGCTTGCTGCCGCCGCGCGACGCGGCGTCTTGCTTGCGGACCTGGAGTTCGTGCAGTTCCATCCGACCGCGTTGGCAATCGATACGGACCCCCTCCCCTTGCTGACCGAGGCGCTGCGCGGCGCGGGCGCGAAGCTGCTGGACGAGTCCGGTGAGCGGTTCATGACGTCGATTCACCCTGATGCCGAGCTGGCGCCGCGCGACATCGTGGCACGCAGTGTCCATGCGCTGCGCGCGTCCGGGAAGCAGGTCTTCCTGGACGCGACCGCCGTGCCCGATCTGGAAGCGCGTTTTCCCGGCGCGTGCCAGATCGCGCGTGCCGCAGGATTCGATCCGCAAATGCAGCCGCTGCCCGTGGCGACCGCGGCGCATTTTCATATGGGCGGAATCGCGACCGATGCGCAGGGCGCAAGCTCGCTGACCGGCCTGTGGGCCTGCGGCGAAGTCGCCTCGACCGGCTTGCACGGCGCGAACCGCCTGGCCAGCAATTCTCTGCTCGAGGGGCTGGTGTTCGGTGAACGAATCGCCCGCGACATCCGCCGTGTACAACTGGCGCCTCCGCGGGGCGCACTCGAGGTGGCGCGACGTACCGCGGAAATCGGCGCATCCGGGCGGCTCGGGTCGCTGCGGCAACTGTTCGGTGACAGTCTCGGACCCTTACGCACCGGGTCTGCAATGACTGCCGCCCTGAACCAGATCGAGGCCTGGAGACCCGCGACACGTGACGAGGACGATCAGGTCGTTGTCGCGCGCCAATTGCTGTTAGCGGCCCTTGCGCGCCGCGAATCCCGCGGTGCGCATCAGCGCGCTGACTTTCCTGAATCCGCTGCCGGTATGTCGGCGCGCAGTTTCCGGAGGTCGCAACCGGCGCAAGTCGAGAATCTCGAACTCTTCCGGAGTCGCGTCGCTTGAGGCCACCGCTCGAGGCGCTCGAGCAGGCGGTGACACTCGCGCTTGCCGAAGACCTGGACGGCAAGGGAGACATTACGACCGGTGCCATCGTCCCAGCCGGGTCAACGATCGAGGCGGAGATCCGCAGCCGCCAGCCGGGACGCATCGCCGGTACCGATTGCATCGCGATTGCCCTCGCGCAATTTCCCGAATCGGCGCAGGCGACTGTCTGCGCGGGCGACGGCGCGGATGTCGCGCCAGGCGAGACGGTGGCCCGCCTCTCGGGATCTGCGCGCACGGTGCTGACTGCCGAGCGTACGATTCTTAATCTCCTGTGCCGCCTGTCCGGAATTGCAACCGCAACGGCCACTGCCGTGCGTCTGCTCGAAGGCACGCGGACAGTCATCAAAGACACCCGCAAGACCACGCCGGGCCTGAGGGTCCTCGAGAAATACGCGGTCGCGGTCGGTGGAGGTGTCAATCACCGCTTCGGGCTCTACGATGCGGTCCTCATCAAGGACAACCACATCGCCCTCGCGGGCTCCCTCACGGCAGCGGTTGACCGCGTTCGTTCGCGGCTCGGCGCTGCCACTCGAATTCAGGTGGAGGTCGACACCCTGAAACAGCTCGAGGAAGCCCTGCGTTGTCAGGTGAACGCCGTGCTTCTCGATAACCTGCCGATCCCGCAATTGCGCGTGGCAGTCAAGCTCGTCGATGGCCGCTGTCATACAGAGGCTTCGGGCGGTATCACTTTAGCGAATGTCCGGGAAGTCGCCGCGACCGGCGTCGAGGCAGTCTCGATGGGCTGGCTCACGCATTCGTCAGTTGCACTTGACCTGGGACTCGATATTCGCGAGCTGCAGGAAGCGTAGACTTCAGGCATGGCACCAGGCGGCACGTGAACGACACTTTCGTCGGCCCAATCTGCAGGTATTGGGCCGCAACGATAATCGCAGCGGTGTCACTCAACTCCTGCACGACCGCCGAGGTCGCCCGCCGCGGCCCCGGCTACACGGTCTATGAGGTCGGCAATCCGTCCGATGTCGTCCGGCCGACCCGCGGCCTGTGGGTCCTCCAGGGCGGTGGGGACGACGTCGACCAGAACTACAGCCGCATGGGCGAGTTCGGTGGCGGCGGCGATTTCGTCGTCCTGCGCGCCTCCGGCAAGGACGACTACAACGACCATATCTACGCCCTCTGCCACTGCGATTCGGTGACGACGCTCGTTTTCGACGGCGGCGCCGCGATGACGGACCCGTATGTGATCGAAACCATCCGCAATGCTGAGGCTGTCTTCATCGCGGGCGGCGACCAGTCGAACTACATTCGCTACTGGAAGGACACGCCGGTCGAAGACGCGATCAACCACGTCGCCGCGAAACCGGCGCCGATTGGCGGGACCAGCGCCGGCATGGCCGTCATGGGCGAGTTCGTCTATTCCGCCGAAGGCAAGGAGAGCCTGACCAGCAAGGTCGCGATGACCGACCCGTTCGCGCCCGACCTGACGCTTGCGCGCGATTTCCTGAAGCTCCCGCGGCTTGAGAACGTGATCACCGATCAGCACTTGCAGGAGCGCGACCGGATCGGCCGCACCGTGACCCTGCTCTCAAGGCTGCAAAAGGATGGCTGGTCCGCCGCGCCGCGGGCGATCGCGGCGGACCGGGAGACGGCGGTGCACATCGACCCAGCTGCTGGCACGGCCGAAGTGTTCGCAACCGCCGACCATCCGACGCCGTATGCCTACTTCATGACCCCCACCGGGCCGCCGGCCGTCTGCGAACACGGCAAGCCGCTCACGACGGGCGACGTATCTGTCTACCGCCTCGGCCCCGGGGGACGCTTCGACCTTACGAAGTGGAAGGGCACTGGCGGCATCGAATACGAACTGAACGCCCGGGACGGCGTCCTGCACTCGTCGCGCGGCAGCAACTACTGAGCCGGGCGGCAGCAACCACTGAGTCGGGTTGTTGGCAAAGTGCCAACGCTTGTTATACGCTCTGCGCGACTCTAATTGTACGTTCGTTCAGCGCCTTACAACCAATCGCCTGCAATTGTCCGGTGACCTGGGGGAACAACAGATGACCGAGCAAAAGACACCGTTGGCCGCAGCCATTTTCGCAACGCTGTTTCCGGCATCGCAGGGCCTCGCCCAGGAAGCCAAGACGGCCGTCGCCGCGCCGCGGCTTGAAACCGTCACTGTCACGGCGACGCGCCGCAGCGAAAACCTGCAAGCCGTCGCGCAAAGCGTCACCGCACTGTCCACCGAGTTCATCCAGAAGCAGGCGCTGGTGAACACGTACGACCTGATCGGCGCCCTCCCCTCCGTCAATTTCGTCAGCTACGTACCGGGCCAGAGCGTGATCGTGATGCGCGGCATTTCGAGCGGCACGGGCGAGTTTCGCATCGACAGCAAGGTCTCCATCTACCTCGACGACCAGCCGATGACCGCCATTTCGCAGCAGGCGGACGTGCGACTGGTCGACATCGAGCGCGTCGAGTCGCTGCCGGGCCCGCAAGGCACGCTGTTCGGCTCGAGCGCGCAAGGCGGCACGCTCCACTATGTCACCAACAAGCCGGACATCAGCGGCTTCTCGAGCGAGGTCTCGGCCGAGGTCGGCACGATCGAAGGTGGCGACCAGAGCTACGACATCAGTGGCTGGCTCAACATTCCGCTGTCCGACAAGTTCGCCCTGCGCGTCGTCGGTTTCTGGGCGGAGGAAGGCGGCTACGTCGACAACGTGCTCGGCAGGGACCTGATGGACAGTCAGGACAACGCCGACGTCATCGAAGAGAACCAGAACGTCTACCGGACGACGGGTGGCCGCCTGGCGGGCCTGTGGACCATCAACGATGACTGGAGTCTCCTGGCGACCGGCATCTACCAGCGTGGCGACACGTCGGGCACCTGGGAAACCGACCCCTTCCTGGGCGACCAGAAGGTCACGCGCTTCTTCGACGAGTGGCGCGACGACGAATGGTGGACGGCCTCCGCGACGCTCAAGGGCAATCTCGGCTTCGCGGAGCTCTCCCTGACCGGGTCCTATTTCGATCGCCGTATCGACTACCAGTGGGACAACACCAATTACTCCCAGTGGCGCTCGTTCTATTATTCGTCGGGCTCCTACCCGGCTTATTACGCCCTTTACGACACGGGCGCGTTGCACTCGACGACCTTTAATTGGCAAAAACAGAATCGTTGGGCTTACGAGGCCCGCCTGACTTCACAAGGCGACAGCAAGCTGCAGTGGATGGCGGGCGCATTCTTCGAGGACGTGTACGACTGGTGGGAGTACGGCGCCCTGGTGCCCGGTCAAATGGGCACGCCGGCCTGGGACAAGGCCACCGAGAACTGCACCGACCTCGTGAATGGCGGCACGGTGCCGGGGCTGACCTGCCCGCTCGCGCCTACGGACATCTACTACTTCGAGAATTACGAGAACACGGTGAAGCAGGTCGCCGTCTTCGGCGAGATGACCTATGACCTGACCGACAAGTGGTCGGTCACGGGCGGCGCCCGCTGGTTCGAGTTTGACCGCGACACGCTGGACATCTACCAGGTTCCGCTCGGGCTGCCCGTGCAGAGCGACCCTGACGCGAACGGCCTGCGCAGCCAGAGCACCGACAGCGACACCTCGCTGAAGTTCGCGACCCGATACAAGTTCACGCCGGACGTCATGGCGTACGCGCTGTACAGCGAGGGTTTCCGCCTCGGCGGCAACAATTCGCCGCGCGCGGTCGATACCGGCGTCGTACCCGCGACTTACGGGCCGGACCTGCTGAAGAACTATGAGCTGGGGCTCAAGAGCCAGTGGTTCGACAACAGGCTCCAGCTGAACCTGTCGGCCTTCCTGATGGAATGGGAAGACATCCAGCTGCGACTCGGGAGCTCGAACATCTCGGGTGGCATCGACAACAATGGCGCCTGGTGGCTCGAGGGCAATTTCAACGGCGGCACGGCCGAACAGAAAGGCGTGGAGCTCTCCGGGCAGTGGTATGCCACCGACCGCCTGAGCTTCGAGTGGAACCTGTTCCTTGCGAGTCCGGAATTCACGGAAGACACGTTCGTGCCCAACACGGACGTCATCTATGTCGCCAAGGGCACGACGATGCCGGTCTCGCCGAAAGAGAAGTACTGGGCGGCGGTCGAGTATACGTTCCCCGATTTCCTTCCCTGGCAGGGCGACTTTTGGACCCGATTCTCGTACTCGTGGCAGGGCAAGGTCTGGGATAGCTTCGCCGCGATCTCGGACTACAGTACCGCCACGACGGACGAGGAGCGGGACGCCGCGCTCGAGTTCCTCATTCCGGAGTACAAGTCGGGCACGTTCCAGGTCGGCTTCACCAGCGAGAGCGGCTGGGATGCGGCAATCGTCGTCCGCAACGTCTTCGACGACAACGGCTACACCTACCTGAGCGGAACCTGGTACGGCGCAGACTTCGGCGACCCGCGCTGGCGCTACATCCGCAACATCCAGCAGCCGCGGTCGTACAGCCTGTCGTTCACGAAGCGATGGTGACGCGGACGCTTGACGCACGCCTGAATTGAACCTCATCACGACTTCGGTGGTGCGCGGTAGCCACCAGGGTGAGAGCCATGGCGGCGTCTACCTGCTCGACCTCGAGTCGCGCGAGGCCCGGCAGGTACTCGACTGGAATCACGCCGGCATCGACTGGCAGGGGCGCGGCTGGGACCGGGGCCTGCGCGGCATCGCCTTCGACGGCGACACGGTCTACATCGCCGCCAGCGACGAGCTGTTCGCCTACACGCCGGATTTCCGCCTTATCGGCTCCTGGCGCAATCCCTGTCTCAAGCACTGCCACGAGATCGCTGTCTGGGAGCGGCGGCTATTCCTGACCTCGACCGGCTTCGACGCGATCCTCGGCTTCGATCTCGATCGAAAGGAGTTCAACTGGGCGATTCACGTGGTCACCCAGCAGTTCCGCTTCCAGGGGCGCGGCTTCGATCCGCGCAAGGACGATGGTCCGCTCATGCTTAACAAGCTGCATCTCAACGCCGTTCATTGCACACGGGGCGGCATGTACGTGACGGGCCTCAAGACTGGCGGCATGCTGCTGTTCAACGGGCGGGAGATCCAGATGGCGGTCGAGCTGTCGCCCGGCTCCCACAACGCCCGTCCGTTCCGAGACGGGGTCCTGTTCAACGACACCGAGGCGAATCATTTGCGATACGCCGGACGGGACGGCGCGGAGGATCGGGCGTTCCGCGTCCCGGCCTATCCTGCCGAGTCGCTGCAGAACCGGGACCTGGACCAGAGCGGGATCGCGCGTCCTGGCTTCGCGCGCGGGCTCGCCGTCCTGTCCGACTCCCTGGTTGCCGGTGGCTCCTCGCCCTCGACGATCTCGGTGTACGACCTGCCGCGCAACGAGCGCGTGCTCTCCGTCAACCTCACGATGGACGTGCGCAACGCAGTCCACGGACTCGCGGTCTGGCCCTACTAGAGCCCGGCGTTGCGGACACTCTCCGGGAGCTCCGCGATGATGTCCTCGAGCTCCTCGCGCCAGGGTTCGAGGTGCTTTTCGTAGTGCCGCCAGGTGCCTAGCGCGCGCGTGTAAAGGGGCTGCCGAACCTGCTCGGAGCTCGCGGTACGCACGGGCCGCTGCGTCTCGTGGAACCGCAGGCATGCCTCCTCGAACGGCAACCCGCAGTGAGCGAGGATGCGGCGCACCTGCGCCTCGAAGTTCCCGACCGTCTCCTCGTAATGAACGTCGAGCACCTTTCCGGGCAGCACCCGGTGCCAGTGCTTCATGGTTTCGTGGTACTGGCGGTAGTACAGGGCAAGCTCGTTCATGTCGTAGGTAAAGTGCTGGCCCTTGCCGAAGAGCTGCTTGTAGCTGCCGAGGCAGCTGTCGAGCGGGTGGCGCCGCGCGTTGATGAACCTGACGTTTGGCAGGATCAGGTGGGCGAAGCCGACGTGCGAGAAATTGTTGGGCAGCTTGTCCGTGAAACGCGGCCGGCCGGTCGTGCGGTACACGCGCGTCTCCTCGATGTACCGCTCGCCATAGGCGCGGAAGTCCCGGCCGCGCAGGTGGCGCACGGCCTCCGGGTACTCTCGATCCTCGCGCCGGTAGCGGCCGGTCGAGACCGCGATTTCGCCGAGCGTCGGCAACTCGAGTGTACCCTCCACCTGGCTGTGGCTCGCGAGGATTTGCTCGATCAGCGTCGAGCCCGAGCGCGGCAGTCCGACGATGAAGATCGGCGCGTCGGATGCGAATCCCTGCCCCGCGTACCGTTCGAGGAACTCGCGGCTGAAGACCTCCGCGATCTGCTCATGGCGGGATTCGAAGCCCACCGGGTCGTAGGACACCAGCGGTCGCTGTCGCTGGTTGCCGGAATGGTAGTGCGCCCAGGAGCGGTCAAATTCACCCGCGTCCTCGTAAGCCTTGCCGAGGGCAAAGCGGAAGTGGACGTTCGCGCTTTCCGGCAGGTCTTCCCGCTTCAGCTGCTCCTCCATGGCCGCAACCTCTTCCGGCTCGAACCGGAACACCTTCAGGTTGGCCATACTCCAGTAGACCTCGCCGAAATCGGGCTTCAGCGCGATCGCAGCGCGGTATTCGCGCAGAGCCTCCGGCTGCTGGCCAAGGGCTTTCAGCACGTGCGCATAGCCCATGTGAATGCCAGGCAAGCCTGGCTGCAAGGCAACCGATTGGGCATAGGCGGCACCACTCTTTTCCATCTCGCCGATCTGCGCGTAATCCGCGCCGAGGCCCGACCACGCCGAAGCGTTGCCAGGCTCGACGTCGACGACGCGCTGGTAGCAGGCAATCGCCTCTTCGGGGCGATCGGATTCATGCAGCAGCATGCCAAGCAAGATCCACAGCGGAACCTGGCTCGGCGAGAGCTCCGTCGCCCGGCGCAAAAGCGCTTCGATGTCAGATAACCGCTTCTCGTCTCCCCAGTACGCCTGCGCGAGCGTGTGCAGCGCATCCACATTGTCGGGGTTTTCCCGGAGGGTCTTGCGTAAGGTCGAGACAGCATCGTCCTTGCGTCCGGCACGCAGGTGATCGAGCGCGAGCGCGACCTGGCCGCGACCTGCGTCCAGCCCGAACCAGGTCTCGAGTGCGGCGTCCGCCTCGGCTCCGCGGCCGAGCTCGGCGAGGGCCTGCCCCAGTTTCTTGTGCGCGAGCGTCAGGTTCGGGTCGAGCGCGAGTGCCGTCCTCAGGCTGGCAACGGCTTCCTCGAATCGCTTCTGCATCGACAGGATGGCGCCGAGGTCTTCGTGCAGCGGCGGGAAGTCCGGCCGCAGCGCAATCGCACGCCGCACAACCTGCTCGGACTCTGCGTGGCGCGATTGCATCAAGAGCGCGCGCCCGACGAGGCGCAAGTATTCGACGGATCCGGGATCCTGTTCGAGCTGCTCGCGGCAGATGGATTCAGCCTGCTTGGGACGGCCGTCGCGCAACGCCTCGAGCGCCGCGGCGATGCTGACCTCGGCCGTTACTGCAGGTACTTGTTGAACCACTCTCGCACACGATTCAGGTAGTCGCGCTCGAACTCCGGCGCCCAGCCGCCGTGATGCGTATCCGGATAGACCACGAGCTGAGTGTCGATGCCGCGCTTGCGCAACGACTGGTAGAAAAGCTCCGAGTTCAGTATCGGCACATTCCAGTCGTTCCGGCCGCCGAGAAAGATCGTCGGCGTCGTCACCTTTCCGGCCTGGAGCAGCGGCGAAAGCCGGTCGTATTTCTCGCGGTTCTCCCAAGGCGATCCCAACTCCCAGTTGTACCACTTCTGGTAGATGTCATGACCGTAGTTCGCGACGATGTAGCTGTGGCCCGCGCCCGATGCCGCAGCCTTGAACCGGCCGGTCCGTGTGACCACGACATTCGTCAGGTAGCCGCCATAGGAATAGCCGGTGACCGCGAGCCGGTCCGGATCAGCGTACCCAGCGGCGATCGCGTAGTCGACGGCGGCGATGACGTCGTCGTAGTCCGTGATGCCCCAAGTCTGGTAGATCGCCCGAACGAAGTCCTGTCCGCGTCCGGTCGAGCCGCGCGGATTCGGTTCGACGACAACATAACCATTTGCCGCGAAGTACTGCGACTTGAAATCGAAGCCCCAGCCGAATTGCCCGACCGGGCCACCGTGGATGTGCAGGATCGTGGGGTACTTCCGCCCCGCCACGAATCCGGGCGGCTTGGTGACGAATGCTTGCACGACTGTGCCGTCCGCGCTCTTGAACGAGACCGTCTCCTTCGCGCCGAGCGCGATGGAACCGAGGAATTCATCGTTGATCCTCGTCAGCCGGTCCAGGCGCCCGCCTGCGACTGAATAAATTTCCGGTCCGCGATTCCCACTCTCGATGCGCGCCGCGATCGCGCCGTTCTTTGCGACGTCGAACTCGCTGATGAACTGGTCGCCGCTTTCAACCGGCTCGAGCTTGCCGTCCTTCGGCCGGACTCGCGCGAGGCGCGTGCCGCCTTCGTGCTCATAGGTGAAATAGATCCACTGCCCGTCCGGCGAAAAGCGGAAGTCATTCACCCAGCGATCGAGATTCGCCGTGAGGATCCGCGGTTCGCCGCCGGATGCCGGCATCACCGCGAGATGCGGGATGCCATAAACACCGTCCTCGGCCGTCAGGAATGCGATCGACCGGCCGTCGGGACTCCAGCTCGGGTCGCTCTTGACCCGCTCGTCGTTCGTGAGCCGGACCAGTGACTTGCCCTGGTCCGTGTTGTCGGTCGCGACCAGCCAGAGATCGGTCTTGTAGCTGGCATCCGGTTCCTTCTCGCGATTGCTGACGAAAACGATTTGCCGCCCGTCGAGCGACCAGTCGGCTTCAGATTCCGAGTATTCGCCGGACGTGAGCTGCTTGAGTTTGCCTGTCGCCAGATCGAGAACGTGCAGGTGCTCGGCCAGGTCTCCGGCCAGATAGCCGTCGCCGTCATCCTCCTTGAACTCGAGTCGCGTGATGACCCAGGGCTTCTCTTCTTCCGCGTCCGCACTTTCGTCATCCTCTTCTTCATCGGCGGCCTCTTTCAGGTCCTCCGCCTTGAATTGCAGGAGCAATCGCGATTCGTCGGGCGAAAAGTCGAGCTCTTCGACGCCGTGCTCGAAGCTCGTCACCTGGGTCGCCTCACCAAAGTCGCCGAGCGATAATTTCCAGAGCTGGTTGCCATCCGAGCGGTCGGAAAGAAAATAAAGCGCGCTACCGTCCTTCGACCAATGCGGATCCCAGGCGCTCGAACCGGCGGCTGTCACGGCACGCGGCGTGCCTCCTGCCATCGGGATGACGTAGATCTGATCGTCCAGGACATAGGCGACCAACTGGCCGTCATTCGACAGGGTGAGACTGTCCGGGGATTTGATCGCGTCGTGGTCCTCGAGCGTGAGTGCGCGCGGAGTGCCGGCCGCCGGCTTAGGCGATTCCTGTGCCCCGGCCGGCCCGCCATGGAGCAACCAGATCGCTGCGCCGATCGAAAGGAATGCGCGTGTCATGTGGTTGGCCTGCGTATCGCCTGCCCCGGATAAACACCCGTTGCCTTGCCGCCGTCCCAGACAGCGACGCCGTTGACCCACACCTTTTCGATTCCGACCGACACTGCCTTCGGGTCTTCGAACGTGGAGCGATCGGCAACCGTCGCCGGGTCGAGCAGCACGAGATCCGCGAACGCGCCCGGCCGGATCAGTCCGCGATCGGCGATGCCGACGTTCGCGGCATTCAGGCTCGTCATCTTGCGGATGGCCTCTTCCAGGGCGAACAACTTCTGTTCGCGCACATAAACACGAAGAACCTTCGTGAAGGCGCCGCGACCGCGTGGATGCAGGCTGTCCAACGAACCGTCCGAACAAATGCCTGCGTACGGCCAGACGATCAGGGCACCGATGTCCTCGGACGTCATGCCCTTGCCCATGATCGCCTGGTCGGCCCCCTCACCGCTCGAGCGCGCGATCAGGTCCATCAGGGCCGCCGCCGGGTCCATGCCCTTCTGCTTCGCGATCTCGGCCAGCGACAGGCCGACCAGCCCGGGCTCCGGGCTGTAGCGTGACAGGATGATGCCGTCCGGCGGAGAAACATGGTCGAGGGCGAACTGCGCATTCTCGCGGTTCGTGAAATCACGCTTCGGAAACAGGACCGTGAGATCCGAATGCCAATATTCGTAGGGATAGATGTCCCCGGTGACGTCGATGCCCTCGGCGCGCGCACGCTCAAGCACGCCGAGGAAGCGTTCCGACTGGCCCCACCAGTCAATCATCGCGAGCTTCATGTGCGTGACTTGAACGGGAATCTTCGCCTCGCGCCCGATGCGCACGATCTCGTCAAGCGCCTCCCAGAAATAGCGGTCCTCGCTGCGGATGTGGCTGATGTAGCGGCCTCCGAATCGCTTCGCTTCCTTCGCCAGCTCGACCACCTCTTCGGTCGACGAGTAAATTCCCGGGTCGTATTCGAGGCCGGTCGCGAGCCCGAGGCCCCCTGCTTCCATGCCTTCAGTCACGAGGCTGCGCATGCGCGCGATTTCCTCAGGTGTCGCATGGCGTTTGAAGTCCTTGCCCATCACCTCTGAACGGACATTGCCGTGGCCGACAAACGTCGCCACGTTGATGGCGGTCGGCGTCGCCTGCATCCGCTCGTACAGCTCCTTGACCGGATAGGTCATCGAGCCGTCCTGCCCGACCACGATCGTCGTGACGCCCTGGCTCACGACCGGTGAGGCATCGCGCATCTCGAACAGACCTTCCTCGTGGTGACTGTGCGCATCGATGAAGCCCGGCGTCAGTGTCAGGCCGTGCGCATCGATGACGCGTTCACCGTGTTTCGGTTCGATCTCGCCGACCGCGACGATCCGGTCGCCTTCGATGCGCACGGCGCCGGCACGCGCCGGGCTGCCCGTGCCGTCGACGATCGAGGCGTTGACGATGAGTGTCGTCGCGGCGGCCGAATCGGCGCCAATCGCGACACCCGACCACAGCATCGCAAGGGCTGCGACACCAGCAAACGGCCACACTGAATTCACTTGAACTGCTCCGCGACCCGGGTGAATGGCAATTCCCGCAGGCCGAATGTGTTGTAGATGAAACTGCCGGTGTCGGAGCCATTCGCCGGGAACCGCAGCGTGAACGATTCGTCCATATTGGTAAATTCGCCCGACTTGCCGGGCTTTAGCACCGCGCCCTCGGCACAGCCTTCCACGACGAGCTTGCCGTCCCGCAGGTAGATCCGGCACTGCGCGACCGCTTCTGCGCTGTAATACATGCCGGCGAAACGGGCGAGATCACGCGGCTGCCAGCCCGGCGCCGCCGGTTTCCCTTCAGCCGCTTCGTCGTCCGCGTCAGCGGCGGCCGGCCCCAGCTTGTCTTTCAGGAAGACCTTGGCGACCCGGTCCGCAAGGTCTCCCGTATCCGCGTCAGCGCGGTTGCACAGCACGATGACCGAGAGATGCTCGTCGGGGGCACGCAGCAGATAGGAGCGATAACCGACCCAGGAACCGCCGTGGCCGATCAGGCGGACGCCACGCGTCTCGTCGACACTCAAACCCGCTGCATATCCCGTGGACTCGCCGGAATTCAATAATCCGACCTTGTACATCTGCTCGATGAGTTCCCGGCCGCCCAGCTTCGCCGTGTAAAAATTCTCGTCCCAGAGCGCGAGGTCGTGCAGGTCGCTATGCACCCCACCATCGCCGACCTGCTCCCAGCCAGTCTCGTCGATCACGAATCCCTTGCCGCTGTTTGCGTAGCCCCGCGCGCGTGTTGCGTTTCCATCGGGGTAGCGGTCCACGATGCGCGTGCTCGCCATTCCGAGCGGCCGGAATATCTGTTCCCTGGCGAATTCCGCGAGCGACTGGCCGCTTACTCGCGCGATCACGACGCCGAGCAGCAGATAACCGGTATTGCTGTATTCGTATTCGGCGCCGGGTTCTGCATTCGGCCGGGTCTGGCGGGCGAGCGCTTGCACTGATTCGTGAATCGTCGAGCCGTCGGCATTGGTCCTGCCGCGGATGCCGATCAGTTCGATGTAGTCGCGCAGCCCCCCGGTGTGATGTACCAGATGCCGGAGAGTCACGCCCTTCGCGCTCGCGGCCAGTTCCGGCACGTACTTGAAGAGCGGGTCGTCGAGAGACAACTTTCCCTGCTGCTGCAGCAGGAGCAGCGCAAAAGCCGTGAACTGCTTCGACACCGAGGCGAGATCGAAGGTCGAATGCGTGTCGAGCGGCTTGCCACGCTCGACGTCGGACATCCCGAAGGCGAGCGCGTGACTGAGCACTCCTTTCTCGGTGACGCCGACCGTGCACCCGGGTTCGCCCGGTTTCACGAAGCCGCCGAGGATTTCGGAGATCGCGCGATCGGCCGGACCATCGTCGGCCGCAAGACCTGGCATAGCCGTCATCCCGAGCAGGACGACGATCAGGCTTCGGGCGGTAACCTGGGGCATTTCATTCTCGACACATGAGACAAGATTCTCATTTTGATTCAAACTGTTAAGTCTAAGCAACGGTAATCCATGATCGAAAGCCCCTATCTTCTTTTTCTCGGCGACGCGCCGGACATCGCAACCGCCAAGACCGCCGCGGGAATCCGCCAATGGCGGTCCGAACTCTGTGCGGGCCAGTTGCGCTTGCCGGGTTGCCGCGTGGATCTCGGATTGCCGGACCTGACGCCCGCGGAAGCGGTCAGCCGCGGCATCCGCACGCTGATCATCGGCATCGCGAACGACGGCGGATTCATTGCCCCGCACTGGGTCGCGTCCATTATCGCGGCATTGCAAGCCGGGCTCGACGTCGCATCCGGCCTGCACGAGCCGCTCGCGGGCGTGCCGGAAATCGTCGCGGCGGCCCGGATGGCGGATCGCCAGCTGATCGAAGTGCGCCAGCCCAGCCAGTCATTCATGCCAGGCACCGGACAGAAGCGAACCGGACAGCGTGTGCTGACGGTTGGCACCGACTGCGCAGTCGGCAAGAAATACACGGCGCTCGCGATCGAGAAGGAAATGCGCTCGCGCGGCATCGATGCCGATTTTCGCGCCACCGGACAGACCGGCATCTTCATCTCCGGCCGCGGTGTCGCGGTCGACTCGGTCGTGTCGGATTTTGTCTCCGGCGCGGCCGAGTGGCTATCCCCTGCGGCCGCGCCGTCGCACTGGGACGTCATCGAGGGCCAGGGTTCGCTGTTTCATCCGGCCTACGCGGGCGTGACACTCGGACTCATTCACGGCAGCCAGCCTGACGCAATGGTGCTGTGCCACGACCTCGCACGCACCGGCATCGCGGACTACGAGGGTTTCGCGATCCCATCCTATGAGTCCTGCTTCGACGCCTATCTCGCGGCCGCGCGACTGACGAATCCAGGAACGCGCTTCGCTGGCGTCAGTCTTAATACCTCCCATCTCGGCGCGAAGGAGGCCGCGCATGCGGTCGCGCAAGTTGCAAAAGCCGTTGCCCTGCCCTGCTGCGATCCGATCCGGCACGGCGTCGGGCCGATCGTCGATGAGATCCTCGCGGCGGTTTCGCGGCCTTGATTGCCGCAGTCCGTAATATCTCGCTTGAATCCTTGGTCTCGATCATGAGGAACTCATCGTGAATTCATACGCCGCCACAATCGATCACTTAACGCAGTGGCTTCGCGCCTATCAATCCGCCTGGGAAGGCCGGGATGCCGCCGCGGCGGCCCGCCTATTCACGGACGATGCGCGCTATTACTGGACACCGCTCGTACCGCCGCAGACAGGGCCTGCGGAAATCGCCGCGGCCTGGGAAGCGGCCGTCACTCACCAGCGCGACGTCCGCTTCACGTTCGATGTGTTCGCGGTATCCGGCTCCACCGGCTTCGCGACCTGGCGCGCCGATTTCGTGCGCCTGCCCGATCAGTTCAAGGTCCGGATCGAAGGCGTGCTTTCGGTGGAATTCGCCTCGGCCGGGCAATGCCGCATTTTTCGTGAATGGTGGCACAGTGCCGAGTCACCGGGCTGAAAGGGACGGTCCGACTCATGAGGGAGATGTCGTGAACTATCTCGTCGCCATACTGGTCAATTGGCCGGCGCGCGTTGCGCGTCACCTGCAGTGGCTCGCGCCGCTGTTCGCGCGCATCGTCGTTGGCTGGGTATTTCTCTGGACCGGCTGGGGCAAGCTCAGCCACTTGCCGCTCGTCACCGAGAATTTCGCAAACTGGGGCGTGCCGGCGCCGGAAATCCTTGCGCCGTTCGTTTCCGGCGTTGAATTGTTCGGCGGGATTTTTCTACTGCTCGGCCTGCTGACGCGGATCTCGGCGGGCGCGCTCGGTGTCGTGATGATCGTTGCCGTGAAGTTGGCGCAGTGGGACGAGGTTGACTCGCTGCAGACCTTCCTGGGCCTGGAGGAAATCATGTATCTCGCGATTTTCGTCTGGCTCGCGATCGCAGGCGCAGGCAGAGTCTCGGTCGATCGCCTGCTCGAGAGCCGTGGAAAGCCCTGATTACGCGGTGAAGCCGCGAAGCGGCAGCGTCGGACGCTGCAGCCAATTGTCGGACAGATAAGCCGCGGTACCGTCGATCACGTGTAGCGTGTAGGCGTGCCGTGGCTTGTCGCTCCGATTGGGCCCCGACCGGTGCGGCAAGGCGCCGTCGAGCAGGACAAGAGTTCCACGCTTCGCCTCAAGCGGCACGAGACCCTCGGTCGGATAGGGTTCCCGGTCCAGCTCATCCATCACCGTCGTCGTGCGTGACGCATTGAGCCGCGAGCGGCCCTTCACCGGCAAACGGTGGCCGCCCGGCAATGCCCACATGCAGCCGTTTTCGGTCGTTGCGTCATCGATCGCGAACCAGAGGCCGACCACGCTTCGCGGTTCCGTCCACAAATAGGTGTGGTCCGTATGGCAGGCGACTTCGCCACCGATGCGCGCCTGTTTGAAGATGTACATCGATTGAAGCAGGAGCGGCTCGCGCATGCCGATGTCGCTCGCGACGACGGCCAGCTCGGAGGTGCGGCTGAAGGCGTCAAAGACCGGGTCGAGATCGTGCATTGCGTGGCCGAGCTTGTTGAGACACAGGTGGGCGTCGGCCCGGAGTCGGCCTTCGGCATCGAAGGCATCTTTCTCGAAGAAGCAGCGGATTGCCTCGCCGCTCGTCAGGAAGTACTCGTCACCCGCGTGCAGGGGCTTGCCGTCACCCGTGAAGATGGTTGCCCTTTCCGGCGACGGGACATGCCGGAGCGCGAGTTCCAACGCGCGCTCGCGGAGGGAAAGGCAGTGCGCCACATCCACGAAATCCCGAAGGACAAGGAATCCGTCGCGCCTGAAATCAGCGAGCTGCGCCTGTGAAAGTGATCCGGCCACGTCGCAGTCTACCCGGAGATCGGCCGCAGCGACGTCAGGCCATTGCGCGATTCCTGACGCCCGCTTCCGCACCAGGCGCGGCTGCCTTGTCCTTTTTTTTCAGCTGAACCCGGGCTCGTCGCGCCCGAAGTGGCCGTAGGCCGCCGTCTTCCGATAGATCGGGCGTAACAGGTCAAGCACCGCATCCGATATCTGGTCGGCGACCTTGTCCGGGTTACCCTCGCCCACCGATTCGGAAGTAAACAGACAGCTGTCGCTCAGGCTGCCTCGGGGCCTCTTGGGCGAATCACTGTGGATGGATGACGAGCGTCCCGGAAACCGCGTCGATGGAGAAGCGGCCAGCGCGGATGGCCTCGAGCCAATTCACGGTCGGCAGGACGCCACCGAAGGAAAAGAAATGCGGCTGCACTATCCGCCGCGCCAGCGCGCCTTCGCGGGCGCGCACGACCTGCAGGAGCGTCTCATCGGCTGAAGTGACGAGATGCTTCACGGAGCTGATAGCGCTCAGGTTCGTCATCAGTGCATTCAGGGATGCGCCGATGCCGCACAACATCGCGTACTTGATGAGCGTCTTGAGAGACGCAGGACCCGCGATTCCGGCATGCACGGGCAGCCGGATGCCGTGCTCGGTGAGCTGCCGTTCCCATGCGACGAGCGCGCCTGGATTGAAACCGAACTGGCTGACGATGTGAAGGTGCGCTCCGGTGAGTTCCGCGTAGTCCTGCTTGAGCTGCAGCGCCCTCCACAACAGGGTCGAACCGACCCGCTTGTGGCCTTCAGGGTGACCGGCGACGCCGATCGTGTCGATGCCCGCGGATACCAGCACTCCGGAGTCGAGGATGTCGAGCGTGCTCGCAAAGGCGCCGGCTGGCGTCGAGAGATCGCCCGCCACCAGCATCGCCCGGGTGATGCCCGCATCCTTCAGGCGGTCGAGCGCGGCCAGGAGCGACGCTTCGTTTTCAATCCTCCGCGCCACGATGTGCGGGTAGGCGAGGAATCCGCTGCCTTCGACGGCGCACGCAACGTCGGCCACGTCGGCGACCGTCGCGTTCGGCGTATGCGTGATGTAGACGGCCGTCCCGGCGGGAACCCGGCCCACGAGGGAGTCGAGCGTCCCCTTTTCGTGCGGCGTGATCTCGATCGAGGCGGAGCGGGCGAATTCAATCAGCCGATCCTTCAGATCGGCCTCGACGATGCCGCCGGATCCGGCTGAATCCACTGCGACCACGTTCCCGCGAATCACTACTTCTGTCGCCGGCTTACGACGAAGGTTTCGTCGTTGAACCAGAGGCCGCCGTGCTTCTGCAGGATCGCCTGCGTGGCCTCGAGATACGCGCCATTCGTCACGACCTCGTCCAGCCGCTCATCCTCGACCTGGTTGACGTAGATTGCCGCATTCCAGGCTGCGAACAGCGTCGAGGTGCCAATGCGGTCGCCGATCTCGTTCGGCAGCGTGTGCATCTCGTAGCGGAATATCGCCTTGTCGTCCGTAGGCGCCGTCAGCGAAAACTCGCTCGCCTCGCGGCCGAGTTCCGCCTTCAGGGCCGCGAGCAGCTGGCGGCGATCCACCTGGAACGGATTCTCGTCGGGCCACAGCTTCTGGATGATCTCGAGCGCCGGATCGTGCCCGTAGGACTGGATGACCAGCAGCCGCCCATTGGGGGCGAGGCTGCGCGCCAACGGTCCAAGCACCCGCTCCGCCTTGTACTTGGCGGACATTCGCGCGCGCCAGGGCTGCGAGGCGACGATGAGGTCGTAGGATTCGAACGTCTGGCCGGGTTTCGGAATCACGCGATCGAGCAGGAACTTGTGGTCTTCTCGATAGACGACGAGCACCGAAGGGCGCACGTAAACGGGATTCCCGGATTTCGGGCTCGGCTTCGTCTGCCAGCCGAAGGCGAGCGTCGTCGCGAGTTCCTCGATCTGCTCGGCATACTCGTGCGAGGTCTGGCCTTTCAGCCGGACCTCATGCCAGTTCAGGGCCGCGGCCGAGCGGATGTCGCGCGGCATCAACCGCGGCGCTTCCGAGTAATTCATGTTCGTGATCACGAGCACGGTCGCGGGGTGCTCGAGGAATCGATCTGGCATCTTCTCGAGACCGAGCCGCACGTCCTCGAGGCTGATTTCCTTGGCGACGACCATGATCGGCACGGTCGGTCCCTGGCTATGCGCGTGCCGCATGATGCGCGACAGGACAGTGGCATCGCCCATGCCGGCATCGAAGATGCGAAGCGCGGGAGGAGTCGGACGAATATGCTTGAGTTCGATCGCGGCCCGCTGCGCGACCGCCGATTTCTCGTTGCAGGTATTCACGAACGCCAGGTACTTCTGGCGATTATCGTAGAAACGGAAAGGCGTCGCCTGCTGGTCGGAGGCCGCCTCGGCGGTCGCGATCGGCTCGATGCTCATGGCCTGGCAGCCGCTCGTCCGGCGACGAGATCCTTGGTGATCCGGGCCACGTGTTCGCCCTGGAATCGGCACATCCCCAGCTCGAGGTCAGTCGGCATGCGTGACTCGTCGCCCGCGCCCGTGATGCTGCTCGCGCCGTATGGCGAGCCGCCCGTCACCTCGCGCATGGTCGTAATTCCAGGGGCTGTGTATGGGAGACCCACGATGATCATGCCGTGATGCAGCAGCGTCGTATGGAAAGACGTGATCGTGGTCTCCTGCCCGCCGTGCTGGCTCTGGGTACAGGTGAATACGCTCGCGACCTTGCCTAGGAGCAAATTCTGCGCCCACAGGGGACCAGTCTGGTCCAGGAAATTGCGCATCTGCGCGCACATGTTGCCGAACCGGGTCGGTGTGCCGAACAGGATTCCATCGTAGTTCCCGAGCTCAGTGGGCTCCGCAATGGGCGCCGCCTGGTCGAGCTTGAAGCCCCACTGCTTTGCGACCTCGGGCGGAACGAGCTCCGCGACGCGCTTGACGTCCACCTTCGAGCCCTCGACTTTCGCGACGCCTTCGGCTTGCGCGTACGCCATCTTTTCCACGTGGCCCCAGCTGCTGTAATAGAGAATCAGAATGTTGGCCATCGGTATTTCCCGCCTTCAGGCTGCGACTCGCGACTGACGTCGCAGGAATTTCTGGATCGCCTCGTTGTAGGCGACCGGATTATCGAGATTCGGCAGATGCCCGGCGTCCGGAATCACGACGCGCTCGGCGACCGGGAAACTCTGCCTGAGCCGCTCTCCGGCTCGAAGCCGGGCGCGCGTGTCGAATTGCCCGTTGACGACGAGGACCGGCGTGCGAAACCGCTCGAGCTCCGACGTTGCGGCCGACTGCGACGGCGTTGGGCCAGGCTCGAGAAGATCCCTAGCCGGATAACGCATGAGCATGGATTCCAGCAGGGCCTGCGATCTGGCATCGGTCGAATGGAGTCTCATCAGCGGGTGCGCCTGCCAGACACGACGGAATGCGTCGACTCCGTTTTCCCGCGCGAGCCGCCTGAACTCGTCGACGGAGAAATCCCCGTCGCCCGCGACAACCGGCACTGCGACCGCATCCGGCGGACCGTCGAGCACCAGGCCTGCGACTCGTTCGGGAAATTGCAGCGCGAATGCAAGCGCGACGCGCGCGCCCTGCGACGCACCGACCAGCGAGGCGCGTGTGATGCCGAGCCGATCGAGGAGCGCGCGCAGGTCGTCGCAATCGCCGGCAAGTGAAGGCGTTCCCTGGGAATGGCCGAATCCGCGCCGATCGAGCCGGATGACACGCATGGAGAGGCCGAGAGTTTCCGCCTGCGGATTCCAGACATCGAGATCGACGGTCCAGCCGTGGATGAAGACGACCGGCATGCCTTCGCCCTCGTCGCGAAAACGCAGCCGGACTTCACCGGACAGGAAATAGTCGTCGCGCGCCTGCATGCCATTTCGAATATCGAAAAAAAGTTCGCAAACAGGCTACGAGTGCTGGGAGTGGGCGTCAAGCACAGCTTGGCGCGTCCTCACACCAGGGCGCTGAGTGCGAGGCCCGGAACGCGCAAGAGCTCGGCGGAAATCTCCAGGCTGGCCTGCTTCAACATCGCGAGACGCTCGCGCACCAGCTTGATCTTGGTGATGCGCCGCGAGTGGCTCGAGCTGTTGAGCGATGCGACCACGCGGCCGGCCTGGTCGAGCACCGGCACCGCGACCGCGACCACGCCGTAGGCCAGCTCGTCCTCGACCGCCGAATACCCTGACTTGCGGCATTCGTCGATCAGCTGGCGGACCTTTCGCGGGTCCGTCACCGTGGAGTCGGTCAGTGCGACGAACTGCTGCGTGCGGAAATAGGTTTCGAGGCGCTCCGGCGCGAGCCCGGCGAGGAGCACCCGCCCCATCGACGTCACGTGGGCCGGAAAACGGCTGCCGACATGCGCTTCGAGGCGCATCAGCGTCCGCACCGAGGTGCGCGCCACGTAAACGATGTTGTTGCCGTCGAGCACGGAAAGCGCCGCCGAATCGCCGGTTAGCCGCGCGAGTTCCTCGAGATGCGTCTTCGTCAGGTGCTCGATATCCATCGATTCGAGATAGGCGGCGCCGAGTTCGAGCACCTTCGGCCTCAGCAGGAACTGCCTCCCCCGCCGCGTCACATAACCGAGCTCCTCGAGCGTCAGCAAGCAGCGGCGCGCGGTCGCCGCGGGCATGCGCGCGATGCCGGCGACCTCGGATAGGGTCAGCGCCGAATGGTCGCGGGTGAAGGCACGGATCACCTGGAGCCCTTTCGCGAGCCCGCCCATGGCTTCCCTGCGCGCTGGTGACTGGCGGCGTGGCATGGACCCCAGTGTATTTCGATATGCGAAGAAGCAAAAGCGATGCCGCCATGCACTTGACGGCGAGCGGCCCCCGCGTTCAGCATGTTCGTTAGTCGAATCTCTTTTCGATATACGAAATTGAGGCGACGACGGGGGCTGGGTGACATGAAAATCGGTTCACAGTCCGGGCGAAGCTCGGCAATCTCGGCCGCGAATGCGGACACAATCGTCGTCCGCGGCTACAACCTTTGTCGCGAGCTCATCGGGCAGGTGACCTTCACCGACCACGCCTGGCTCCTTGTCACCGGAACCCTCCCCACCGCCGCGCAACGTCGCGTCCTCGATGCAGCGCTCGTCGCAATCGCTGAACACGGCCTCGTTCCGAGCGTCGCGGCGAGCCGCATGACGCTCGCGGCTGCGCCGGAGGCGATTCAGGGCGCGGTGGCTGCGGGAATCCTCGGTTGCGGCTCCGTGATCCTCGGCTCTGCCGAATCGGCCGCGCGGTTCATTTCCGGAATCCTCTCGCGCGAATCGTCGCGCGCCATCAATATCGTTACGCACGAGGCACTCACCGAGGCGCGCGATGCGCGCCAGGCGATCCCGGGCTACGGTCATCCGCTGCACAAGCGCGCGGATCCGCGGGTCGAACGGCTCCTTGCAATCGCGGTGGAGACCGGCAGCGCAGGCCGTCACGTCGAGGTCGCACGGCTCATCGAGAAACTGCTGCCTGAAGTCACGGGCAAGCCACTCGTGATGAACGTGTCCGGAGCCATTGCAGCCGTGCTGCTCGACGCAGGCTTCCCACTCCTCGCGGTCAAGGGGATTCCGATCCTCGCCCGCACGGCCGGCCTCATCGCGCACCTGCTCGAAGAACAGGAGCGATCGATTGGATTCATTCTCGCGAACTCCGGCGCCTCCTCCATCTCCTACGATGGCAAGTCGCCTGCCGGATTCGTGCCGAGCGCTTGATGTTCCAGTCCGTACTCCGTGGCGTCCGCATCGTCGAACAAGGGACCTTCATCACGGGCCCTTGCGCCGCGATGATGCTCGCGGATCTCGGCGCCGACGTAATCAAGATTGAGAGCCCCGAGGGCGACCCATACCGCAGCTACCAGAAAGGACTCTATTCGCCGCACTTCCAGGCCTACAACCGCAACAAGCGCAGCCTCGTCTGTGACCTCAAGCAGCCGGCCGACTGCGAAGTTTTCGATCAGCTGATCGCAAATGCGGACGTCTATCTCCAGAACTTCCGGCCGGGAACGGCGGACCGGCTTGGCGCCGGCTCGAAGCGGCTGCGCGGCCTCAATCCGAAACTCGTCTACTGCTCGATCAGCGGGTTCGGCGCGGACGGCCCCTATGCCGACCGGCCGAGCTATGACTCGGTCGCGCAGGCACTGTCGGGTTTCCTGAGCGTCGTCGTGGACAAGGAGCGGCCGCGATTCCTGGGTCCCGCGCTCGCTGACGCGATCACCGGGATCTACGCGGCCTTCGGAATCTTGGGCGCCCTTCTCGAGCGCTCTCGCACGGGCCAAGGCCGGCTCGTCGAGGTGTCGATGTTCGAGGCGATGGCCCATTTCGCGGTGGAGCCTTTTGCGGCGTATTTCGCCCTCGGTGAAGTGCCGAAATCGAGCGACCGTCCGCGCCTTGCACAGGCCTACATCCTGCGCACGGCCGACGACCGCCTGCTCGCGATTCACCTGTCGTCGCTCGAGAAATTCTGGCGGGGACTTACGACGGCGATTGAGGCCGAGCATTTCAACCGCGACCCGCGCTTCACTGCGCGGCTCGCGCGCATCGAAAACTACGAGGCGCTCGGCGAGGAGCTTGACCGCCTGTTCCGTAAGCGCCCTCTCGCGGAATGGGTCGCGCGACTTTCGAAGCACGATGTACCTTTCGCCCCGATCAACGGCATCGATGCCGTCGTGAATGACCCGCAGGCCCTTCACCTTGGGCTCGTCGTTCCCGTCGAGGATTCGCTGGAGGGTGGACGCGAGGCGGTTCGCCCGGCGTTCCAGTTCGACGGCAAGCGCGCGACCGCAGTTTCAGCGGCGCCGCTGCTCAATCAACATGGGGATGCGATTCGCGCGACGCTGGCGCGCGATCGGGCTTGGCCGGCCGCCGCCACGGATGCGGTGGCACGCCGGGCGGCCGGATAACCCAGATGCCCAACCCGATCCCTGCCCTGTTCCCCACGACGCTCGTCGGCAGCATGCCGCAACCGGACTGGTTGATCGATCGCAAAAAGCTGGCCGGCCGCTTTCCGCCGCGCGTGCGCGCGCGCGAACTCTGGCGAATACCGGAGCCGCATCTCGTCGAAGCACAGGACGATGCGACGATCGTCGCAATTCGCGCGCAGGAGGAAGCAGGGCTCGACATCGTCACCGACGGCGAGATCCGGCGCGAAAGTTATTCGAACCTGTTCGCGAACGCGCTCGAAGGCGTCGATCTCGACAATCCGGGCACCGCACTCGACCGCAGCGGTCATCCGAACCCGGTGCCACGGGTCGTCGGCCCGATCCGCAGGCGCCACGCCGTCGGCGTGCGGGATCTCGAGTTCCTGCGCCTCCATACGACGAAGCCGGTCAAGGTGACCGTGCCGGGTCCGTTCACGATGTCACAGCAGGCGCAGATCGATCATTACGGCGGCAGCCGCCATCTCGCGGCCATGGACTACGCCGTCGCGCTCAATGCCGAGATACGCGATCTCTTCTCGGCCGGCGCCGACATTGTCCAGATCGACGAGCCCTACATGCAGGCGCGGCCTGAGGAGGCGCGCCAGTTCGGACTCGAGGCGCTCAATTGCGCGCTCGAAGGGGTGAAAGGCACGACGGCCGTGCATATCTGTTTCGGCTACGCGGCGATCATCCACACACGATCGTCCGCGTACTCTTTCCTGCCCGAACTCGCGGGCTGTCGATGCCAGCAGATCTCGCTCGAAACCGCCCAACCGAATCTTGACTGCTCGATCCTCAAGTCACTCAACGGAAAGAAAATCATGCTCGGCGCGATCGACCTCGGAGATCCCGAGGTCGAGGCGCCGGAAACCGTTGCTGCGCGCATCCGGCGCGCGCTGCCGTTCGTGCGCGCCGAGGACATCATCGTCGCGCCCGATTGCGGTCTGAAATACCTCAGCCGGGAAACTGCTTTCGGAAAGCTCAAGGCGATGGTCGCCGGTGCCGCCATTCTTCGCGAGGAGATGGTGTGTGGTACCGGGCCCATCAGGATGCAATCGAACTCTTAACGCGGAGACGCAAATGTACACATGCAAGGGGATTTCCATGCTGGCGGCCTGGATCATCGCGACCGCAGTCGCGATGCCGGTCATGGCCCAGGGCACGGAAATGGAGGAGATCATCGTCACGGCGCGCAAGCGCGACGAGTCCTTCCAGGACGTGCCGGTCACGATCAACGTCTTCACCGAAACGCTGGTCAAGGACGCAGGGATCCAGAGACCGACCGACTTCATCCAGATGGTGCCGAACATGACGTTGGTCGAGACCCAGAATGCGGGAAACGCGTTCGTCGTCGTCCGTGGCATCTCGCAGGCCCGGAACAGCGAGCCTTCTGTCGCCGTCCAGGTCGATGGCGTGCTGGAGACGAATCCGGCGGAGTTCAACCAGGAGCTCGTCGACATTCAGCAGATCGAGGTCCTGAAGGGCCCGCAAGGCGCCTTGTATGGCAGAAACGCTATCGGAGGCGCGATCATTATCACCACCAAGGATCCATCCGATGAATTCGAAGCCAACGTCAAGGCCGGCTATGGCAACGAGAACTCGATCCGCGGGCAATTGGGCGTCAGTGGCCCAATCGGGGATTCGGCGGGCTTCCGCGCGTCCGTCAACTACTACGAGACCGACGGCTTCCTCGACAACGTATTCCTGAACGAGAAGGTCGACCCGGTCGAGGACCTCTCGGCCCGCGTGCGCTTCGTCTGGAAGCCGAGCGACAACTTCACGGGCGACCTGCGTTTCTCGATGGCCGATCTCTCGACCCGCGCGCTTTACTTCGTCATCCCGCGTGACGACGAAGCGAATCCTTTCAGCACCTTCTTTACGGCCCCGGACGCCAATAACGTGACGTCGCCGATCCAGCTCGACAATCCGGGCATCAACGATCGCGACCTGTTCAACACGTCGCTAAAGCTGGATTTCGGCGCCGGCGAGGGAACGCTCACGTCGGTGACGCACTACAACACGACGGAGGAGATCCTGACAGGCGACGCCTACGACTTCCGCCCGGCGGCGAATTCGATCTTCATGGCTCTCTTCGGCACCGACCTGAATCAGAGCCAGTTCCTCGATATCGAGAGCTATAGCCAGGAAATCCGCTACACGTCGCCCGCCGATAGCAAGGTTCGCTGGATTGCGGGCGCCTACTATGTGCATACCGACCGCTTCATCTCCACCGGCAACAATGTGGACACGGGCAATGGCGTAGACCCGATCTACCGCGAGCCGCGGCTAACCGGCACCAACCCGAGCGCGACCTTCCTTGCCGACGAGCAGAACAATGACGCCTGGGCGGTGTTTGCAAACCTGACTTTCGAGATCTCGGACAAGGTCGAGCTTGACGCCGCGATTCGTTACGACGAGGACAAGCGTGAGAACACGACCGTCACTCCCGAAGCCTTCCTGCCAGTCGGCACGCCGCCCGGATCGAGTGGCCAGGTTCGGTCGGAAACCTGGAGCGAGCCGCAACCGAAGATCACGCTGCGCTACGAGCCGACGGACACGACGACGCTCTACGGCGGGTGGAGCCGCGGCTTCCGCAGCGGCGGTTTCAACCAGACCGGCGTCGGCGCCGTGGCCGACGCCAACGGCATCGCTGGCGTCAACGACCTGTTCAACGCCGAGGTTGCCGACACGATCGAGATCGGCCTCAAATCCCAGTTCCTGGACAACCGCCTGAGTCTGGGACTTGCCCTGTACCAGACGGAGTCGACGAATGGCTACTTCTTCGTATTCCTGGCGGCCAACTCGACCCAGAACCTCGGCAACCTGGATGCCGATTTCGAGGGCGGCGAAGTCGAACTCAATTGGCACGCGACCGATCAATTCGACGTCTATGCGAGCTACGGCTATACGGACAGCAAGATCACGGACATGGAGGATCCGACGGTCATCGGCAACGAAGCTCCGCTGGTCTCGCGAGAGACCGCCAATGTCGGCATGCAATACATCGTCCCGGTCGGGAACGCGCTCGACCTTTCGTTCCGCGTCGATTACCGGCATACGGGACGTACCTGGTGGGAACCGTACAACGTCACCTCTCGCAATCCGATCGACATCGTGGACGGGCGCATCGGCCTCGAGGGCGAACGCTGGTCGGCCACGATCTGGGGCAAGAACCTGGGCGACAAGGAATACAACCAGGAATTCTCGCCTGGCGGCTTCCTGTTCAGGGCACTTCCGCTACGCTATGGCGTCGAATTCGCGTACGACTTCTGAGCGGAGGCGATCGAAATGGCGACCCAGGCAAAGCTACCGAACCGGCTCCATCACAACGCCTACGTGTCACGGGATCTCGAGGCAACTCGGAAGTTCTACGAAGACGTGATCGGGCTGCCCCTGCTCGCGACCTGGTGCGAGAAGGACATGCTGTTCGGCGCTGAACGTACGTATTGCCACCTGTTCTTTGGGCTGGGCGACGGCGGTGCGCTCGCGTTTTTCCAGTTCGCGAAGCCGGAAGACGCCGAGCAGTTCGGGCCGAAGATGCCATTCACGCCGTTCCACCACATCGCGCTGCACGTGGACAAGGAGACGCAGGACGGGATCGAGAAACGCCTGGCCGCGGCCGGCTACAAGGAACCGCAATCCTTCGTGCTGGAGCACGGCTATTGCCGATCGGTGTATGCCACCGATCCGAACGGCTTGATCGTCGAGTTCACGCTCGATCATCCGGACGTCGAGAAGATCAACAAGACGCGCCGGGCCGATGCGCATGCCGAACTCAAGCGCTGGCTCGACGGGGATCACACGTCGAACAATATGTATCGATGAGGCGAAGCTCCGAGCGCATTCTCACGACGCACGTCGGTAGCCTGCCGCGCTCGCAGGCCGTGACCGACGTCCTTTTCGGGCGCGAGAAGGGCGAAATCAAGGACCCGCGTGCCGCGGCGGTGGTCATTTCCGAGGCCGTCGTCGAGGTCGTGCGCCGACAGGTCGAAACCGGCATCGATGTCGTCAGCGACGGTGAGTCAAACAAGATCAGTTATGCGACCTACATCGCCGACCGATTCGCGGGTTTCGGCGGCGATACGCCGCGAGAACCGGGCCAGGACCTCGTCGAGTTTCCTCGATTCATGGCGAGGCTCGCGGACAGCGGCGCTACGGCCAAGTACCGTCGTCCACGGTGCATCGGCGAAATAAGCCTGAAGGACGCCGGGCCGCTCAACGACGATTTGCGGAATTTCCGTCAGGCCGTCGATTCGGCAAAGCCGGTCGATGCGTTCCTGAATGCGGCCTCGCCGGGGGTCATCGCTCTGTTTCAGCCAAATGACTATTACAGGACACAGGATGCCTACCTCGAGGCCTTGGGCGAGGCGATGCGCTCGGAGTACGAAGCCATTGTCGGCGCGGGATTCCTGCTTCAGATCGACGCGCCAGACTTCGGCATGGGCCGCCACACGATGTATCGGAGCGCAGCCGTCGACGACTACCTGAAGGCGGCCGCGCGGCATGTAGAAGTGCTGAACCACGCTCTCCGGAATCTCCCCGCCGACCGGATGCGCATGCACATCTGCTGGGGCAACTACGAAGGACCGCACCACCACGACGTGCCGCTCGAAAAGCTCCTGCCCGTCGTGATCAAGGCGAAGCCCCAGGCACTCTTGTTCGAATCCGCCAATCCGCGCCATGCGCACGAGTGGTCGGTATTCAAGAGCCAGCTGGTGCCGGACGACAAGGTTCTCGTGCCGGGTGTGCTTAGCACGACGACGAACTATGTCGAACACCCCGAGCTGGTTGCCGAGCGGATCATCCGTATGGCGGAGATCGTCGGCCGCGAACGGGTCATTGCAGGTACGGATTGCGGCTTCGGAACGTTCGGCGGTTTCGGGCCGATTGACCCCGACATCTGCTACCTGAAGCTCGCCTCGCTCGCCGAAGGCGCCCGGATCGCAAGCCGCAAGCTGTGGCGGCACTGAATCGACTTACTCGATGACGGGCAGCTCGATCGCCGACGCCTGCGTCTCCGTGCGCCAGATCCGCTGCGTCGCCTTGATGTAGCTCGCGGGCGGCACAAACATGATATTCGGAACGTAAGACTGCGGATTCCGGTCGTAGAGCGGGAACCAGCTCGACTGGATCTGCACCATGATGCGGTGCCCCGGCAGGAATGTGTGATTCGCCTGCGGCAGGCGAATGCGGTATTCCAGCACCGTATCCGGCTTCAGCGGCTTTGGATTCGAAAAATCTTCGCGATAGCGGCCGCGGAAAATATCCGCCGAGATCATCTGCTGATAACCGCCCATCGTCGGGTCGTTGGGATATTCGTCGGGCCAGACGTCGATGATCTTGACCACCCAGTCGGAATCGCTGCCGCTGGTCGACGCGAATAACTTCGCGTACGGCTCGCCGGCGACGCGCAGGGCCTTCACTAGCGGCTCCGTCGAGTATACGAGCACGTCCGGCCGGGAGGCCGCCTGGCGCTGGTCGTCCATCAACCAGTCGCCCCAGGTGACTCCACAGCGTTCGAGCTGATTGTCGGGCGCAACCGGTACGGTACGGGCTTCGCGGGGTCGGAGACATACTCGTCAAAGGCCGCGCGCGCAGCGGCCGGGGCATTGAAGCCGAGTTTTCCGTCTGCCAGCAAATAGAGATTGCGAGCTTTCTGGCTGCAGCCTTCCGCGCAGGAGCGCGGCCAGTGATCGTACCGGTGCCACTGATCGGCGCCGGTTTCATACGCCAGCACCCGCGGCGTGTCGGGCTTCGGCGTGTCCTTGAGGTAATAGTCGAGGAAAGGCTGCATCACCGTCCGGCGAAACCAGCCCGCCGTGTCGCCTTCGAACTGCACCATGGCGATGCCGCGGCCTTCACGCCTTCCCTGGCCGTGGTTCCAGGGACCGAGCACGAGATGGACCAACTTTCCGTCGGGATCCCTGGGGGCCAGCGCCTTGTACAGCGCGGGCGCGCCGTAGATGTCTTCCTGATCAAACAGACCGCCCACGATCATCATCGGCACGGTGAGTGGCTCTTTCGCGAGCAGCTTGTCGACCGCCTGTCCCTGCCAGTACGCGTCGTAACTCGGGTGCGCGGCGAGCGCCCGCCAGAACTCGAGCTGATCGAGTCCGCGCGATGCTGCGAGATCGCCTGCCGATCCCGCCCTCAGATGCAGCTCATAGGTATCGTAGGTGCCGCTCCACCACTTCTCTTCGTTCTTGCGCGTCGCTTCCTGATCGTAGGTGTATTCGAGCGCCCCGTCCTGGCGGAATGCGCCGTTGTGGAACCAGTCGTCGCCCATCCAGCCGTCCACCATCGGAGCAAAAGGCACGGCGACCTTGAGCGCCGGGTGCGGCCGCACCGTGGACATCACGGTCGTAAAACCCTCATAGGAGCCGCCGATGGTGCCGACGCGTCCATTGCTTTCGGGCACGTGCTTGATGAGCCACTCGATCGTGTCGTAACAGTCGGTCGCGTGATCGGTGTCGGTCGGATTAAGCGGGCCACGCAGCGGCCGCGTCATGACGTAATCGCCCTCCGAACCGTATTTTCCGCGTACGTCCTGGTACGCGATGATATAGCCGGCCGCGGCCGAGGTGTCGTTCATCTGCGGCACGACTGACGCGAGCCGGGAACTCTGGAAACGCGCGATGCGCTGGGAAGCGTTGTAGGGCGTGCGCGTCAGCAGCATCGGCGCCTGCTTCGCGCCCTTCGGCACGAGGATAAATGTCTTGAGCTTCACGCCGTCGCGCATCGGAATCATCTCCTCGCGCTTGACGTAGTCGAACTCGTCCCGCTTCGGCGTGAACGCAGTGGGGGTCTCGCTTTGCAACGCTGGCGCCGTTTCCTGGGCGACCGCGCCGGTGCAACCGATCAGAAGACCAAACGCCAGGAAGCGGATGATTCGACTGCGCGCGAAAACCATTGACATGCGGCGTCTCCATAACAAGCATCAAAAAACGGGGCCCGCTGGCCCCGTTCTTTGATGCCCTGACAAGCCGTTAGTCTACGCCGCCTTGTCCACCGGAATCAGCCCTTCCGCCCACCGGGCTAACGATTATCCTATGGCGTCGCAAAGGGGGAATAGCTCATGGATCTCGACCTGGATTTCGTGCGGGCGCAGTTTCCGGCCTTCCGGGAACCGTCACTCGAGGGTTTCGC
Source organism: Gammaproteobacteria bacterium (assembly GCA_031364365.1). Lineage (GTDB taxonomy): Bacteria > Pseudomonadota > Gammaproteobacteria > Steroidobacterales > Steroidobacteraceae > SCUD01. The sequence goes on along the minus strand of JANLWE010000011.1, from coordinate 4,892 downwards.
GCATTTCGAGAACGCCGGCGGTTCCTACGCCTGCGGCCAGACGATCGACTGGCTCAGCCGCTACTACCGGGAGACCAAGGTTCAGCCCTACTACGTGTTCGCCCCGTCAAGGAAGGCGGGCGAGCAGATGGATGCGGCCAAGGAACGCATGGCGGCCTGGCTCAATGTCGGTAACGACGAAATGCATTTCGGACCGTCTACTTCGCAGAACACTTACGTCCTCGCGCAGGCGCTGCGAAAATTCCTGAAGCCGGGCGACGAAGTCATCGTCACCAACCAGGATCACGAGGCCAATGTCGGCGCCTGGAGCCGGCTCGCGGACGACGGCATCGTCGTGCGCGAGTGGAAAATCGATCCGAAGACCGCGGACCTGAACCGCAGGGACCTCGAAGCACTCCTCAGCCCCCGGACGAAACTCGTCGCGTTCACGCATTGCTCGAACGTGGTCGGCAGCATCAACCCGGTCCGGGAATTCACAGATCTCGTCCACAAGGCCGGGGCCTGGGCTTTCGTCGACGGGGTCGCCCTCTGCCCCCATGGCATGCCGGATATCGAGGCACTGGGCGCGGACGCCTACTTCTTCTCCCTATACAAGGTGTACGGCCCGCATCTCGGGGCGATGTTCCTGCGGCGCGAAATCAATGCGGCGCTCCCGAACCAGGGTCATTTCTTCAACGACGCCAAGCCCGGCGCCCGCTTCACCCCGGCCGGATCCGATCACGCGCAGATCGCCGCAGTCAACGGCATCATGGACTACATGGATGCGGTGGCCGACTGGCACGGACTGAAAGGCAAGCCGGTCGTCGCTCGCGCGACGGCAGTGCGCGAACTGTTCAGGAAACACGAAATTGAACTGCTGCAGCCGCTGCTTGACTTTCTCGCGAAGCATCCGAAAGTGCGGCTGATCGGCCGCACCCGCGCGACTGAGCGCGCACCGACGGTCGCATTCACGGTCGAAGGCCGAAGCTCCGCAGAAATCGCGGAAAAACTCGCGGCCGCCAAGCTCGGCGTGGGCGTTGGGAATTTTTACGCCTATCGCCTGATCAAGTCGCTCGGCATCGACGTGGACGACGGGGCCGTGCGGATTTCATTCGTGCACTACACGTCGATTGCGGAGGTCGGACGAATGCTGAAGACACTCGATGAACTCATCCGGTAATGCCCGCGTGACATCTCTGGCTCCTCGGTGCCGGAATCGCCGGATCAAGCGTTCTCATCGCCCAAGGGTCGGTCCTGATCGACTAACGAACCGCTAGTCGGCGAACAGCTCCGGAAATTTCGTCCGTGCCACTGCACATGCGCGATCAGCAATGGCCGTATCCTGGACCCCGACACCGGTGAGGTCGCAGACCGTAATTTCCGAGTCGTTCTCACGTCCCGGCGCCGCGCCACGGATGACAGAACCCAGTTCCACTGCCTTTGGTGGACGGTCGCTTTTCCAATGCTGCAGTTCACCCAAGCGCCGGCACTGATCGAGCCGATCGCAGAACAGGCGGTCGGCCCTTTCCAGTACTGTCGACTCGAGCTCCTGCTTGCCTGGGAAATCCGCTCCAGCGGCCGTGATGTGCAGGCCGGGTCGCATCCAATCCGCCCGCACGATCGGACTACGACTCGCGGTGACCGTGATGAGCAACGCAGATTGACGCACGAGATCTTCCGCCGATTCGGCCGTCTCAATCTCGTAGCCATGATGCGTGTGCATCTCTTCAACGTACCGTGATACTTGGTTCGGCGATCGTCCCCAGACCATGACTCGACCGATTTTTCGAACAAGTGCAAGGCAAAGAAGCTGATATCGAGCCTGTACGCCACAACCCAGGATTCCGACGGTACCGATGGCCTTCGGCGCGAGCAGGTCCGCCGCAACCGCACCAGCCAGCCCGGTTCGTAAATCGGTCAAGAATCCATTGTCCAGCAATACGGCTTCGCAGAAGCCGGTTTCCGATGAGAAGACCACCATCATCCCGCTTCCAGTTGGCAATCCGCGCGCGGCATTTCCCGGAAAACCGGAAGCGATCTTGACCGCAAACCGGTCGACGCCACGAACGTAGGCGGTCTTGATGTCGATCTCGCCCTGCCGATCCGCCGCTTCAATGTGTGCAACCGGCGGCACCATCGCGCGTCCATCGTGCAGCCAACCAAACGATTCGGCGACGCAATCCAAGGATGGTCGATCGATGCCCACACATTCGCGCAATGTTGATTCGTGCAGGATAATTGCAGCCATCGTCGCCCCTTTCGCACAATACGGCTTGCCGATCGTCGTGTCTCGATCTTAACTCGTGGCGGCACTCCACTCGACTCAACTGCGTGACGCGCACATTTCAATAATGACGCCGGCACCCGGGGCGTTCAGAATGCAGGATCCGAAGAGGGAGGCAAGCCGTTGTTTGAACTAGACCTGGTCCATACGCTCGCCTTCGCCGGCGTTGCCCTCCTCGGCGGGCATTGGCTCCGCCGCTTCATTCCGATCCTCGATCGATACAACCTGCCGGCGCCGGTACTCGGCGGATTGCTCGTGTCGGTCGCAATTCTCATCGCCCACGGCCAGGGCCTGACGCTCGTCAAATTCGATACGACCCTGCAAAGCCCGCTGATGATCGCGTTCTTCACGACCATCGGATTCGGCGCGAGCCTGTCGCTGCTGAAGATCGGCGGGCCACAGGTCCTCCGGTTCTTCCTGCTCGCGACCGTGTTTGCGATCGTCCAGAACGTCGTCGGCATCCTGATTGCCCTTGGATTCGGGCTGCATCCGCTCTTCGGCGTGCTGGCGGGATCCGTGACGCTCACGGGTGGCCCGGCGACCGGGCTCGCATTCGCCCCGCTCTTCGAGCAGGCGGGTGTCGTCGGCGCGGCGCCCATCGCGATCGCAGTCGCGATCGGCGGAATCGTCGGCGGCGGCCTGATCGGCGGGCCGGTGAGCACGATCCTGATCGAGCGCGGGAAGCTTAAGACCCCGCGCGGCGCGAAGGCGGCGGAGTCCAGCGTGTCGCTCGCCGACGCCGACCCGGATCCCACGCTTACGGCATCGACCGACGACGACGATGCCTGGCCGATCGTCAAGAACCTGGTCGCGATCCTGATCGCGATGTGGATCGGCCATTGGGTCAGCAAGGGATTCGCGGCACTCGGCATGACGCTCCCTGCCTATATCGGTTCGATGCTGGTTGCCGCCGTCATCCGCAACGTCGATGATGCGACCGGCTGGTTCGGCCTCTCGCTTCGCTTCATCAATGCCTTCGGCATCGTCACGCTGACGCTATTCCTGGTCATGGCCCTGATGACACTCAAGCTCTGGGAACTCTCGGGGCTGGTGCTGCCGCTGGTCGTCATTCTGCTCGTGCAGATCGTGGTTGCGGCACTCGCGGCCGCGGGGCTGGTGTTTCGCATGATGGGGAAGAACTACGAAGCGGCCGTGATGAGCGGCGGCTTCATCGGCTTCATGCTGGGCACGACCGCAAACGCCATGGCCGTCATGCGTGCGCTGGTTGAGCGTTACGGGCCGGCGCCGCGGGCGTTTCTGGTGGCGCCGATCGTCGGCGCGTTCTTCATCGACTTCACGAATGCGCTGATCATCACGCTGTTTCTGAATCTGCTGGCGTAGGACTTGCTACGGCAGGAATCCCAATTCCCTTTGATGACGGATGGCAGGATTCGTACCTCTTTTCGCGAAACTACAAAGCGGTAAAAGGCGACGTAACCCGTCTGCCCGTAAGAAATGATCAGTTCACGCAGTTCGCCCTCCACGCGGTGACCCACGAGCGGGTGTGCGGCCAGGTTATCAACCGCTGACTGAATCGCCGTCACGGCGTCCTGCGCAACGTCCGGATTCTTGTCTCTCAGGAATTGAAACGCCCGTTCGATGTGATCCAGGGAACGCGCCGAATAGACTACTTTCGCCAAGGCTTCGGCCGCGCAACGGACTCCCCAAGCGCCAGCCTCTGCATCCAGGCGTGCACGTCCTCGGCGCGATAGACTTCGCCCGTCTTCTCGATGTCGTCATCGGCAGCGAGCGCCTCCTTGATGAGGCTGCGTAACTGCTATTCGTAGGCGGCGTGCCGCTCCACTGCTTCGACAATCAGGCCATGCGCCGAACGACCGGTTTGTTTGGCCAGGGATCTGAGCCGTGCCCGCAACTTGGGGGGCTTACGTATGGTCGTGGTCGCTGCCATCGCCAGATCTCCTTCATCCATTCTGAGTTACAAAAGTAGCTCGCCAGTCCTGTCCAGGCAATGGCAGTCCTGTCGCGCCGGCTTACATCGCACAAGTCGCGTCTCACAGTGTCAATACACATGTATTGACACATTAGCTAGCCTGGCCCTAGCCTTGTCCCATGAGCACCAGGCCCAAGACCGCCCAGCTGCAGATCCGGGTCTCTCCGGCCGAGAAGGCGGCGATCCAGCGCGCCGCCCGGAGGGCCGGCCAGGGGGTGTCCGCCTTTGTGCTAAAGCGCCTGTTACCTGTCGCGGAGCAGAGATTCCGTGCGCTGACCGGCGCCTGCACGGAGCCGGCCGGCGCGCGCTTTGGCCTGGCTGAACTGAACTCCTTTCTGTCCGCGCTCGGTGCTGGGGAACTCCGCGATGCCGTGGCATTACCGCCGGCTCCTGGCCAGACGGCGACCTGGCAAATTACATTGCGGCGATGGTGGAGTCCGCCTGCGCGCAACGCGGCATCGCGCCACCGGCCTGGACGGTTGCGATTCCGCCGCTCACTGAGCCGTCATTCGGCACCGATCTTGAGAGCCTGCGCCTGCACTTGCTGACGCACTCGTCGCCACCGTTCAGGCGCCGCAATATCTTCATTGACGCCAGCGTCGGGGCGCAGGTCTGACATGCCGCTCCTGACCGGGAGGGACCTGCGCAGACTCTTCGACCTATTGAACGAAGAGTTGG
>JANLWE010000059.1:0-6287 GCA_031364365.1 Gammaproteobacteria bacterium | reverse complement strand
GTCAGCGTCAGCACCCCGCCGAGCTTTTCGGCCGATTGCGCCACCTCTAAACTGTCCGCGCCGTAGAGCTCCAGGCGCTTCTGCAATGCGCTGTCGAGCAGCGACGCGGCCGGCGGGTAGAGCGCAAGACTCGTGTACACCGTCCCCATGGTCTCCATCAGCGTGGCCTGGATCGCCGGCTGCGTGACCAGTTCCGACTTGATGCGCTGCGAGCCCTTGTCGAGGATCTCGCGTGCGGTGATGGAGTTACCGAGCGCCTCGTTCGGGTCGGAGACCGCGAACAGGCCGATCAGGAAATTCGTGGTCTGCCGGGCAGTCTCGGCTTCGGTCTCCGCACGGGCACGCTCGCGCTGCGCCTCATTGCGAGCGAGCCAGGCGGCACCGGCCAGAACGGACGTGATGGCCATGCCCGCCAGCGATGCAGAAACCAGCCACATCATGCGCCGCTGGCGCCGGCGCGCCTCGCGCCGCTTCAGCTCGTCGAGGCCGACGCCGAGCATGCCCGCGAGCAGCTTGAGCTTGACGTCGATCTTGCTGTCCTTGCCCTGGCGCGCGTCGGCGGCGATCGGTTCGCTCTTCTCCGTCGTCAGCTGCCCGTCTGCGCCCATCTTGTAGATCAGCGCGTTCGGGAAGCACTCCTGGTCGGCCGTCGCGGGGCTGGCTGAGGAACCGGGCTCGCCGCCGACGATCAGCGCGAAAATGCGGTGCTCGCGGCCGAGACGCTTGTAGGTGAGGATTTCCTCGTTGACCCACTTCGAGTTCGCCGCCTTGGGCGAGCAGATCACGATCTGGTATGCCGACTGCTCCAGCGCGCGTGTCAGTGTGTCGCCGAGGCTCGTCGCGGTGGCGAGTTCGTCGCGATCGCGGAAGACAGGCGCGAAGCGCTCCGGCACCGGGCCGAATTCCGTTTCCCGACCGACGATGTGCTTCGGCACGCGGTAGGTCTCGAGCGCCTTGTGCAGCCACGTCGCCCACTGTTCGTCGGCATGGCTGTAGCTGATGAAGGCGCGGTACTTGAAGTGCGTATCCATGGCGCGTCTCGAAGGATACGGTGCATGAAGTCGTGCCGCTTGATCAATTCCGACCCGGCGGGGCTGGACTCGGAAATGGTGGCTAGGGAGAGAATCGAACTCTCGACCCCGGGGTTATGAATCCCGTGCTCTAACCAGCTGAGCTACCTAGCCACGCGATGGGAAGGTACCCTCGGGGAGGCGGAATTGTCGGGAGCGTGCCAGTAGCTGTCAAGGATCCGGATTATGGCTGCTTTCTCTGTCGGGCAGCCTGAACTCGCCCTCTGCCTTGAATCGCAGGGAACCGTATGCGCTGCGGTTCAGCTTGCCGCTCATTGAATACTGGATCTGGTCGACGGGCTCGCCGCCCATGACGCCCATGACCTGCCGCACGATGCGCAATACCGATACGGTGACTGGCACGCCGATGATGGATTCGCCGAAGCGCGGCACGCTGCCAGTTGCATTGCTGACGCCGGTGGCGAAGGTCCGGTCCTGTACGTCGAGTTTGACGTAGGCACCGTTGTAGTCGACCGGTGTGTCGTTTGGATTCTGGACTCGAAGCCTCACCAACATGCGCATTTCAAGTCCTTCGCCCTCCAACGGTTCGATGCCCGCGACCGTAACCTGCAACGGATCCTGCTGCGACAGGCTGGTGCAACCAAATAGGGCCAGCATCGCCACTAGAGACAGCAGGCTGTAGCTGATGAAGGCGCGGTACTTGAACGGTGTATTCATCGCCTGCGCTTCAATGAGACGCGCTGAAGCTCCTGATCGAATGCCACTCGATGACCTCCTGCAGAAGCGCGCGCTCGGTCTTGAGCACGACCTGCTCGAGGCTGTTCCAGGTCCGGCAGGAGGACACCTGCGCGCGACTGGTCGCGAGCAGGTTCCGCATATCCCTGAAACGCGCCACCCGGCGCTGCAGGTCGTTGATCGAAATGATCGAGATGGCCGCGGCCGCCAGTGCCGGCAGTGAAATCGGCAGGAACACGTACGTTGTCCCGCGGACCCATTCCGGTAACTCCAGGTGCAGCGTGAGGCTGATCGCGTAAAACGCCGTGCTCGCCAGGGCGAGGACCGTGGCGATCGTGAAACTTGCCGCCAGCCGCTTGTAGGGCGGCAGCGCACGATTCACCTGCCTGTCGTAATAGGCAAGCTGGTCGTCGATTCTCTTTGCAAGATAGATGCGCTTGAATTCCTCGATCGGCACGGGTCGCGTCGCGGACGAGCGCGTATGCAGAATGTACAGCGAGCGTGTCAGGCCGTGTGCACCCGCAACGTCCAGGTCCTGCAACAGCGGCGCGGCTCGCGGCAGGCCCCAGGTGGCCAGTGCCGAGCGGCAGAACTCCGCGGCGAGCCGGCAGCGCACCCAGCTGTGGTGCGAGTGCATCTTTCGGCGCAGCACCAGTGCCGCTCCCAGGGCGAAGGTGATGCACGACAGTTCGAGCCATGGGAGGGCGAGCAGGTGCAGGCCATAGCCCACGACCGTCGCACCGATTATCGAGGCAGCGACATGCGCCACGACCGTAGAGACGATCAGGCGCCGGAATTGCGGTGCGCCATGACTGGCGTGGTAGTCGCACTTCTGCTGGAACAGGAAAACGGCGTCCGGCGCCTTGAAGGGATTTTCCGACCAGGCGCTTGTGGCTTCCGACAGTCCGTTCAAATCGGCAAGGACAGCGTCATCAGGCTCGAGCTTGCTCCAGTTCTCCTTGCGCACCTCATGAGTGACCGCGTCGATGATCATGACCGGCTTGCCGATCGACCTGGCATATTCCACGACGTCGGCGGTGCCGCCCCTGCCCCGCGCGGGCTCGCCGTCCCAGACAGCGAGCAGCACGTCCGCGCCATTGACCGTCTCGATGCCGCAGTCGAGGTAGCCGTCTTTCCGGTCGTCGTTCTCGCTGACGATGCGCAGATGATCCGCAGTGGCCAGCGTCTCTTCCACGGCTGACCAGTCAGCAGGTGTGAAGTCCTTGGCAAATTCCGCGCGCGACAGCGGCAGGATCGCATGCCAGGACAAGCCAACGGCTCGCGCCTGCTGCACGAACAGTTGGTCACCGCCACCGGCGATCGAGGACAGTGCAATCCACTCGCCCGCTACCTCCTTGCGCAGGAATTCCAGAGCGACACGAATTGTCCTGGCCGCGCCGGCCGGATCAGTGAGGTTCCGGTGACCCGTGAAGCCGACGATATGAAACTGCGGCAGCTTTCCAATGGTGGCCATGGGCTGCTAGCTTACCTTCAGACGTTGAAGCGGAAGTGCATGACGTCGCCTTCCTGCATGACGTATTCCTTGCCCTCGAGCCGCAGTCTTCCCGCCTCGCGCGCGCCGTTCTCGCCCTTGTGGATGATGTAGTCGTCGTAGGCGATCGTCTCGGCGCGGATGAAACCGCGCTCGAAATCGGTGTGGATCGCGCCTGCGGCCTGCGGCGCAGTCGCACCCACTCGCACGGTCCAGGCGCGCACTTCCTTCGGTCCCGCGGTGAAGAACGTCAGCAGGCCGAGCAGCCGGTAGCCGGCGCGGATGATGCGGTCGAGACCGGGCTCGGCGAGGCCAAGATCGGAAAGGAATGCCGCGCGATCGCTTTCTTCGAGCTCGGAGATCTCGGCCTCGATCGCGGCGCAGACTGCGACGACTTCCGATCCCTCGGCCGCCGCGAGGCGCGTGAGCGCGTCGAGACGCGGATTGTCGGCGAAGCCGCCCTCGTCCACGTTCGCGACATACATTACGGGCTTCGCCGTCAGCAGCGAGAGCTCGCGCAAGTGTTCGCGCTCGAATCCGTCGAGCACCATCGCGCGCACGGGACCGCCCTGGTCGAGCTGCGTGCGGATCCGCTCGAGCGAATCGCGCCACCGCATCGCGTCCTTGTCCATGGCCTTCGCCGCCTTGTCGGCGCGCTGGCGCGCCCGGTCCACGGTCTCGAGGTCCGCGAGTGCAAGCTCCGTATTGATGATGGCGACGTCCGAGGCCGGATCGACGCGCCCGGAGACGTGCACGACGTCCGGGTCCTCGAAGCAGCGCACGACGTGCGCGATCGCATCCACTTCCCGGATGTGCGCCAGGAATTTGTTGCCGAGGCCCTCGCCCTGCGAAGCGCCGGCGACGAGGCCCGCGATATCGACGAACTCGACGGTCGTCGGCACGATCTTTTCGGGCTTCGCAATGGCGGCAAGCGCCGCCAGCCGCGGATCGGGCACCGGCACGATCCCGATGTTGGGGTCGATCGTGCAGAACGGATAGTTCTCCGCGGCGATGCCAGCGCGGGTCAGGGCATTGAACAGGGTCGACTTGCCGACGTTCGGCAGCCCGACGATACCGCAGCGGATGCCCATCAGGCGGTCGCTTCGGGCGGTGACGTGTGCAGTCGGTTCATCATCTTCTCCGCGCCTTCGGTGAGGAGACGCGGAAATTCCGCGATTGCGAGCTCGATCGCCTCGCGCGTCAGCCGCTGGTCAACGGCGCTTGCGCGTTCGAGCACGTAGTCGATCACCTGGTCGCGATGTCCCGGGTGGCCGATGCCGATCCGCAGCCTCCAGAAGTCCTCGCCGAGATGCGCGATGACGTCCCTCATGCCGTTGTGGCCGCCTGCGCCGCCGCCGCGCTTGAGGCGGGCGACGCCGGCCGGCAGGTCGAGCTCGTCATGCACGACGAGTACCTGCTCCGACGGCAGTTGCAGGTAGTCGCAGAACGCGCGCACCGACTGGCCGCTGCGGTTCATGAAGCCCATCGGCTTCAGCAGCCACAGCGGCACCTCCGCGATCGAGATGCGCCCGGCTTCGGCGTTGTAACGGCGTTCCGGCTTCAGGCGGCCGTCGTGACGGTTCGCCAACTCGTCGATGAACCAGAAACCCGCGTTGTGGCGCGTGTCCTCGTGTTCGACGCCCGGATTGCCGAGGCCGACGACCAGTTGCAGTGGAAGTCCCGCCACACCTTACTTCTTGCCGTCGCCCTTCTTGGCGTCCTTGCCACCGGAAGCACCCTTCGCGGCGCCCTTCGCGTCGCCAGCGACTGCGGCACCGGGTGCCCCACCCGGCGCGGCCCCTGCGGGCGCTGCGCCCGGTGCGCCCGGCGCTCCGGCGGCGGGTGCTGCCGCAGCACCGGCGACCGCTGCGGCAGCGGCTGCCTCGTCGACGACCGGAGTTTCCTCCTCTTCGACGCGCGGCATGTGGATGGAGGCAACCGGCCCGTCGCGGCCGGCGAGCAGATCCACGAGTTCGACGCCCGCGGGCAGCTTGAGTCCGGACAGCTTGAAGACCTGGTTGATCTCGAGTCCGGAGACGTCGACTTCAACGAATTCCGGCAGGTCCTTCGGCAGGCAGGTCACTTCGACGTCGTTGCGTACGTGCGAGAGCACTCCGCCCTGTTCCTTGACGCCCTTGGACTCGGCGCCGCCCTTGAAGTGCAGCGGAATCTGCATGCGGATTTTCTCGTCCTCCAGCACGCGCTGGAAGTCGATGTGCATGATCTGGTTCTTGTACGGATGGCGCTGCACGTCCTTGAGCACGGCAGCCTGGCTCTGGCTTCCGACTTTCAGCGCGACGATGGTCGAGTAGAAACGCTCGTTGTCCATCAGCTGCGCAAGTCGCGTGTGGTCGAGCAGCAGGGCGCGCGCATCGCGCCGCCCGCCGTAGAGGATCGCCGGGACTTTCCCGAGCTGACGCAGGCGGCGGCTCGCACCCTTGCCCTGGTCGTCCCGGAACTCGGCGTTCAGTTCAAATGAAATCTTCATGACAACTACTCCAGTTCTAATCCACGTAGAGCGAGCTGACGGATTCCTCGTCCCGGATCCGTCGCATCGTCTCTGCCAGCAATTCCGCGACCGAGAGGACGCGGATGCGTTTGCAATTCCTCGCAGCCTCACCGAGCGGAATCGTGTCCGTCACGACGAGCTCGTCGAGCGCCGAGGTGGAGATCTTCTCCACCGCCTTGCCTGACAGCACCGGGTGCGTGATGTAGGCGATCACGCGCTCGGCACCTTCATCCTTCAATGCGCTCGCGGCCTGGCAGAGCGTGCCCGCGGTGTCGACCAGGTCGTCCACCAGCACGCAGGACCGGCCGCGCACGTCGCCGATGATGTTCATCACCTGCGACTCGTTCGCGCGCTGCCGCCGCTTGTCGATGATCGCGAGGTCGGCGTTGTCGAGCCGGCGCGCGAGCGCCCTCCCCCGAAACACGCCGCCGACCTCCGTCGAAACCACGATCATCTTGACGTACCTCTGCTTCGAGACCTCGCCGAGCAGCACCGGCGACGCATACACGTTGTCGACCGG
>JANLWE010000180.1:0-4292 GCA_031364365.1 Gammaproteobacteria bacterium | reverse complement strand
TCATGGCCGCAGGCGTGCATCACCGGCATGTCGACGCCGTCGCGGTTCACCTGACGGGCGCGGGATGCGTAGGCGAGGCCTGTCTTCTCCTGCACCGGGAGGCCGTCCATGTCCGCGCGGATCATCACGACCGGGCCCTCGCCATTGCGCAGGATGCCGACCAGGCCGGTGCCGGCGATGCCGCGGGTGACTTCGTAGCCTTCGGCCGTCAGTTCGGCGGCGATGCGGTCGGACGTCTTGAACTCCTGCATCGATAGTTCCGGATTGGCGTGGAAGTGAAGGAACAGCGCTTCCAGGCGTGGGTAGTCGGCCGCGATATCGGAGGCGAGGTCAGCGGCTTGCGCTGCAGGCATGCATGTTGCCCACAGCAGGCCGAGCAACCCGGGCAGGCTGAGGAACGAAGGACGGTGATTGCGAACCATGTGTGTTAACTCCATCAGGTGGACCCGGGCCCCCGAATAAATTACCATTCCGCGCCTTTCCGGGCGCGTAGCTCAGCGGTAGAGCACTACCTTGACATGGTAGGGGTCACAGGTTCGATCCCTGTCGCGCCCACCACGAACAATAACTTACGAGACAGCATTTTTTCGCGTACGGCAGAAATGCGGCACGGCACGCAGAGCAACTGAGAGTTGATTGAGCAGCGTCCGCCATAATCCTTGGCGGTCCAGTCAGAAAATCGACGCCTCGGCGCCTTTAAGCGGCCCTAAAGTGGACGCGAGAACACTCGACCGGAGCATGTTGTCCAGGACCGGGAACTCTAATCAATCGAGGAGGCGCGAGCGCTGCTTGGCGGAATCGCCCGCAGGACGATCTATGAGCTGATGCGGTTCTGTTCCAGGGTCGTGAGCTGCGAGTCCTTCATGTTGATCACCATGTGCTGAAGATCGGGCCATGACCGCCGCTTCAGACTCAAACCATATTGGAAGAGACGTTGTATTGCAAATAGCACTACAACCTGTCAGGATGCGAAATCGCTGGATTTTGGGGATTCACATGCCGACCTCGACGAAGAAGCAGCGCAAGGAACATCCGCTCTCCATGCGGCTCCCGCAAGGCGATATAGCGGTCATTGACCGGGCCGCTGAGATTCGTGGTCGCTCGCGAACGGAGTTCGTTCGCGACGCCGCCGTCCGAGCTGCGGAGGAAGTACTGCTGGAAGACACACTGCTGCGTATGAGTCCGAGCGGGTTTACGGCGTTCATGGCCACCATTACGCGGCCCGCAACCGCCGTACCGGAATTCCTGGAAGTGCTCCAGCGCGCAGCGCCCTGGGACGAAAGCGGCGCGCGCCGATAGCACCTGCGCTTGTCCATGGCGCTGTCGGCACCCGAACCTCTTGCCGCCCATCATGACGCGTCGCAGTTCTCCTGCGGGCGGCCGGCGCTCGACTACTGGTTGAAGACTCGAGCGCTCTCGAATCAGGAAAAGGGGTTCACCGTCGTGATGGTCGTGCACGATGCTGGCCGCGTGGTCGGCTACTATGGTCTTGCACCCGGTGCCATTTTGCCAACAAGCCTGCCACGCTCGATTCGAACCGGGCAACCGCCAACTCCCGTGCCATGTCTACTTCTCGGCCAACTTGCGACGGATACCACATGGATTGGGCGCGGCGTCGGGACGGCACTCCTGAAGCACGCTCTCATTCGATGCGTGGCTGCCGCGCGCTTGGTCGGTGGCCGTGCTTTGGTTGTCAACGCTCTGGATGAGAGCGCTGCCGCCTTCTGGAAGCGCCGAGGGTTCGTCCCCTCTAAGGACAACCCACTTGTCCTCTTCCGGTCTATGGCTGACGTCGCCGCGTCCGTGACTGCCGCCGGCTGGGGATAGTGGACCCCCGGTTCGCCGTCGACTCAGGAACTCGGTGACGAGCGGGCCGCGGCGATCCAGCCAGACAGCTCGCGCGTCACCACAAGTTTCTGCACTTCAGCCGATGCGCCCGACAACAAGTCGGCGGCTTCGGCCAGTGCCTGCTCGCGGGCCGCCCGTCCGGCGGGATCAGATCCCTGCGCGAGCGCGCTCACGTACAACGCGTGCGCGTAATCCAGCCGGAAGTCCGTGCCGATCGCGCCTGCCTTCTTCTCTCGACCATAGTATTGCGATGCCGGTGCCAGCATGGTCTGCGCCTCCGCGCCGCGGCCCTGCTTCGCAATGGCGTGGGCAAGAAGCACCCGCCGCTGGAACATGTCCTTGAGTGGATCGTTACCGGTCGAGATCGAAATGGCCGGCATGGCCAAGCGGCGGCGCGCCGCAGCTTCCGCCTCGGCATAGCGACCCAGCCGCAAGGCAGCCTCGCTGACAGTGCCCAGTGCATTCTGCAGCGCGTCGTCGCGCCCCTGGGCCGCGGCGTCACCCGCGTCGAAGGACAATTGTTCCAGTTGATGGACTGACGCCTTGGCCAGGTCATGGGCGGCAGCCTGCTCTCCCGCGGCCCGCTGGATGCGCGCGCGCCTCAGCGGCACTCGAGCGCGATTCACCGCTCGCCGCGAATCCCCTTCCGGCATCAGCCTGGCAAACTCCTCGTCCGCTTTTATCCCGGCATCGAGCGAACGCTCGGCAGCAGCGCGCTGGCCGGTCTCTGCTTCCCACCTGGCCAGGGTGAACCAGACGCCACTCAAGATTGGACCGAGGCTCGAGGGCAGCCGAGGATCCTTGGCGAGCGCCACCGTCGAGCGGAGTACCTCGATGGCCCGATCAACCCGGCCCTGCTGCATCAGGATGTCCGCGACCAGTTCACGGCCGGTGACCCAAAGGCCCCAGGTCGTGAGATCCGATGGATTGAAGCGCACGGCATCTTCACCGGCCTTGTCTGAACGCGCCGCATATCGGGCGGCAGCCGCGTAGTCGTGTTTGACGATTGCGACCCTGCCCAGCAGTTCCGCGGCAAACCAGCGATTCTTCATGGACCGGAGATCGCCAGGCCGTTTCGCCAGGGCTTTCTCGGCGAGGTCGTAGACTTCGCGCTCCAGCCGCTCGGCATCGTCGAAGCGGCGAAGCGCCATCAGGTGGCGAGACTGAGAGTCGGCCGTGTCGGCATAGACGGAGGTGGCGGTCAGGTCGGACAGGTCGAGCGCACCGAGTCCCGCGAGGATCTTGCGCGCCTCCTCGCAGGCGGCGACGGCATTCTCTTTGCTCGGCATCGAGTGACTCTGATTGTTCAGGATGTCGGCGTAGGTGATTTTCACATGACGCGAACCGTCGGGCCCGTAAACCAGCGGTCGCAGCAGTTCCACCGCTGTCTGGAGGTCATTGGGTTTCGAGTCAGGCCCACCGCTTGGCCCCCAGGCCAAAAATGGGACAAACAGTGAGAGCGCGAGGCCATACGTGACCGGCTCGCTTGTATCGCCGCCGGCACGCAGCTTCTCGAACAATTCGCGTGCCTGCGCGATGCTGTGGGAGCCGGCCTCGATGTCATCGCCGCCCAGCAGTGCGCCACCTTCGCGGATCAGGGCCATGCCGCGGTAGACCTGCGTCTGCGGCGTCATCAGCTCGGCCGGCAACCCGTCGTAATAGGCGACCGCCTGATGGGCCAGCTTGCCCATGGTGTCGAGTCGGCCGGTGGGCTCCAGTTCGGCGTAGAAGTCCTCGATCAGGAAACCGACAAGCTTTTCGGCATCGCCTCGAGCCCGCTCGGCCAGCACCCGGGCCTGCTGCGCCTCGACGTCCGCGACTCGGGCGCGACGATAGTTGACCCAGCCGAATATCGCACCGGCAATGGCGATGACCATCATGACGGCGCACACGGCAGCAATCGCCCGCGCGCGCACCAGTGCGCGCCGCGTCGCGGCCTCGCGCTCCCGCTGGGAGGCGAGCTGTCGTTCGGCCTCGTCGCGGGCCTCGCGTTCGTGCCGCAGGTCGCGACTGGACCCAACGACGCTGCAGAGCACGTCGTGCATGAGCTCGACGCGGCGCATGTCGAGCCGTTCCTCAATGCGCAGCAAGCGTTGATCCACCAGCTTTGCGAGTGCGTCCGGCGCGGCACCGGCGGCGGCCAGGGCCTTGATCACCCGCTCCTCGGCCAGGCTCTCACGGTAGCCGGACTCCGTGAGCAACTCGTCCTCGATGACACGCCGCACACCCTCGGGCTGGTCGGCGAGCGCGCGTTCGTAGAATTCCGTGAGGATCGTGTCGCGCGAACCCGCCAGCAGGTCCGCGGAAATCTCCGTACGCTGTTTCGCCAGCCGCACGTTGTTGAGTTCGCGACACACGAGGCTGAGCAGCGACGGCTCGACTTCGGCGTTGCCGAGCTCCGCGCCGCCCGCGATGAAGCGCACGATTGACTCCGCCACCTCCTG
>JANLWE010000164.1:0-1895 GCA_031364365.1 Gammaproteobacteria bacterium | reverse complement strand
GCCACGCTCGGGCGCGCATCGCGCTGGCACGTGCCGAGCGGCGGGCGGGTGGCGAGCGAGCGCGTAAGTTCCGGCGGCGCGAGCGAGCCAACCCGCCCGCCGCTCGGCACGTGCCAGCGCGCAGGAACGACAGAGCGAGTTGGCCGCCGTGATCAGCGACGTTTCGGGAGATCGAGCGCGACGAGAAAGTATTCGAACAGGTAATTGACGAGCGAGAGCTCGCTGTGCAGCCGGTGGTCCGAGTCGAGAATATGCAGCGTCGCCGAATGCTCGCGCGCGAACTTCATGCTGTTCTCGACGGGGATGACGTCATCGCGCCACCCGTGCACGATCGTCTTTGGACACGGCGCCGGCTTCGCCGTCAGCTGTTCGGCTCCGGGCATGTAGAACGCGGGCGCCATCAAGAACAGGCCGCGCGCGTGCAGGAGTGCGGACGCCGAGGTCGCGACGTAGCCGCCGAGGCTCGAACCGACGAGTACGAGATCGCCGCGGATGTCGCGGCAGAAGCTCAGCAGCCGCGTGACGCGATCGCGCGGGTCGTTGACGCCGCGATAGTCGACCGAATCGACATTCCAGCCTTCGCTCTTCGCGACTTCGGACATCGCGGAGATTTTGGTTCCCCACGGACCGCTTTCGAGGCCGTGCGAAAACACCACGTGACGACTCGCCATGCGCGGATGGTATCAGTCCCTGCGGGGACGCCACAGCAGGGCGTCGAGGTCGAGTTCACGGGCCTGCTCTGCGAGATTGATCCTGCCATTCCGGAAGACGACGCCCTCTTCCTCCAGCAGGCGCCGTTGCGTCCGGTGCGCTTTCGAGCCGGCAGGCAGGCTGATCCTGCCTTGCGCGTTGACCACGCGGTGCCAGGGAAGTCGCAGTTTCGCGGGTGCGACCTTGAGCGCGTGCCCGACGAGCCGCGCGCGCCTCGGCAGCCCCGCGCGCCGCGCGATACCGCCGTAGCTCGCGACCGAGCCACGCGGGATCTCGGCGACCGCTTTCCAGATGCGCTCCAGCAGCTTGCGGTCCGTCACAGTCATGAGCGCCGATTCTAGCCGCCGCAACCCTGCGTGATATCGTCCCGCTGCCGTGGACGCAGACGACGACCGGACCCAGATCGACCCGCGGGCAAACCCCTGGGCGATGCTCGCGGCGTTGCCTCTGTTCTCGGGCCTTCCCAAAAGCATCGTCGATGCGGCCGTCGCCGAACTTGAATGGATGTCGCTCCCTGGTGGCCGCGTGCTGTTCGAAGCCGGGGCGCCGGCCGATGCCGTCTATTTCGTGGTCAGCGGTTGTCTTGGCGTTTACGGCAGCGGTGGCGAGCTGATCGGCCGCATCGCGGCCGGAGAAACCGTCGGCGAGATGGGCCTGATCGTTTCGCGGCCCCGGACCGCGACCGTACGGGCGCTGCGCGACTCCGAGCTCGCGACGCTGTCCGCGGGCACGTTCGAGCGCGTCCTGCTTGGGCATCCGGAGGCGATCCTGCGCCTCGCGCGCCTGACCGTCGCACGTCTCGAGCAAGCGGACGCGAACCACGAACGCGTGATGACGCCCCGCACGATTGCCATGATCCCGCAGGACGCCGGCGTCGATCTCACGCTGCACGCGGAACGCCTAGTCAAGGCGCTCTCGCGCTTCGGCCGCGTGGATCTCGTCGGCCGGCAACGCGCCGGCAGTCACAGCCCGCAGTGGTTCCACGAGCGCGAGTCGCGCAACGATTTCGTCGTTTATGCCGCCGACGCCGAAGATACGCCGTGGACTCGCCTGTGCCTGCGGCAGGCCGATGTCGTGCTGCTCGCGGCGCGCGCGAATGGCGAGCATGCGGACTGGACCGGGCGGGAATGGCTCGACGGAACGATGCGCCGCGCGGAACTCCTCCTGCTGCACGAAGGGCCGTT
>JANLWE010000194.1:0-12685 GCA_031364365.1 Gammaproteobacteria bacterium | reverse complement strand
CGAGCACCGCGGCATCCGGGTCCGCCGGCGAGGTGAACGGATGGTGCATGGCCATCCAGCGTTTCGCTTCGGCGTCCCACTCGAACATCGGGAAGTCCACGACCCAGAGCGGCTTCCAGCCCTCTTCCACCAGGCCGAGATCGCGGCCGAGCTGGAGCCGGAGTGCGCCGAGCGCGTCGTTCACGACCTCGGCCTTGTCCGCGCCAAAGAAGATGAGGTCGCCCGTCGCCGCACCGGTTCGCTTGAGAATCCCCGCAACCGCGCTGTCAGACAGGAATTTCAGGATCGGCGACTGCAGGCCCTCGCGCCCGCGGCCGGCGTCGTTCACCTTTATATAGGCAAGTCCCCGGGCGCCGTGGCGGCCGACGAATGCGGTGTACTCGTCGATCTGCTTGCGCGAGAGCTCCCCGCCCCGCGGCACGCGCAGCGCCGCAACCCGGCCATCCGGGTCGGCGGCGGGCGCCGCAAACACCTTGAACTCGCAGTCCCGCACCAGGTCCGCGACGTCCTCGAGTTCGAGCGGCACGCGCAGATCCGGCTTGTCCGATCCATAGCGGCGGATCGCGTCCTGGTACTTGAGCCGCGGGAACGGATCGGGCAGATGGACTTTCAGCACGCGCGAGAACACGTGTCGAATCAGTGCTTCCATCAAGGTCATGACCTGGTCCTGGGTCAGGAACGAGGTCTCGATGTCGAGCTGCGTGAATTCGGGCTGGCGATCGGCGCGCAGGTCCTCGTCACGGAAGCAGCGCACAATCTGATAGTAGCGATCGAAGCCGCTCATCATCAGCAGTTGCTTGAAGATCTGGGGCGACTGCGGCAGCGCGAAAAATTTGCCCGGGTGCGTGCGCGAGGGTACGAGGTAATCGCGGGCGCCCTCGGGCGTCGCTTTCGTCAGCATTGGCGTTTCGATGTCGACGAACTCGTGGCCGTCCAGGTATTCGCGCATCGCGCGCGTAATCGCATGACGACGGCGGAGTCGCTCCTGCATCACGTCGCGGCGCAGGTCGATGTAGCGGTACTTGAGGCGGAGCTCTTCACCCACTTCCTCGTCGAGCGCGAATGGCGGCGTGGCCGAGGGATTCAGCACGACGAGCTTCTGGGCGAGCAGTTCGATCTGTCCCGAGGTCAGGTTCGGGTTCACCGTGCCCGCCGGGCGCGGACGCACCTTGCCCTGGACCTGGATGCAGAACTCGCGGCCGAGATGCCCGGCAATCTCGAATGCAGCCGGTGTGTCGGGATCGAACACGACCTGCAGCAGGCCCGAGCGGTCGCGCAAGTCGACGAAGATCACGCCGCCGTGATCGCGGCGACGATGCACCCAGCCGGCCGCCTCGACCGTGCGGCCCGCCAGGGATTCACCGATTTCGCCGCAGTAGTGTGTGCGCATGGACAAAGCGGGCGATGTTACGTGCGCGGCAACGGCCGTGGCAACCGCAAGCTAGCGCCGCGCCGTGCGGCGGCGGCGGCGTGCGGGCGTGGCCGCAGGTTTCGCGGCCGCCGGTTTGGACTTCTTGTCCTCTGCCGCAGGCTTTGCGGCCGACTCCGTCGTGGCCTTCGTTTCTGTCGGCTTGGCTTCCGGCTTTTCTTCCTTGGGCTTATCGGCGGGTGGGCGATCAGCGGTAGCAGGGCCGTCAGTGGAAGCAGGGCGATCAGCGGTAGCAGGGCCGTCAGTGGAAGCAGGCTCTTTGTCTCCCGCGATATTGCGCTGCCCTTCCTTGTCGGCCTTGAAGTCGGTTTCGTACCAGCCGCCGCCTTTCAGGCGGAAGACGGGCGCCGAGACGAGGCGGCGAAGCGTCGCTCGCCCGCAGGCCGGGCACTTGCGCAGCGGCCGGGCGTTGATCTTCTGGAGTTCTTCGTGCTGCTGCCCGCAGGCGGAGCACTGGTATTCGTAAAAAGGCATCGGCGGACCTGTAACGCGATTCCGCCTATTTTCGCATAACCAGCGTTCCGTCCTTCGCAGCGACCTTGATTGTGTCGCCCGGCATGAATTCGCCCGCCAGAATGCGCTGTGCCAGCGGATTCTCGAGCTGCTGCTGGATCGCGCGCTTCAAGGGCCTCGCGCCGTAGACCGGATCGAATCCCGCCTCGCCCAGGAGGTCCAGGGCCTTCGTGTCGAGCTCGATCTTGATGTCACGCTCCCCAAGCCGGCGCCTCAGATAGCCGGTCTGGATCTCGACGATCCGGCGGATGTGCTCCCGGGCGAGCGGATGGAACACGACGATGTCGTCGATGCGGTTGATGAACTCCGGGCGGAAGTGTTGCGAGACAATCTCGAGCACCGCTTTCTTCATGCGGTCGTAGTTTTCCTCGCCGGCCATTTCCTGGATCACCTGCGAGCCGAGGTTCGAGGTCATGATGACGACGGTATTGCGGAAATCCACGGTGCGGCCGTGGCCGTCCGTCAGGCGGCCGTCGTCGAGCACCTGGAGCAGCACGTTGAAGACGTCGGAGTGCGCCTTCTCGATCTCGTCGAGCAGGATCACGGAGTACGGCCGGCGACGCACGGCCTCGGTCAGGTAGCCGCCCTCCTCGTAGCCGACGTACCCTGGCGGTGCGCCGATCAGCCGCGCGACCGAGTGCTTTTCCATGAACTCGGACATGTCAATGCGGATGAGCGCCTCGTCGGCGTCGAACAGGAATTCCGCAAGCGCCTTGCAGAGCTCGGTCTTGCCGACGCCGGTGGGGCCAAGGAACAGGAAGGAGCCATTCGGCCGGTTCGGGTCTGCAAGACCCGCGCGCGAGCGACGAATCGCATCCGACACTGTGCGCACCGCTTCCGTCTGCCCGACCACGCGCGCGGCGATTGCCTGCTCCATCTTGAGCAGCTTGTCGCGCTCGCCTTCGAGCATCTTGGAGACGGGAATGCCGGTCCACTTGGACACGACCTCGGCGACTTCCTCCTCGCCGACCTTGTTGCGCACGAGCTGAGGCTGCTTCGTCTCGGCCTCGTGCGCGGTGGCAAGCCGCTTCTCGAGTTCGGGGATCTTGCCGTATTGAAGTTCCGACATGCGCGTAAGGTCGCTTGCGCGGTGTGCGGTCTCGAGCTCGAGCTTCGCGCGTTCGAGTTCTTCCTTGATATGCGCGGCACCGGTCGCGGTGGCCTTCTCCGCCTTCCAGATTTCCTCAAGGTCCGCGGACTGCCTCTCGAGGTCGGTGAGCGACTCCTGCAGCTGTTCAAGCCGCTTCTTCGAGGCCTCGTCGGCCTCCTTCTTGAGCGCCTCGCGCTCGATCTTGAGCTGGATGATGCGACGGTCGAGCCGGTCGAGTTCCTCCGGCTTCGAGTCCATCTCCATGCGGATCCGCGACGCCGCCTCGTCGATCAGGTCGATGGCCTTGTCCGGCAGCTGGCGATCGCTGATGTAGCGGTGCGAGAGCGTCGCGGCGGCGACGATCGCGGGATCAGAAATCTCGACCTTGTGGTGAACCTCGTAACGCTCCTTGAGGCCGCGCAGGATCGCGATCGTGTCCTCGACCGAGGGCTCGTCGACCAGCACTTTCTGGAAGCGCCGTTCGAGCGCCGCGTCTTTCTCGACGTACTTGCGGTACTCGTCGAGCGTGGTGGCGCCGACGCAATGCAGTTCGCCGCGAGCAAGCGCGGGCTTCAGCATGTTGCCGGCGTCCATCGAGCCCTCGGCCTTGCCGGCGCCGACCATCGTGTGCAGCTCGTCGATGAAGAGAATGACCTGGCCTTCCTGCTTCGCAAGGTCGTTCAGCACACCCTTCAATCGTTCCTCGAACTCGCCGCGGAATTTCGTGCCGGCGATCAGGGCGCCCATGTCGAGCGCGAGGATGCGCTTGTTCTTGAGCCCCTCCGGCACCTCGCCGTTGATGATACGTTGCGCAAGTCCCTCGACGATCGCGGTCTTGCCGACGCCCGGCTCGCCAATCAGCACGGGATTGTTCTTGGTGCGCCGCTGCAGCACCTGGATTGTGCGGCGGATCTCGTCGTCGCGGCCGATCACCGGATCAAGCTTGCCCCGGAAGGCGCGCGCCGTGAGGTCGAGGGTGAACTTCTCGAGCGCTCCGCGCTGTTCCTCGGCATTCGGATCGTCGATTTTCTCGCCACCGCGAAGATCCGCAATTGCCTTGTCGATGGCACCCTTCACGGCGCCGGAGTCCTTCAGGATCGTGCCAAGCGTGCCGCGGTCCTCGCAGGCCGCGAGCACGAAGAGTTCGCTTGAGATGTACTGGTCGCCGCGCTTCTGAGCGAACTTGTCGGTGACGTTCAGGAGCTTGATGAGATCGTTCGACGGATGAACGTCCCCGCCCGTGCCCTCAACGCTCGCGATGCGGCCGAGCTGCTCGAGCAGGCGTGAGCGCAGCAGGTTGACGTTGACGCCGGCGCGGTCGAGCAGCGGCCGCGCGCTGCCGCCCTCCTGGTTGAGGAGCGCGAGCATGAGGTGCGCGGGCTCGATGAACTGGTGGTCGCGCCCGACGGCGAGCGACTGCGCATCCGCGAGCGCGAGCTGGAATTTTGATGTCAGCCGATCCATTCGCATCCGGGTGTCCCCGTTCTTGCCTGGCCCGGTCATGGGGCCGGTTCGCAGCCGGTTCAAGCTGTAACACCGTGAATCTACCCACTTTTTGACATCAAAGGGGACGTTCCCCTTTAAAGGGGAACGTCCCCTTTGATACCACCGGGCCCTGGTTCCGGTAGAATTTAGCCTGCGCGGACCACCTCCGGGTGGCCGCGACAGTCGATCGGTTCAACGGACGATTTTTTGGGACTTGATCCATGGGACAGGTACCCGCCAGCCGCCCGGTCGCCGGGCAAGCGCCCTACGGTTTCGTGGGCGACGGCCGCTTCTCGCGGCATTGGCGTCATTACTTCACGAGCCTCGGTCTCCCGTGGACGCTGTGGTCGCGTCGGCTCGCGCGCGCAAACGGCGTCGCGGGCGTGACGGCGGCGGCCGCACTTGCGGATTGTCCCGTCATCCTGCTCGCGGTTTCGGACGACGCGATCGCGCCCGTGATGGCGACATTGCGCGCCGAGGGTCTCGACGACCGGAGCTTCGTGCATTTCTGCGGCGGGCGGTCGTTCGAGGGCGCCTGGGGCGCGCATCCGCTGATGAGTTTCGCGGCGACGCTCTATGAGCCGGCGTTTTACCGCGACATCCCCGTCTTCGTGGACGCCGATCGTCCCGATCCCGCCGCGCATTTCAAGGCGCTCTTCCCCGGCCTGCCCAATCCCTGCTTTGCGCTCAAGACCGAAGACAAGGCCTACTACCATGCGCTCTGCGCGCTCGCAGGCGGCATGACGGCCGTGCTCTGGCGCGAATTCTTTGCCGCGATGGAGGCCCGCTTCGGTGCGCCGCGCGCGGCGCTCGCAAGCTACCCGCGCCGCATCGTCGAAAACGTCCTCGCCTCGAGCGACGGCGCGCTGACGGGGCCCGTCGCGCGCGGCGACAAGGACACGATCCAGTCTCACCTCGACGTGCTCGAGGGCAGCGCTTTGGCCACTGTCTACCAGGCGCTCATCGCCACAGCCGGGAGGGAACGCCCGTGAAGTCCATACTGGAGTTCGCCGCCGCAAAGGCCGCGGGCCGCAAGATCTCGATGACCACCTGCTACGACGCCACTTTCGCGCGCGCGCTCGAGGCATCCGCCGTGGATTGCCTGCTGGTGGGCGACAGCGCCGCGATGGTCATGCACGGATTCCCCGACACGCTCGCAGCGACCGTCGAAATGATGGCCTGGCACACAGCCGCGGTCCGCCGCGGCGCGCCGACGCGGTTCCTGATCGGCGACATGCCCTTCCTTTCCTTCCGCAAGGGCGTGCCTGCTGCGCTCGACGCGGCGGCGGCGCTGATGCGTGCCGGTGCGCAGGCGGTGAAGCTTGAGGGCGTAACCGGGCACGAAGACGTCATCACCGCCCTCGTCGGTTCCGGCGTGCCGGTGATGGGCCACCTCGGGCTGACGCCGCAATCGGTGCACGCGCTCGCGGGGTTCCGCGTGCAGGGCCGCACGGACGACACGGCGGCACGCATCCTTGCCGATGCGAAGCGCTGCGAGGAGCTCGGCTGCTTTGGCCTGGTACTTGAATGCGTGCCGGCGCCGCTCGCAGCGCAGATCACGAAGTCGCTTCGCATGCCCACGATCGGCGTCGGCGCCGGCCCCGACTGCGACGGACAGGTCCTGGTGCTGCAGGACCTGCTGGGGCTCAACTCCGGATTCCGGCCGAAGTTCCTGCGCACCTATCTTGACGGCATGGCGCTGGTGCGCGATGCCGTGGACCGCTTCGATCGCGACATCAAGCAGGGCGGTTTTCCGGGCCCCGCGGAGAGCTACGACTCGTGAAGATCGTCGAAAGCATCGAGGACCTGGTCGTGGAGCGCCGCGCGCGCGCTGCGGGCGACACCGGCTTCGTTCCGACGATGGGCGCCCTGCACGAGGCGCACCTGTCGCTGGTCCGGCGGGCCCGCGCCGAGAATGCCCGCGCCTGGGCGAGCATTTTCGTGAATCCCTCGCAATTCAACGACCCGGGTGATCTCGCGCGCTATCCGCGCACGCTCGAGCAGGACCTCGAAATGCTGCGCGCCGCGGGCTGTGATCTCGTGTTCCTGCCGCGCGCGCGGGAGATCTATCCGGACGGCTATCGCTATCGCGTTTCCGAAAGCGAGCTCAGCCTGAAGTTTTGCGGCGCCGGACGCCCCGGGCATTTCGACGGCGTGCTGACGGTGGTGCTGAAACTCCTGCTGCTCACGCGCCCAGAACGCGCTTATTTCGGCGAGAAGGATTTCCAGCAACTGCAGCTGGTCGAAGGCCTGGTCCAGGCGTTTTTTCTCGACACCGAGATTGTCCGCTGCCCGCTCCTGCGGGAGGCCGACGGCCTCGCAATGAGCTCGCGCAATCGCCTGCTCACGCCCGACGAGCGCAAGCGCGCGCCTGCCCTGCATCGCCTGCTCGCGGCAAGCGTCGCAGCGCGCCGGCCCGCCGCCGAAGCGGCGGAAGAACTCGCGCGCGAGGGATTCGACGTGGAATACATCGCCGATCACGATGGCCGCCGGCTTGCCGCCGTGCGCCTCGGCCAGGTGAGGCTCATCGACAATGTCGGATAAACGCGAACACCGGATCCTGTTCCAGCTCTCGGGCTCGATCGCCTGCTTCAAGGCCTGCGAACTGATTTCGCGCCTGACCAAGCGCGGCTTCTCCGTACAAACGGTCGCGAGCGCGGGCGCGCTGCGATTCGTCGGCGCGGCGACGCTCGAAGGGCTGACCGGACGGACACCATTCACGGACCTGTACGCCGCCGGACAGACGATGGACCACATCCACCTGGCGCGCTGGGCAGATGTCGCCCTGCTCTGCCCCGCGACCGCGAATTCGATGAACCGCCTCGCAGCGGGCCTCGCGGATGATCCCGTCGGCGCGCTCTTCCTCGCCTGGGAAATCGCGAGCAAGCCCTACCTGATCGCGCCCGCGATGAATGCGGCGATGTGGGACCACCCGGCGACGCGTGCCTCGCACGAGCGCCTCATCGCCTTCGGCGCGCGGCTGCTGCCCGTCGGCGACGGTCGACTCGCCTGCGGGGAACACGGCGAAGGCCGTCTGGCCGAGGTCGCGGAGATCGAAGACGCGCTGCTCAAGGTCCTCAAGGTGCCGCGATGAAGGTGCTCGTGACCTCGGGCGCCACGCGCGAACCGATCGACAGCGTGCGTTTCATCTCCAATTTGAGCAGCGGCCGCACCGGCGCCGCGATCTGCGACGCACTCGTCGCGCGCGGCATCGACGTCACGCATGTCCATGGCGTGGACTCCGCGGTCTCGATCCGTGTCGGCCGGCGCGAGGCTTTCACGGATCATGTCTCCCTCGACACGATCCTGCGCCGGCTGCTCAAGGACAGCGCCTACGGCGCCGTGGTGCATGCGGCGGCCGTCGGCGATTTTACGGTCGCCGATCCCACGCCGGACGCCAAACTGGCATCCGGAGCGGAGCTGACCGTCCAGTTGCAACCGACATCCAAGATCATCGACCGGCTTCGTGGCTATGCCGGAAACCAGGACCTGCTGCTGGTCGGATTCAAACTCACCCACGATCCTGACGCCGGCGCCCAGGCGCGTGCGGCGCGTGACCTGTTGAAGCGGACACGCGCCCGTTACGTGGTGCAGAACGACGTTTCAACGCTCGCTGAAGGCGACGAGCACGTGTTTTTCGTGCACGAGAACGGCAGCAGCCGTGTGCGGCGCTACGTCGGCCGAGCTAAGCTTGCGCTCGCGCTCGCGGGCCTGATCGAGGAACAGCTCCAGAGGAATGCGCGATGATCCTGGTCCTCGACATCGGCAACAGCCAGATCTTCGGCGGCGTATTTGACGACGAACGGCTCTGCCTGCAGTTCCGGCATGCGACGCGCGCGGAGAACACGTCCGACGAAATCGGCCTGTTCTGCCGGCAGGTCCTGCGCGAGAACGACGTCGATCCGACCAGCATCACTGCCGTCGCGATCTGCTCGGTCGTCCCGGACATGGTGCACTCGGTGCGAAACGCCAGCATGAAGTACTTCGGATTGCGCCCCTTCATCCTGGAACCGGGCGTGCGCACGGGCCTGAACATCCGCTATCGCAATCCGCTCGAAGTCGGCAGCGACCGCATCGCCGGTGCCATCGCCGCGGCCAAGCTCTTTCCCGGCAAAAACGCGATCATCGTGGATTTCGGCACGGCGACGACGATCGACGCCCTGACCGACGAGCGCGACTATCTCGGCGGCGTAATTCTTCCGGGCCTCCGGCTCGCGATGGAGAGCCTCGATGCGCGCACTGCGCGCCTGCCAAAAGTCGAAATCCGCAAGCCCCCGGAGCTGCTCGGACGCTCGACGGTCGAAAGCATCCAGGCGGGTCTCTATTACGGCAATATCGCGATTCTCCGCCACCTGTGCGTTGAAGTCCGTTCGCAATATTTCGCGGACCGACCCACGGTCCTGATCGGCACGGGTGGCTTCGCACGTCTCTTCGAAGAGGAAAACCTCTTCGATGCCCACATCCCGGAACTCGTCCTGATTGGTTTACGCGAGGCGCTGCGGCTCAACAGTTGAGGCCGGTTCGCTCGCCCGCGCCTGTACTGCGCCCGCCGGGACCACGGCTCGCTCGCGCCGCCGGAACTTACGCGCTCGCTCGCCGGGTCCCGGCGGGCGCGTACGCGCGCTGTAGACAACGCTCCGCTGTCGTTCGGACAAGGCGTCCGGGAACCCCGGAGCGAGCGAATGTCCTTTCTTCTGAGCGAGCGAGGAGAGTTCCCGGACGCCTTGTCCGCGCGACAACGGCGAGCAATCGTCAGTGTGCGAATTCGTGTGTCACGCCTATGATCAGGATGCCAAGCGTGATAAGAATGACCTGCTGAACCGAGGTGCGTGCATCGACTCGCTTGTGCAATCCCGGGATGAGATCAGCCACGGCAACGTACAGAAAGCTGGCCGCAGCAATCGCGAGTGCGTAAGGCAGGACGAAGAGTGCCTCCGCCATCAGGTACCACGCGACAATCGCTCCCGCGACCGAAGCAAGGCTGACCGCGACATTCAGCACGAGCGCGCGGGCGCGGCTCATGCCGCCGTTCAGCAGAATCGCGAGGTCGCCCACTTCCTGGGGAATCTCGTGCGCGAACACGGCGACCGTCGTGACGATGCCGAGATGCGGGTTCGTCATGAAGGCGGCCGCGATCAGCACGCCGTCGAGGACGTTGTGAAAGGCGTCGCCCCACAGAATCAGGGTCGCCGAGGCGCGGGCCCGATGATGATCCTGCGGCCCGTGCGCCTCGCAGGCGTCGACGTGGCAGTGACGCCAGAGCACCATCTTCTCGAGCACGAAGAACGCGATGATGCCGCCCGCGAGCGCGATGCCGATGCCGTGTGTGCCGGCGCCCGACTCGATCGCGTGCGGCAGCAGGGCCAGAAGCGCGGCGCCGAGCAAGGCACCAGTCGCGAAGCTCACGAGGTGCGGCAGCAAGGCGGTGCGGCGCGCCGCCGGCAGCAACATGAAGGCGCCGGCGATGATCGCGGACAGGGCGCCGCTGGCCGCCGTCAACAAGAGAATGGGCGCAAGCGTCGACATGGGCGACAGCCTACCTCAGGCGAGCCAGGCGAGCGCGGCCATGCGGCCGGTGACGCCGTCGCGCCGGTAGGAAAAGAAACGCTCGCGTTCCGTGTACGTGCAGAGTTCGCCGCCGCTCACCGCCCGCACGCCACAGGCGGTGAGCCGCCGCCGCGCGAGCGCCGGCAGATCCGCGTGCCAGCGCCCATCGCGCCCGGGGCGGAATTCCGCAGCGGCGGCCGGATTGCGCTCAATGAAGGCTTTTCGGACTTCTTCGCCCACTTCGAACGCCGCCGGGCCGATTGCGGGACCGAGCCAGGCGAGCAGCTTCCTGGGATCGCAGTCGAGTGCGGCGACCGCCGCCTCGATGACGCCGGCGACAAGACCGCGCCAGCCCGCATGTGCGAGCCCAACCCGGTCGCCGTCGCAGCTTGCAAGAAACACCGGAAGACAATCCGCAACCAGGACCGCGCAGACTCCGCCGCGCTCGAAAGAAACAACTGCGTCAGCCGATCCGGATCGGGGTCCCGGCACGGTCGCGACGCCGATGCCATGCGCCTGTTCGAGCCAGGCCGGTTCGGACGGAAGCTGCAACCCGGACCGCAGGCGCCGGCGGTTCTCCGCGACGGCAGCCTCGTCGTCGCCGACATGCGTGGCGAGATTGAAGCTCGCGTAGGGAGCAAGGCTCACACCGCCGTTGCGCGTTGTCATGACCGCGTGGACGCGCGCGGGCGCCGGCCAGTCCGGGCACAGGAATTGCAGTTCGGCCATCAGCCGTCCGCGGCGCTGCGATCGCGCTTGAGCGCCGCGACGAGCGCGAGAAAATCCGACGGCAGTTTCGCCTCAACGGAGATGCTCTGCCCACCGCCCGGATGCAGAAACGTGAGCTTGGCCGCGTGCAGCGCCTGGCGCTTGAAGTTGCGGAGCGCCTCGGCGAGCACGGGCGTCGCCCCGCGCGGAATCGCGAGCCGGCCGCCGTACACGGGATCGCCTACCAGCGGATAACCGGCATGCGAGAGATGGAGCCGAATCTGATGCGTGCGTCCCGTCTCCAGCGTCACCCGTACCCAAGTGTGGCGCCGGAACCGCTCGATCACGCGATAGTGGGTGACCGCGTCGCGCCCGCTCGAACGAATGGTCATACGCAGTCGATCCACCGGATGGCGGTCGATTGGAGCGTCCACTTTGCCGCCCGAGGTCATCACGCCGACGCAGACGGCCTGGTATTCGCGATGGATCTCTCGCGCAGCGAGCGCGTCGGCGAGTGTGAGGCGTGCGGCCTCGTTCCGGGCGACGATCAGGAGGCCGGTCGTTTCCTTGTCAAGCCGGTGCACGATGCCGGCACGCGGCAGTTTTGCGAGCGTCGGGTCGTAGGCGAGCAGCGCGTTCTGGAGGGTCCGGTCGGGATTGCCGGCGCCGGGATGCACGACGAGTCCCGCCGGCTTGTTGACGACGATCACGTCCGCGTCCTCCCAGGCGATCGCAAGCGCAATGTCCTGCGCGAGCGGCGCCACGGCGTCTTCGTCCGGCGCATCGAGCGCGACGCGCTCGCCGCCGGCGACGATGTCGCGCGGCCGCGGAACGCGCCCATCGACGCGCAGCTGACCCGCGTCGATCCAGCGCTTGATGCGGGTGCGCGAGTACTCCGGCAGCGCGTCCGCCAGGGCCTGGTCGAGTCGTCGGCCGGCCGCCTGCAGCGGCAACCGCAGTTCGCGTTGATGTCGGGGGGAACTCATGGGGGTCAAGGCGGGTCTTTGTTCGTTATACTGCGTCGGATCAACAGCCGGGGTCCAGTCCTTTGCAGCCAGACAGAATGATGGCGCGCATCCTCCTGATCGCGTTCAGCGTGTTCGCCGTGACCGCATGCGGTTTCAAGGAGCGCGCTGCCGAGGAATTGCAGCCGGAACACATCTACGAGAAAGCCCACAAGCTCCTGCTGGGTGGAGATTACCGCGGCGCCGTGCGCTACTACGAGATGCTCGAGGCGCGCTATCCGTTCAGCGAGCAGGCGCGTCAGGGCCGGCTCGACATCATCTACGGCTATTATCGGAGTCGCGAACAGGAATCGGCCGTTGACGCCGCCGACCAGTTCATCCGCGAGAATCCGACGCACCCGCGCGTCGATTATGCGATGTATATCAAGGGTCTCGTTTATTTCGAGCGCTCGCCCAATTTCCTCGAGCGCTGGTTCAACACCGACCTGACGGAGCGGCCGCCGCAGGACGTGCGCCGCGCGTTCGAGGCCTTCGACGCGCTCATCAAGCAGCACCCGAACAGCGAGTACGTGCGCGATTCGCGCGAGCGCATGATCTTCCTGCGCAATCGCCTCGCCGATTACGAGGTCTACGTCGCCGAGCACTATTTGAAGCGACAGGCTTACGTCGCGGCCATCGCGCGCGCGCGCTACTGCATCGAGAACTTTGACGGCGCGCCGGCCGTCCAGGAAGCGCTCGAAATCATGATCTCCGCGTACCAGGGGCTCGGACTCGAAGAACTGGCTGAACGCTCGCAGGAGGTCTTCGCCCTCAACTACCCGAACGCCGAGCCCGAGCGCAAGACGGGGCGCGACTGGTGGCCTTTCTGGTAGGAACCTGAAGGGGATGTTTGCTGAAGGGGACGTTCACCTTCAGCCGCTATCGACGTGTGGATCAACGGTCGTTTCG
>JANLWE010000192.1:0-3023 GCA_031364365.1 Gammaproteobacteria bacterium | reverse complement strand
ACCAGGAGATGCTTCGCGAGCGTACCGTGGCCGCGGCCGATGCCGCGAATCAGGTGCATTACCGCGGTCAACAGCACGATCCCGGCGACCAGCACGAGTGGCGCCGAGTACACAGAAGGGCCGTAAAAGATCGCATGATCTTCGAGCGTGATTCCACCGCTGCCGACGCCAATTGCGAGCAGGAGACCGCCAATCGAGCCGCCGATCAAGCCCAGACTGACGCAGATGCCGACGGTCGCGATCACGAAGTAGAGGATGCCAAGCGGCAGCATCAGCAGGAAATAGAACATCGTCGTCCAGGTGCGACGGTCGACGAGCATCTGTTTGATGCGCTCGAAGATCGGGGTGCCCTTCGAGGGATAAAGCGGGCGCCGCGGCATGCGCTGGCCGAGCAGTCCTTCAACGAGGCGACCCTCCGCGAGCGCGAGCACGCGGGTAAAGCCGACAAATAGCAGGAAGAACGGGATTCCGACGATCAACAGACTCATGCCGGCGGAGACCGACAGGCCCGTGACGGTCAGCGTGAAATAGAAGATGCCTGTGACCAGCGAAAGCAGCATGAAGAAGAGGGCGGTCCAGGTTCGCGAGTCGCTGTAAACGCCGAAAAAGCGCCCAAATGCCGTGTTCGAAGGTTTGCGGGGCGGCGGCGCAAGGGCGGTGCGCACCTGCTTTTCCGTCGTGCGGTAGGCCTCGGCCACTTCCTCCGGCGCGCCATAGGTGCTCGAGATGAGTTCTAACGTATCGGCTTCGTTGCGCGTCGGATTCGCGGCGACTTCGGCGCGGAGGTATTCCTCCGCATCGTAGAGCGCATCCTGCACCAGGGCCGGATCTTCGCCGGCGAGCGCAGCGCGGAGCGCGGCGAGGTACTGCTCGATCGAGCGCGGGGCGGTTTTTTCGTTCATGAAGAGGCTCCGTTCGAAACCATAAACCCGTCGACAAAGTCGCGTGTGTTGCGCCAGATCCCGCGCCATTCGGCGAGCGTGCCGCGTCCGGCTTCGGTGATCCGGTAGTAGCGCCGCGGCGGGCCAGCGTATGACGGCACGATGCGGCTCGCCAGCAGGCCGTTGGCCGACAGCTGCCGCAGCACCGGGTAGAGCGCACCCTGTTTCACCGGAGGGCTACCGTCGGCGAGTTCCTGGAGGCGCTTTGCGATCTGATAGCCGTACAGGTCTTCCTCGGCCTGTTCGAGGACGGCCAGCAGGACTAGGCCGACGAGGCCTGCATTGAGCTCGCGCTGAAATTTCAGCGACAGTCGCTCCTGGTCGTCGGTAACTGTGTCCACGAATGCTTACCTATCTAGCAGCACTGTTAACTAGATAATACTACTAAGTCAGTAGTAGTCAAGAAATACCCTTCATCAGGTTCCGGGGTTCAGGCAGTCTGAGTCCTGATGCGGAAACTGATCCTTTCGATCGCGACTGGCCTGATGCTTTCAGGGTGCTCGGCGATACCGACCAACCTCAAGACGCCCGAGGTGTCTTTCGTGGGCATCCGCGGCCTCGAAGCCGATTTCTTCGAGCAGCGGCTCGAAGTCCGCATGCGCGTGCAGAACCCCAATTCGATCGAACTGCCGGTGAACGGGCTCGATGTGGACGTGGAACTCGCGGACGAACCGTTCGCGCACGGCGTTTCGGTACGCGAATTCGTCGTGCCGGCCGAGGGCGAGGCGGAATTCGACATGATCGTCACGGCGAACGCCGCGAACGCAATACTCAAGATCATCGGCAACGACGGCCAGCGCGGGGAAGTCGGTTATAAATTAAAGGGCAAACTTTCCACGCATCTGGGTCTCCTGCGGACGATCCCGTTCGAGGAGTCCGGGACGCTGCCAATCGCGGACCTGCTCGGCAAGAAACGCAAGAAAGAGTGACGTCAGCAAGATCCGGGTTGCCTCCCGGGTCCCGTCGTTTCAATCTCGCGCCATGAGCGAATCTGCAAACTATCGCCGCATCGAAAAGGTCATCACGCACATCGACCGCCATCACGCGCGACAGCCGGATCTCGGCGAGCTCGCGCGCGTCGCGGGCCTTTCAGTCTTTCATTTTTCACGGGAATTCCGCCGCTGGGCAGGCTTATCGCCCACGCGCTATCTGCGGACCCTGTCGCTGTCGGTCGCCAAGCAGGAACTCGATGAACGCGGTTCCGTGCTCACTGCGGCGTGGGCGGCCGGGCTCTCGGGCGGCGGCAGGCTGCACGATCTCTTCGTTCAGTTCGAAGCCGTGACGCCCGGCGAATACAAGGCGGGCGGCGGCGGCCTGCGGCTGCGCCACGGATTCGCGCAATCGCCTTTCGGGCGTATTCACGCTGCGCTTTCGGATCGCGGCCTCGCCTATCTCGCGTTCGTGGACGGAAGCGATGCAAAGGCGATTGCGGAGCTTCGACGCCGCTGGCCGCGGGCGGATCTCGAGCGCGATGACGGTGCCGTCGGCTCCGTCGCGCGGCAGATATTCGAGGATAAGGGCGGCCGCATCGTGCTGACCCCGGTCGGGACGAATTTCCAGGTCAAGGTCTGGGAGGCGCTGCTCGAGCTCGGCTCACGCGGCCCGACCAGTTATTCCGCAATTGCGGCCGCGATCGGCAACCCCGGTGCAAGCCGGGCGGTCGGGCAGGCGGTCGGTGCGAATCCCGTGGCCTGGCTCATTCCCTGCCACCGCGTGTTGCGTCGGGATGGCGGATTGGGCGGTTATCACTGGGGTGTCGCGCGCAAGCGCGCCATGCTCGCCTGGGAACACGCGAAGCAACTAACAACTGAAGGGGACGTTCACCTTCACCGCCCCGCGGCGATGATGAAGCGGTGAAGGTGCACGTCCCCTTCAGCTTCCGGCGTTTTCTTCGGAATCGGCGGGACTCTGGGGCTTGCGGGCCGGCACCAGCATCGCAAGCATCCCTTCCTGCATTCGATTCCACATTTCCAGGTTCTGTCGCGTGAATTCCGCCATGGCGTTCACCGGGGGCGTCGCACTCGTCAACATGCTCGAGATCTGCTGCTGGTCGTTTTCCTGCTGTCGCATGAAGGCCGCGAC
>JANLWE010000157.1:0-4300 GCA_031364365.1 Gammaproteobacteria bacterium | reverse complement strand
AACCCGACGACCGTGCCCGCAGGCAGCACGACTTCCTTGCCGGTCTTCTTCGCAGCGGCAGTGCCCGCCGCAGCGCCGAGGATGGCGCCGATGATGTTGCCATTCTTGCCGTCGATCTGATGCCCGATCACGCCGCCGGCGACTGCGCCGCCCGCAATCTTCGCGGTATCGGCCGCCTTGTCGCTCTTCTCGGCAACCTGGGTCACGCGTCCACTGATCGTCTTGTCACCGGCGTTGAACATCATGTTGTCGAAGGTGAGCCCGAGCGTCGGCTTGCCACCAATCGAGTTACTACCCGAGATCACTTCGGTAATCGAGCCTTGCACCGGCGCCCCGGCCTTCGCCAGCACCTTGCCATCGATGAGCAGATCCGAAGACAAATTTGCCGTGAAACGCTGGCCGACTTTCGCCGTCTTGGTTGAGATCTCCGCCGGAAGCTGTACAGAAATCGAACTGCCCGCAGGAACCGTGTAGTTCTTCGGGCCGGCCGCAACCGGCGTCGGTGCGGGCTTCGGCGACGACGGGGACGCTGTCGGCTTCGGTGACGGCTTCGGCGCGCTCGCCTTCGCGAGTGCCGCTTCGCGGTCCGCCAGCTCCTTCTCCTTCTCCTTCAGCGCAAGCTCGGCTTCGCGGCGTGCGAGTTCTTCCTCACGGGCCTTGAGCTCGGCGGATTCGTCGATTTCCGCCTGTACGGCGGGGTCGTTTGTCACCGCAGTCTCTTCCGCCGGCTTTTTGCCGCAGGCGGCGAATGCCAGCGCAGCGAACGCGACCGGTAACAGTAATAGTGTCTTTCTCGAAGTCATTTCTTTCATCTCCGTTGATCGCTCCCGCTTCACGGCTTCAGGAACTCGATGCGATCGTACAGCGCCTTGAGCTCCGGCAGGAATACATTCCTTGTCGCCGGGACCCGACGAGGGTCAGCGGGCCCGAACCCTGTCCCAAGTCTCGATTTCCGGCAAATAAGCAAGCAATCGCTGATAACGGCGCGGATACCGAAGTCGCGCCCGGCGATCAGGATCTCAGCACCCCGCGCTTCGGGGTCGTTCAACGGGAAGTCCGGCCGCGGCCGCGACGAATGCCTCATTGTTCAGTCGCTCGGCCCGGCCAGTCTGCTTGACCTGCTGTGATCCCGGCACGACCTCGTGGGTGCGCCAGAGCTTATCGAACATCGTTCTCCGCGTCATGGGTCGACCCAGTGCATCGGCTCGGATGCCGCCCTTCGCCGCACTGTGTGTATACCGTCCAAGACAAAACCGGCGATATTGCGGCCCCAGCGAGGCGCAGAGTATGATCCGGGCGCCCGACTTGTATACAACGACAGGGGCTTCGGCCCAACCCACTCGGGGGACCCATGCATCACTCAACGCTCCAGTTTTCGATTCTCGCCGCCGCAATCGCGGGTGTCCTGGCCGCCGCCGATGCGGGAGCCCAATCGGCCGCGCAGCTTCCCGAAGTCGTCGTCACCGCGCGTCAGCGCGCCGAGAAAATCGAGGACGTGCCGGCCACCGTGCAGGCCTTTACAGCGGCTGAGATCAAGTCGGCAGGCATCGAGCGGCCGCAGGACTTCATCGCGCTGACCCCGGGCGTCGCGCAGGTGCAGACCGCCGAGGCCGGCGACATGCAGGTTGTGATCCGCGGCATCAACACGGGTCGGGACGCGGAAACAAATTTCGCGCTGGTGGTCGACGGCGTACTGCAGACGAATCCGAACGCACTCAACCAGGAGCTTACGAACGTCACGCAGATCGAGGTGCTGAAAGGACCGCAGGGCGCGGTGTACGGGCGCAATGCGCTTGCCGGCGCGATCATCATGACCACGCGGAGACCCGGCGATGAGGTGGAATTCGAAGTCGGTGCCGGTTACGGCAGCAACAACAGCTACAAGGGCAACCTGTACATGGCGGGGCCGCTCGGCGGAAGCGTCAAGGGCAGCCTGTCAGCGTACACGCGCAGCACCGATGGCCAGTGGAAAAACGATTTCCTGGGTTGCGACGACTGCGTGGACTACTTCGAGGAGACGGGCGCGATCGGCCGGCTCGTGTTCGACGCGGGAGAAGGCGAGATCGATTTCAAGGCCAAGGTCTCTTCGATCGAATCCGGCGCAATCAACTTCAACGCCTCACTCGCGCTGGCCGAAGCCGCTGCATTCCTGGGGGCGCCGCCCTTCCAGGAGGATGCGAACGCACACCCGTTCGCCTACATTAACAATGTCAAACCGGTCAACGAGCAGGACAACCTGAACCTGTCGCTCAAGGGCGAGTGGGACGTAGGCGTCGGCACGCTGACCGCGATCGCCGCGTACAACGACCAGGATAATTTCTTTCTCACGGACGGCACAAGCGCAGCGTTCTTTCTCTACAGCCTGACGACCTCCTGCCAGACGAGCAACGATGCGCGCGCACTCGACACGCCGCTTCCGGCACCATTCTTCTACGCGACACCGAGCGGCGGATTCGTCACGAGCTTCCTGACGCCCTACAGCCCGACGACCTGCGACGGCTACCAATACCAGCAGCGCGATCAGACCGACGCGAGCCTTGAGCTCCGGCTGACTTCGCCGGGTGACCAGCGCGTGCGCTGGCTCGCCGGCGTTTACTTCGCCGACATCGACCGCGACGTCATCGTGTCGCAGGGCTCGGATTCGGGCGCCGGATTCGAGACGACGGGCTTCGTGCCAACCGGCGGGCCGAACCCGACCGATCTCCTGTATGACGACTCGTTCTCGAGCACGGTCATGGCGGGCTTCGGCCAGCTGGCCATGGACGTCACCGAGGGCCTCGAACTTGCAGTCGCTCTGCGCTACGACAGCGAAGAGCGCAAAGTGGACAACAACGTGCCGCGCGTGGCGCCGCAGACGCCCGGCTTCTTCGGCACAAACACGTTTGTGAATCCTGCCTATGTCGTGGATCCGTTGCTGACGGAGATCCCCAGCCGCTCGCGGGACTTCAGCGAGTTCCAGCCGAAGGTCTCGCTCAACTGGAATGTCAGCGACACATGGTCGCTGTACACGTCTTATGGCTACGGTTTCCGTTCCGGCGGATTCAACTCCCAGGGCAGCGCGGCGACGGTCGAGAGCTTCTACAGCGGCCTCTGCCTCGGCCCGTCACAGTTCGTGGCACCTTTCTTCCCGGTGTGCACGGGCGACAATCGAAGCCTGACGGGCGTCAGCGACGATTACGACAAGGAAGTGTCAAAGGCCTTCGAGGCGGGCTTCAAGGCGCAATTCCTCGATAACCGCCTGTCGTTGAACGGCGCGGTCTACCAGACCGACGTCGAAGACATGCAGTACTTCAACTTCTTCGCGGGACCCTTCGGGTTGCTGCGCGTCGTGACGAATCTCGACGAGGTCAGCATCCAGGGCTTCGAGCTGGACTTCAAGTGGCTCGCGACCGATAACCTGTCGTTCTTCGGCGGTTATGGCTATACCGACGCCGAGATCGATCGTTACGACGACCGCCCGTACACGGCTGGCAACAAGGTGCCGTACGTGCCGGAATACACGGGCAATCTCGGGCTCGAGTTCCGCATACCGGTCGGCGACCTCGAACTGGTCACGCGGCTCGACAGCACATTCGTCGGCGAGACCTGGTTCCACCCGGTGCAGGACGAGCTGGTGCCGAATCTCTTCACGGGCTTCGGCTTCGGGCAGGGCGAGTTCTCGAAGCAGAAGCGAGACGCCTACGCGACGATGAACGCCCGTGTTGGCCTCGTGGGTGAGCGCTGGACGGTCACGGCCTGGAGCCGGAACGTGCTGGACGAGGAATACCTGCAGGAAATCATCCCGGCACCCGAGTTCGGCGGCTCATTCATCCACGATTCCGCAGGCCTCAGCTACGGCATGGACGTGAGCTACTCGTTCAAATAACGCGGGCCGCCTTCAGGCGGTCGTAGCGGTCGCGGGCCACGCCGAGCAGGTCGAGGTAGACCTCGTCGTTGTGCTCGCCGAGTTCGGGCGACGGTCGGCGAATGCCACCGGGCGTCGCCGAGAATTTCGGCACGACGTTCTGCATGCGCAGCTGCCCGAATCGGGGATGCGCGACAGAGACGATCGCGTCGCGCGCAGCGAAGTGCGGATCCGCGAGCATTTCAGGCGCGCGGTAGATCTGCCCCGCGGGCACGCCGTGTTTTTCCATGAGCGCGAGCACTTCATGCGTTGTGAGCCCCGCGGTCCACGCCCCGATCAATTCGTCGAGCTCCTGCTGATGCGCGCCGCGCGACTGGTGGCTGTCGTAACGCACATCTTCCGCAAGCGCCGGCCGCTGCATCGCCTCGCACAGGCGGCGGAACACCGTGTCCTGGT
>JANLWE010000154.1:0-4728 GCA_031364365.1 Gammaproteobacteria bacterium | reverse complement strand
GCCAGGGCCGGGCGCTCCGCGATGGCCTGCACGTCGTCATCGCCGGCAAGCCGAATGCCGGCAAGTCGAGTCTCCTCAATGCGCTCGCCGGCCACGACGCCGCGATTGTCACGGAGATCCCGGGCACGACTCGCGATCTCTTGCGCGAGCGCATCCACGTCGATGGCCTGCCGATCCATGTCGTGGACACCGCGGGCCTTCGCGAATCGGACGACGTGATCGAGATCGAAGGGCTGCGCCGCGCGCGCATGGAAATCAGCCGCGCCGACCTCGTGTTGTACGTCGTCGATGCGACGCGCGGACTGCCGGCTGCGGAAGCATCGGCGCTACCCGTGGGCACGGCGACGCTCGTCGTCTGGAACAAGATCGACCTGCCGGATGCGCAGCCAGTGCCCGCGCTCGAGCAGCGTCCGGCAATACCGGTGTCGGCACTGACGGGCCGCGGCCTGCCGGAGTTGCGCGAACAACTGAAGGCTGCGGCCGGCTATCAGTCCGACGCCGGCGCCTGGTCGGCGCGGCGCCGGCATCTCGATGCGCTCGCGCGGGCCCAGAGCCTTTTTGAGCTCGCCGAAGGCCGGCTCGGCGAACGCGCGGGCTTTGAACTCGTGGCCGAGGAGCTCCGCCAGGCCCATCAGGCGCTCGGTGAGATCACGGGCCGGGTCTCGAGCGATGCGCTGCTGGGCGCGGTGTTCGCAACGTTTTGTATCGGCAAGTAGGTCCACCGGTACAGTCCGATATATTGGACTTATAGCAAATAGTCCGATATATTGGACGCATGAATCTGACATCCGTCGGACGGCTCGTGGCAGAACATCGCCGCACCCTCAAGCTCACGTTACCGCAAGCGGCAGCAAAAGCCGGTGTCGCGCGCTCAACGATCGCGGCGCTTGAATCCGGGAAGTTGCGGGAACTGGGCTTCAACAGGGTAGTGCGCCTGTGCGCGTCATTGGGACTTGTCGTGGAAGTTCGACCGCCGATGCTGAAGACAGCATTGATGGATCACCGGCATTTGACCGAATTGGCCGGGCGGGAGCTCACGAAGGCGGCAATCGATGACGTAATCACTCGAGGAAACGTTGTTGCATGGCGTGGGCTCGCGCGTGCAATTCGCGCCGACAGGTCCGGGCGACTGGCGCGACGAGTGCAAGAAGTGCTTCGCATTTCAGCCGAACATGACCCCAAAGCCCGCGCCTTCGCACTGATGCTTCCCAAGCTCAAGACTGGCCGTGTTCCAAAGGCCAGGAAACTTGGCTAAGAGCCGCGAAGTTCCCGATTGGGAAACGCTCTTGGCCCACGCAGCCAGGCTCCAGACGAAAGTCCCGGGAGCGATTCTCGTGGGAGGTACCGCGGCGGCGCTTCATGCGAAGCATCGCTATTCAGTCGATCATGACCACGTGATTCGGAATTTGCAGCGCGACTACGACCGGGCTTTTGCAGGACTGGAATCGATATCGGGATGGCGGACCAATCGCCGAGTACGAGGCAAGCTGGTGCTTGGGGAAACGGGTGGGATAGCGGCCGGATTGCGCAATCAAAGGCGCGCGGCGCCACTTGAAACCGTTGAAGTTCCCGTAGCACCAGGGCGCACGCTTCGAGTTCCAACGATCGCGGAGATGTTGAGAATAAAAGCGTTTCTGATTGTCGAACGCAATGCGACGCGCGATTACCTCGACGTCGCCGCACTTTCTCATCACCTGGGCATGGCGGACAGCGCCGCCGCGCTTGAATCAATGAATGATCTCTATGGCGAATTTGCCGGCGAAGGCGGTGATATGTTGACTTCGCTTGTGACGAAGCTTGCAGCGCCGGACCCCTATGACCTCACCGATGTCGACCTCACCGAATACAAGGGGATCATCGAACCCTGGAATGACTGGCTCGCTGTCGAATTGCAGTGTCGAGAGATTGCAGAGGCGATACTCGGCGTTTGATTTGACTTGCAGCCTGCGCTTCAAGGAGCGGTCGGCGACGCCGGATGCCGCCAGCGCATCCAGAAGTAGACCGGCAGGCCAGCGAGCGCGAGCGCGAGCGCCCAGAGGAACGGCTTCGTGCCGACGCCGACGAAGGCAAATGCGGCGAATGCAATGCCACCCAGGCCCGCGAGCCAGAGTGTCGGCGGCAGGGCGATCGGGTCGCGACGTCGCAGGACGAAGAGCGCGAGCGCGATGCAGAGGTACAGCGGCAGGTTCGCCGCGGTCACGATCACGGACAGCAACGTGAAGCCGGCGACCAGCGAGTCGCTGTAGTTCATGAGTCCGATGAAAGTCGCAAGCGCCCCGATGACGAGCAGCCCGATCCAGGGCGCGCCGAAGCGGTTGGCGCGACCCATTGCCTCGGGCATGAGCTTCTTAGTCGCGAGCGTGCGCGCCAGTTCCGCGACCAGGAGAGTCCAGCCGTTCAGGCAGCCGAGACCGCTGATGACGACGAACAACGCGATCCAGCGCCCGTAGCCGGGGCCGAGCAGGCTGTCGGTGATCGTGACGAAGGGCGCATCCGCTTTCGCCAGCGTCGCCTGCGGCACCAGCAGCATGCTGAGGGCGACGATCGCGACATAGACGATCGAAACGATCAGCGTACCGTAGAGCGTCGCGCGCGGGATCGTCCGTTCAGGGTCCCGCGCGCGTCCCGCGGCGACGGTCGCGGACTCGAAGCCGAGCATCGCATAGAGCGCGATGGTCGCGGCCGCCATCGACGGCCCGAGGCCGACCGGCGGCGTCGTGGGCAGGTTCGCGGTGTAGGTCGCGGGTTCGGTGAGTATTGCGATGGGGCCCAGCACCATGACGAGCACGAGCGGCACGAGCTTCAGCAGCGACGTGATCACCTGGACTCGGCCGCCACTCCTGACGCCGAACAGGTTGACGCCGACGAAGAGCCACATGAAGGCGACGGTCAGCACCGCCGGCGGCAGCGCCCGCGATGCGGGAAAGACCGAGATGAAATAGCCGGACACCCCGACCGCGAGCGTCGGAAGCGTGACGACGGTCGAGATCCAGTAGCTCCACATCGCTGCGAAGGCGACCGGCTCGCCAAGTGTCGTGCGCACGTAGTCGAACGGGCCGTCGGCCTGCGGGAGCTTCCGCGCAAGCGCCGCGAACACAAGCGCGAGACAGGTGCAGCCCACGATAACTGCCAGCCAGCCCGTCAGCGCATTCAGGCCGAAGGGCGCGAGCGCCGCCGGCTGCATGAAGATGCCCATGCCGATCGTGTTGCCGACGACGAGCGCCGTGCACATCGTCAGACCGAGTTCGCGCGTGTTCATCGGGCACTACCGTTGTGGATCAACACACCCTGCTTGATGACGCCCGCCACGCGGCGCAGGCGATCGATATCCTCGAGCGGATCGCCCTGCACGGCGATCAGGTCCGCGAACTTGCCGGGAGCAATTGAACCGAGCTCCTGCGAGCGGCCTAACGATGCAGCTGCGTCTATGGTTGCGGCGCGGATCGCGCCGAGGGGCGTCATGCCGTATTTGACCATGTAGGCGAACTGCCGCGCATTGTCGCCGTGCGGATAAATGCCGGCGTCGGTCCCGAACCCGATGCGGACGCCCGCGCGCACCGCTTTCCCGAATCCCACGCGCTGGATATCTGTCGTCTCGCGGTTCTTCCGGAGGATTTCCTCGGACCAGCCGTCGCGGGCGCCGACCTCCTCCGTGTAGTCGCCGTTATAGATGTCGGCGACGAGCCAGGTGCCGTGCTTCAGCATCAGCTGGATGCCCTCGTCGTCCAGATAGGAGCCGTGCTCGATCGTCCGCACGCCGGCGCGCACGGCATTCTTGATGCCTTCGGCGCCATGGGCGTGCGCCGCGACGAAAGTGCCGGCCTTTGCCGCCTCTTCGACCGCGGCGCGAATCTCCTCTTCGGTGTACTCCGGCGCGGACGGGGTCGTTCCGGAGGTGAACACGGCCCCGGTCGCAATGACCTTGATGAAATCGGCTCCGCCCGCGAGCAGCTCGCGCACCCGCGCGCGTACGTCGGTCGCGTTGTTCGCGACGCCGCGGCGCATCTCGTCCGGCACGACCATGCCCTCCGGCTGGCCAGTCACTTCGCCGCCGCCGTTCGTGACCGTCACGTAAGCGCCCGCGACAAACATGCGCGGCCCCACGACCTGGCCGGCGTTGATTGCGTTCCTGAGCGCCACATCGACGAGCGCGCGGTAGGTTCCGACGTCGCGCACGGTCGTGAATCCGGCCAGAAGCGTGGCGCGCGCGTGCGCGGCGCCCATGAGCGCATCGCGCGCGGCGGAACTCGAGAGCGGTGCTGCAACGTCTGCTGAGCTGATGTCGCCGACGAGATGTGTATGCAGGTCGATCAGTCCGGGGAGCACGGTGTACGCCGACCAGTCGATGAGGCGTCCGCCGCCGCGTGATCCCGCACTCCAGGGCGTGATCGAGGCGACGCGCCCGTCCTCGATCCGGATTGCGCGGTCGGTGAGATAGACGCCCTGATCGACGTCGAGCAACTTGCCGGCCCGCACGATCACCGTTTCTGGGGATGAGGCCGCCGTCAAGGAGACTGCCACGGACGCGAGGAACGCCAGAATCGCCGCGCGATGGAACTTCATTCGGTGGACTCCGATTGAGGGCGGGCCGTTGCAGGCGACATCATAAATGCTGGTAGCATGTCGGCCGCAACAATCAGTGCGGGCTGTGACGCCAGCGAGGTTTTCTCATTTGACTACCGGTTTTTCCGCTTCCCGGCTCATCCTGACATCATTGATGGCGTTTGC
>JANLWE010000161.1:0-3056 GCA_031364365.1 Gammaproteobacteria bacterium | reverse complement strand
CTCGCCTGGTGGCTCAGCCGGCCGCTGATCCGGCGGATGGCGACTCTCACACGTGAACAGACGATTTTCCTGCGGCGGATTGCGCGCAAGACCTGGGCGTATTTCGAGCAATTCGTGGTCGCGGCAGATCATTGGCTACCGCCCGACAATTTCCAGGAGCTTCCAGGCCCCGCAATCGCGCATCGCACGTCGCCGACCAACATGGGTCTGGCGCAGCTCGCAAATCTAGCCGCCTGGGACTTTGGCTTTATCTCAGCTGGAACGTTGATCGGCCGAACTACCGATGCGTTTCAGAGCATGGCGTCGCTGGAGCGTCATCAGGGGCATTTCTACAACTGGTATGACACACAAACCTTGCTGCCCCTGCCGCCCCGCTACATTTCGTCGGTCGACAGCGGCAATCTTGCCGCGCATCTGCTGACCCTGCGAGCGGGCCTGCTTGCCCTGCCCGACCAGAAAATAGTCGGCGACCGGGTATTCGACGGTCTGATCGACACGCTCGGGCTGCTCGCCGACAGCGTGCCGGAATCAGGACAGGCCGAAATTCGCCGAGTGCGAGAACTGCTGGAGGCGGCCTGCCTACCGCGCGCGGCGACGCTTTCCATCGTCAAGCGGCAGCTCGAGTCGGTGGCGCGCGTGGCTACGACCATCGCTACTGGCTCCGATGCGTCGCCAGAGGACGAGGCATCCGCGTGGCTCGCCGCACTGTTGCGCCAGTGCCAGGATGCGCTCGATGAACTCCGGCATCTCGCGCCATGGCTCGAGTTACCGGCGGTTCCGGGCGGATTCCGCGACTTCGCCGATCTCGACGACATTCCAGCATTGCGTGACCTGGCCGATGATGCCGCCCGGAAGCTTTCAGAGATCGACGGCCGGCTGCTGCAGGAAGTGACTCACGAG
Source organism: Gammaproteobacteria bacterium (assembly GCA_031364365.1). Taxonomy (GTDB): domain Bacteria; phylum Pseudomonadota; class Gammaproteobacteria; order Steroidobacterales; family Steroidobacteraceae; genus SCUD01. Next base: position 2,156 of record JANLWE010000161.1, on the reverse strand, counting down.
GAAAAGGAGTGGCTTACCGACTTTCGCAGCTCGATCGTCACGAGTCGTGAGCGCGCGGATCAGCGAATCGCCGCCTGCGAACGGCTGGCGCAGCAAGCGACCGAGTTTGCAGCGGCAAACTACGAGTTCCTGTACGACAGGACGCGCCATCTGCTGGCGATCGGCTACAACATCGATGAACGGCGCCGGGACACCAGCTTCTACGATTTGCTGGCTTCGGAGTCGAGACAGTCGACTTTCGTTGCCATCGCCCAGGGTCAGTTGCCGCAGGAAAGCTGGTTCGCGCTTGGAAGGTTGTTGACGACGGCGGGCGGGGATCCTGTGCTCGTGTCATGGAGCGGCTCGATGTTCGAGTACCTGATGCCGCTGCTCGTGATGCCGACCTATGACGGCACTCTTCTTGACCAGACTTGCCGGGCGGCGGTGGCAAGGCAAATCGCCTACGGCAACCAGCACTCGGTGCCGTGGGGCGTGTCGGAGTCCGGCTACAACACCGTCGACGCCAACCTCAACTATCAGTACCACGCCTTTGGAGTTCCGGGCCTTGGTCTGACGCGTGGCCTGGCGGAGGACATGGTTGTCGCGCCGTATGCGACGGCACTCGCATTGATGGTCGAGCCGGAAGCGGCGTGCGCCAACCTGGAGCGCCTGTCTGACTGTGGTCTCGAAGGCCGCTTTGGATTCTACGAGGCGATGGACTACACGCCGTCTCGCGTGGAGCGGGGTCAGGCCAGCGCCATCGTTCGCTCATTCATGGCGCATCACCAGGGAATGAACCTGTTGTCACTCGCGCATTTGATCCTCGACCGGCCAATGCAGCGGCGATTTGAGTCGGATCCATTGTTCAAGGCTGCATTGCTGCTGCTCCAGGAACGAATTCCGAAGGCTTCCGCGTTTCACAAGCATGTTGCCGAACATACCGAAGGCAGCGCTTTCATCGATGCAGCCGAAAGGACGCCGCACACCCCGATTGGAGCGGACACGCCGACGCCGGAGGTCCAGCTGCTATCGAATGGCCGATATCACGTGATGGTCACGAACGGGGGCGGCGGTTACAGCCGCTGGCGGGAATTCGCGGTCACACGATGGCGCGAAGACAGCACCTGCGACAACTGGGGCAGTTTTCTGTATCTCCGTGACGTCGCGAGCGGACAATTCTGGTCCGCGGCGCACCAGCCGACGCTCGCGCGGGCGGACAGTTACGAAGTCATGTTCCCGGAGGGTCGTGCGGAATTCAGGCGACGCGACCACGACTACGAGACGTATACCGAGATCGTCGTGTCTCCGGAAGATGACATCGAGTTGCGCCGGATACGCATCACCAATCACTCCCTCGTGCGCCGGACGATCGAGGTCACGAGCTATGCGGAAGTCGTGCTCGCGCCGCCGGTCGCGGACGCGATACAGCCTTCGTTCGGAAACCTGTTCGTGCAAACGGCCATTCTTCGCGCGCGCCATGCCATCCTCTGTACGCGACGTCCCCGCTCGATCGGCGAGCATGTGCCGTGGTCATTCCACCTTCTCGCCGCGCGAGGCGAAGGTATCACCGGGATTTCGTACGAAACCGACCGGATGAGATTCATCGGCCGCGGGCATACGGTCGCCTCGCCGCTCGCCTTCACCGATGACGGTGCACTGTCCGGCACCGAAGGTTCGGTGCTGGATCCAATCGTTGCGATCCGCTGCCACGTTGCGCTCGAACCGGGACAATCGGCGACGCTTGATTTCGTCTCGGGCGCCGGCGGCAGCCGGGAAGCTTGCCTCGGCCTGATCGAGAAGTACCAGGATCGCCATCTCGCCGATCGCGTCTTCGATCTCGCCTGGACGCACAGCAACGTCCTGCTTTCGCAGATCAATGCGAGCGCCGGCGACGCACAATTATACCGTCACCTTGCAAGTTCCGTGCTCTACCGGAATGCGGCGCTCCGCGCCGAACCCGGTGTGCTGATGCAGAACCGCCGCGGCCAGTCCGGTCTTTGGGGATACGCAATTTCCGGCGATCTGCCGATCGTACTGGTAAAGATCACGGATGCGTCGCACATCGATCTCGCGCGCCAGATGATCCGTTGCTATACGTACTGGCGCCTGAAAGGCCTCGTGGTCGATCTGGTGATCTGGCACGAGGATCATGTCAGCTACCGTCAGCGGCTTCAGGA
>JANLWE010000099.1:0-33062 GCA_031364365.1 Gammaproteobacteria bacterium | reverse complement strand
TCCCGGCCGGTCCGGCATCGTGAGGCGAAGGCCCACGATTCGTTTCTGTCGAACCAGATCGCGCACGATCACCGAAGCGAGCAGATTCGGATCAATGTTGCCGCCGGATAGCACGAGACCGACCTTGCGGCCGTGAAAGCGCGCGGGCTCAGCGAGCACGGCCGCGAGGCCCGCGGCGCCCGCCCCTTCCGCCACGGTCTTCGCAGCATTCAGAAACAGGGTAATGGCTGTTTCGAGCTTGCACTCGTCCACGACCACAATGTCGTCGACCCAGTCCCGAATGAGCCGGCGGGTGAGGTGGCCCGCAGCCTTGACTGCGATGCCCTCGGCGATTGTGGAACCGATGTACGCGGCCGGTTCTCCGTTCAGCGCGGCAACCATCGAGGGAAAGGACGTCGACTGAACGCCGATGACCGTGACACCCGGATTGCGCGTTTTCGCGGCCACCGCCATGCCGGCCGCGAGTCCGCCGCCACCGACCGGCACGACCAGCGTGTCGATTTCGGGCTGCGCCGCAAGCATCTCGAGCGCCACCGTCCCCTGGCCCGCGATGACGTCGGGATCATCGAACGGATGAACGAAGATGCGGCCGCGGGCCCGCGCGAGCTCCCAGGCGTGCTCGCCGGCGGCGTCGAGCGTCTCCCCATGCAGCACGACCTCGGCCCCATGCGATCGTGTCTGCTGAACCTTCACGTACGGCGTTGTCAGTGGCATGACAACGGTCGCTGGAATATCGAGCCGCATGGCGTGGCAGGCAACGGCCTGGCCGTGATTGCCGGCGGACATTGTCACGACGCCCCGGTGGCGCTCCTTCGCATCGAGTTGCAGCAGGAAATTGAGCGCACCGCGTTCCTTGAAAGAGGCCGTGAACTGGAAATTCTCGAACTTGACGAAGATCTCGGCGCCAGTGAGTTGCGACAGCGCCGGCGCGTGCAGACAGGGCGTCTCGGCAATGCGCGAACCGATCCGTGCTGCCGCGGCCTCGATATCGGCCAACGTGACGGTGGGCGTGGCGGTTGCCACGCTTCTCAGCATGCCGCCCGCGCATCGCTGTGCGACGACTCGACGAAGAGCGCCGCGCGCACGTCGATCAATCGCATGATCTGGAGCAGCAGGACGTCGAACGGCCGGCCTTCGGACGTGACTTCAAGCCGCAGCACGAGCGTTTCAGAGCCTGCGTCGCTCCGGGTCGTGATCGCCGTCACGGTGAAGCCGCGCCGCTCGATCAGGCCGAGCGTCCGGATAATCGCCCCTTCCGCGCGGGCGAGCCTGAGTTCAATGATCCGTTTCATGAAATCGCTCCTTCGAGCATCGTCGCATTGGTATGTCCAGGCGGCACGAGCGGCCAGACATTGGCCGCCTGATCAATGCGGCAGTGCACCAGCAAGGCGCCCGGATGGTTAAGCAGTGCATCGATCGCCTCATCAACCTGGTCGCGCGTCTCGATGCACAGGCCATCGATTCCGAATGAGCGCGCCACGGCAACAAAATCCGGATTGTCCGAGAGATCCACTTCACTGAAGCGGCGCTCGAAGAAGAGTTCCTGCCATTGCCGCACCATGCCGAGCGCCTGATTGTCGATCAGCAGGATCTTGACCGGCAGCCCATAGCGCTTCAGCGTCGCCAATTCCTGGATATTGATCATGATTGAGCCGTCGCCGGACACCGCGACGGCGGGGCGTGAAGGATCGGCGTAATGTGCTCCGATCGCGGCTGGCAAGCCGTAACCCATGGCGCCGAGTCCGCCACTCGTCAGGTGCCGTTCGGGGCTGCGAATGAGGCAATGCTGCGCGACCCACATCTGGTGCTGGCCGACGTCGCAAGTGAGCGTCAGCTCGCCGTCCGCCTTTGTTGAAAGCCGCCGCAGCAAGTCCGGGACGTAGATGCCTTTGCCCGGCGCATCGTAGCGCCAGGCGTGCTGCGCCTTGAGCGCCAGGCAGTGGCGGCGCCAGGCCGAGATGGCAGTCGTCATTTGAAGCGCATCCAGCAAGGCGGGAAGCTCGCCCGCCAGCGCCACATCGGCGTGACGCAGCTTGCCAATCTCGGCGGGATCGATGTCGAGGTGTATCACCCGTGCATGCGGTGCAAAGCCGTCGAGCTTGCCGGTGGCGCGATCGTCGAAGCGCGCGCCCACGGCGATCAGGAGATCCGCCTCCTGCACGGCAAAGTTCGACGCGCGCATGCCGTGCATGCCCATCATGCCGAGAAAGTGAGGATGATCCGTCGGTACGGCACCGAGGCCCTTCAGTGTGCTCACAACCGGAATTCCGGTCGTGAGCACAAACTGGCGGAAACTCTTGAGCGCCCTGCCAATGCCGATGCCGCCGCCCGCGTAAATTATCGGGCGTTCGGCGGCGGCAATCAGGGTTGTCGCTTGACCAAGCGCCACCAGGTCGAGTGAGCGCGACACTGGCGCATGCGGCATGGCGCGTCTCGGAACTCCAACCTCGCCCGCGGCAATATTCTTCGGCAAATCGATGAGTACGGGACCCGGGCGGCCACTCGTCGCGATCTGCCAGGCCTCGTCCACGATGCGCGGCAGGTCCTCAACGTGTCGCGCGATGTAGCTGTGCTTCACGACCGGCAACGTCATTCCGAAGATGTCAACCTCCTGGAAGGCGTCCGTACCCATGAGCGGCGTCGCCACTTGCCCGGTGATCGCGATCATCGGCACCGAGTCGAGGTACGCATTCGCGATGCCGGTGATCAGGTTTGTCGCACCGGGGCCCGAGGTCGCGATGCAGACGCCTGGGCGGCCGGAGACACGCGCATAGCCATCGGCGGCGAACGCAGCCGCCTGCTCATGTCGCACGAGTACGTGCCGGATGCCGGATCCGAGCAGCGCGTCATACACGGGCATGATCGCGCCGCCGGGGTAGCCGAAAACCGTATCGACTCCCTTGGCTCGCAGCGCACCGAGCAGAATGTCGGCGCCCTTCATGCGGCCGCGGAGCGCCTGAGCCAGTTCATCCGCTCCCGCAGCGTCTTGCCAACCCGCTCGATCGGATGCTCGAGGTCGCGCTGCATGAGTTCCCGATAGCGCGGCAGACCAGCGGCGTTCTCCTCGACCCACTCGCGAGCGAACTGGCCCGAACGGATCTCGGCGAGAATCGCCCGCATCGTGTCCTTGACGTGATCGTCGATCACGCGCGGGCCGCGCGTCAGGTCGCCGTATTTCGCAGTCTCGCTCACGAACTGGTGCATCTTCGCGAGACCGCCCTCATACAGAAGATCCACGATCAGTTTGAGTTCGTGCAGGCATTCGAAGTACGCGACCTCAGGCTGGTAGCCCGCCTCCACCAATGTTTCGTAGCCCTTGACGACGAGTTCCGTCGCACCCCCGCAGAGCACGGCCTGCTCGCCGAAAAGATCCGTCTCCGTTTCCTCCGCAAAGGTGGTTTCGAGCACGCCACTCCGGGTGCCGCCGATCGCGTGCGCGTAGGCGAGCGTCCGCGCCTTCGCACGGCCGGTTGCATCCTGGGCGACGGCCATCAGGCAGGGCACGCCCTGCCCCGCCTCGTATTGGCGGCGTACGAGATCACCGGGACTCTTCGGCGCGACCAGTACGACATCGAGCGTTTCATCGGGCTTGACGCGCTGGTAATGGATGCTGAAGCCGTGCGCGAAAAGGAGCGCAGTCTTCGCCGCGAGAACCGGTTCGATTTGCGCGAACACCGCCGGGTGGGTCATGTCCGGCGTGAGGATCGCGACAAGTGTCGCGCCGCGCGCCGCGTCCGCGGGCGCGCGCACCTCGAAGCCTTCGACTCGTGCCCGCGCCGCGGTCTTGCCTTCAGGCCGCAGGCCGACCACGACGTCGTAGCCGCTGTCGCGCAGGTTGAGTGCATGCGCGCGTCCCTGGCTGCCATAGCCGATAACGGCGATTCGCCCGTCCAGGGCTTTCGGATCTGCATCGTCTTCGACATAGAGCTTCATCGATGTCTCCTCCGGAAAATGAAAAACCCCGCAGCGGCTTGACCGGTGCGGGGTTCAGTTTTGAGTTCGGCTTGTGCCCTTCGCTCAGACTACCCCGTACCTCCTGTAATGAGGACTACGAGGACACTTACGACCATAAGCGAGTTGACGGGCGCGAGGCGCATGTCATTGATATTCATGGAACCCACGCGGCAAGTCAAGCTTCGGCTAGACACCGCAGGGATACGCACCTAATAGCTTGAATAGTGAAGCAGTCCGGGCCAGTTCTTCGAGGGCCGCCGCCACCGGCGGGTCCGCCGCATGGCCGTCCAGGTCGGCGAAAAAGACATAGTGCCATTTGCGCTGCCCTGACGGCCTCGACTCGATTCGGGTCATGCTGATCCCGTGCCGGGCCAGCGGTTCCAGCAGGCGGAACAGCGCCCCCGGCGATTCCGTATCGGCGACCGACATCAGAATCGTCGTCTTGTCCCGCCCGCTCGGGGCGAGCAGTGTGCGCCCGACGATATGGAACCTTGTCATGTTGTCCGTCCGGTCCTCGATTTCGGGCACGATCGTCTCGAGCCCATAGATCTGCGCCGCCACTTCACTCGCGATCGCGGCCGTGCCGGATTCGTCACGCGCCCGTCGCGCGCCTTCGGCGTTGCTTGATACTGCAATCTGCTCGACGCCGGGCAGGATCCGGTTGAGCGTCGTGCGACATTGCGCCAGCGCCTGTTCATGAGCGCAGACCCGACGAACGTCCACGAGTGCGCGCATGCGGCCGAGCAGGTGGTGTCGTATGGCAAGTTCCACCTCGCCGCAGATCTTGAGCGGTGAGGACAGGAACATGTCGAGTGTGTGGCGCACCGTTCCCTCCGTGGAATTCTCGATCGGCACGACGCCGAAGTCGGCATTACCGGATTCCACCTCGCGAAACACGTCCTCAACCGCGGGAAACGGCAGCGCGCGCACGGAATGCCCGAAGTGGCGCGTAACGGCCGCGTGCGTGAAGGTGCCATCAGGGCCGAGGAACGCGACATTGAGCGGATCCTGTTGCGCCAGGCAGGCTGACATGATCTCCCGGAACAGCCGCAGCATCTCTTCGTCTTTCAATGGTCCGTGGTTGCGCATCAGGACATTGCGCAGCACTTCCGCTTCGCGCTCGGGCCGGTAAAAGTCCACGGCGGCGCTCACCTGCTTGGTCGCGCCCACTTCGCGGGCGAGACGCGCACGGTCATCAATCAGGGCCTGGATCTGCTCGTCAATCGCATCGATGCGGCGGCGGATTTCGCCAATTTCACTGCTCATGTTCGCTCCCTGCCTTGCCAAAAAACAAAAACCCCGCAGCGGGTGTCCGGTGCGGGGTCTGGGGTATTGCCTGGATTCTCGATGCGCAACTACGCCGACGGCCCACGCCTCCGTGTGCTCGCAAAGAAGAAAAATCCGAATCGACGGTACTGACGCATGGACTTATCATCGACGACCCGCCGAGGCACTGTCAACCCGGTAAGATCGCGGCATGGCTCGATCGGATTCCCGCAGGCATTCGCGACTGGTCGTCGACGGCGCCGAGCGCTCGCCCAACCGGGCGATGCTGCGCGCGGTCGGCTTCGACGATTCTGACTTCGCGCGACCGCAGGTTGGCATCGCCTCGACCTGGAGCATGGTCACGCCCTGCAACATGCATATCAATGTACTGGCGGACGCGGCCCGGGAGGGGGTGCGGGCCGCCGGCGGCCGTGACGTGCTGTTCAATACCATCACGGTCTCGGATGGCATTTCGATGGGCACGCCGGGCATGCGCTACTCACTGGTCTCGCGCGAAGTGATCGCCGATTCGATTGAGACCGTCGTAGGAGCCCAGGGGTTCGACGGCATCGTGGCGATCGGCGGCTGCGACAAGAACATGCCGGGCTGCCTGATGGCGCTCGCGCGGCTCGACCGCCCGTCCGTCTTCGTCTATGGGGGCACGATCCGGCCGGGCGTCCAGGGGCGCGACATCATCTCGGTGTTCGAAGCTGTCGGTCGCCATGCGGGCGGCGAACTTGATACCGCCGGACTTGCGGAAATCGAGCGCACTGCGATTCCGGGACCCGGCTCCTGCGGCGGCATGTACACGGCGAATACGATGGCCTCCGCGATCGAGGCGCTCGGCATGAGCCTGCCGAACAGCTCGGCGCAGGAGGCGGTATCGGACGCCAAACGTCTCGATTGCCGGCTCGCCGGCGAGGCGGTCATGCGGATGCTGGAAGTGGATCTGCGCCCCTCCGCAATCCTGACAAGAGAAGCATTTGAGAACGCGATCACGGTCGTCATCGCGCTCGGCGGGTCGACTAACGCCGTGCTGCATCTGCTCGCGATGGCGCATGCGGCGCGCGTGCCGCTCGCCCTCGAGGATTTCACGCGCATCGGTCGGCGTGTGCCGGTCCTCGCGGACCTGAAGCCAAGCGGCAAATACCTGATGTCGGAACTCGTCGCGATCGGTGGGCTGACGCCGCTGCTCAGGATGCTGCTCGACCAGGGCCTGCTGCATGGCGGGTGCATGACCGTGGCCGGGCGGACAGTCGCCGAGAATCTTTCAGCGGTCTCCGCCTACCCCGCCGGCCAGGACGTCGTGCGCGACTTTGCGAACCCCATCAAGGCCGAAAGCCACCTCGTGGTGCTGCAGGGCAATCTGGCCCCGACCGGCGCGGTCGCGAAGATTACCGGCAAGGAAGGCCTGAGCTTCACGGGCGGCGCCCGAGTTTTCGAATCCGAGGAGCATTGCCTGCAGGCGATCCTCGACGGCAGCATCCGGCGCGGCGACGTCATTGTCATTCGCTACGAAGGTCCGGTGGGCGGTCCCGGGATGCGCGAGATGCTTTCGCCCACGTCTGCGATCATGGGCCGCGGGCTCGGCGATTCGGTCGCGCTCATTACCGATGGCCGGTTCTCCGGCGGCAGCCATGGTTTCGTCGTGGGACACGTGACGCCCGAGGCGGCGGTCGGCGGCCCGATCGCGCTCGTTCAAGACGGCGACCGGATCACGATCGATGCGAAGTCGCGGGAGATTCGCCTGGACATTTCCGAAATCGAATTCGAGCAGCGCCGGCGCGCCTGGAAGGCGCCGCCTGCAGACGATGTTCAAGGCGTGCTGGCAAAATACCGCCGGCTCGTCGGCAGCGCCGCGGAAGGCGCAGTGACATGCTAAGGAGAATGCAGTGACCGAACTGACGACTGGGCCGATCGCAATTCTCGGCGCCGGTAATGTGGGGCAAGCACTCGCTCGCGGCCTGCTCGGGACCAAGGGTGTTCGCGCAGCCGACATCACACTGACGCGCCGCCATGCGGAAAAACTCGCGGAACTGGCGGGCACCGGATTTGGCATCTCCACCGACAACTGCGCGGCTGTAGAGAAAGCGCGGCAGATTGTCGTTGCCGTGCAGCCCCGTCAACTCGATGGATTGCTCGTCGAAATCCGCGACGCGCTCGATCCAAAGCGTCATGCGCTGATCTCCGTGGTGACCGGCGTGACGATCGGCCAGATCCAGGCAAGAGTCGGTGTCGAGCTCCCGATCGTGCGAGCCATGCCCAATACGGCAATCGCGATCGGCCAGTCAATGACCTGCCTGGCGGCGTCGCACGCGCATCGCGAAGCGCTCGCTCGCGCACAGGCGTTGTTCGATTCGGTCGGCACCACGCTTGAAATTGACGAATCGATGATGGAGTCGGCAACCGCGCTCTGCGCCTGCGGCGTCGCCTTCTTCCTGCGCTCGATCCGCGCCGCCTCGCAGGGCGGCATCGAGATCGGTTTTCATCCGGACGAGGCGCTCCAGATGGCCGCTCAGACCGCCCGCGGCGCGGCGAGTCTCCTGATCCGGGACGGCTCGCATCCAGAGTCGGAGATCGACCGTGTGACGACTCCGCGCGGCTGCACGATTGCCGGGCTCAATGAGATGGAACACCGCGGCTTCAGCTCAGCAATGATCAAGGGGATCGTGACTTCGGCGCAAAAAGCCGTGGAGCTTTATCGGCCAGTCAATCGTCAGCCTTGAGCTGCGCACCAGCAGGATGTCGAGCGGCAGATTTTCGCCGAAGCTGGCGAGGACACCGGGCTGGCACACGGCTAATCCTGGATTGTGCTGATGTATTAATCCGTTAGTACACTGTCACAACCAAGACAAGGCCGGACTTGACCGGCCTCGTTGCGCCTCGGTAGACTCACCCTTGCTCATCGAGACCGGCTGAGGGAAAGGCCCAGTGAAGCCGGGGCAACCGCCGGGGCCGAATGGCCCGGAATGGTGCTAACTCCTGCGGAGGACGGTTCGCCGTTCGCCGATAGATGAGTGGATGCATCCGCCCGGTTTAGCCGGGATCGCAGGTTGCAACCGGCCCGCCGAACGGGCTCTCCGCAGGAACGGGCCGCAGGCCGTGTCGATGGGAGAGCCTAAAATGCCAAATAGCCATGCCGTCGCGGTAAGACCGCTGACCGAGCCGCGCGCACGCGCTGCCGGAATCGCCGTGGTTGAAAGCGGTGAGTTGCCGCTCGCCGCCCTCCCCTTGCATCACGGCGGCCGGCTCGAACCGGCCCGCGTTGCCTGGCGTCTTGCGGGGGCCGAGGGTGCCCCGGTCGTCGCCGCGCTGGGTGGCTTTTCAGCGCATCGGCAGGTGTACGACACCGCCGATCCCCGCCGCGGCTGGTGGTCAGCCCTGGTGGGGCCCGGTCTTCCACTCGACACCCATCGGTTCCGCGTACTCGCCATTGACTGGATTGGCGGCGACGGCGCGAGTACCGGTGTGCGCGAAGACTGGGACGATCTCACGCCCATTGACGCGCGCGACCAGGCGCGTGCGCTCTTCGCCGTCTGCGACCACCTCGGCGTCGAATCGCTTCACGCCTTCGCGGGTGCCTCGTACGGCGGCATGGTCGGCCTCGCCGCGGCGGAGCTCGCGCCGGAACGTGTCGGCCACGTGCTAGCGATCAGCGCCGCGCATCGCAGCAATGCGCTCTCGACCGCCTGGCGCGCCATCCAGCGCGAGATCGTGCGGCATGCGTTGCGCCTCGGCGATGGTCCAGGCGGATTGCGCATCGCGCGCGCCCTCGCGATGACGACCTATCGCACACGCGCGGAATTGAATGCCCGTTTTCCGGTGGCCGTTCAGACCGATGGCCGAACAGGTTGCGCGGTGGAGGATTACCTGTTCTCCCGCGGCGACGATTACGCAGGTCGCCATTCGCCGGAATCATTCCTGTGCCTGTCGGAGTCCATTGACCGGTACCGCGTGGACCCGGCGCAGATTCGCGTGCCGGTGACGCTGGTCGCCATCGTCGAGGACCAGCTCGTGCCCCTCGAAGACATCCGCGAACTGGCGGCGGGGCTCGGCGGCATCGGCCGACTCATCGAGTTGCACTCCCATTTTGGCCACGACGCGTTCCTGAAGGAGCGCAATCTTCTGGCGCCGGCTTTCGCCGTCGCCTTGGATGGAACCCACCCATGACGAAGAAACACCGACCACAGACCACCGTCGTGCGCGCCGGCATCGAGAGCGATGCCCATCACGGCGCCATCGTGCCGCCGATACATCTTTCGGCGAATTTCGCGTTCGCGGGTCTGGAGCAGCCGCGTACCTACGATTACTCGCGCTCCGGCAACCCGACCCGCGACCTGCTGGGCAGTGCCCTCGCTGAACTCGAGGGTGGCGCGGGCGCGGTGGTCACGGCCACCGGCATGGCCGCGGTGACGCTTGCGCTGATGATCGCAGAGCCCGGCGAGCGCGTCGTCGCGCCGCATGACTGTTACGGCGGTACGCACCGCCTCTTGGCCGCTTTACATCGAACCGGCCGCGTCGAAGTCGAGTTTGTCGATTTCACCGATCTCGGCGCCGTGGCGCGCGCGCTGCTCAATGCACCTCGCCTAGTCTGGATCGAGACGCCGAGTAATCCGCTGCTGCGCATCACGGACATCGCCGCGGTCGCTACGCTGGCGCACGCCAAGGGCGCGCGGGTTGTCGTGGACAACACCTTCCTGTCGCCCGTCTGGCAGCGGCCCATCGATCTTGGCGCCGATGTCGTCGTACATTCGACGACCAAGTATCTCAATGGACACAGCGACGTGGTCGGCGGAGCCGTGGTGGTGCGCGACGCTGCGCTGCTCAAGGAGCTCGACTGGTGGGGCAACTGCCTCGGCGTTACGGGAAGCCCGTTCGACAGCTACCTGACGCTTCGTGGACTGCGAAGCCTGCACGTGCGCATGCGCCAGCACTCGGAAAATTCCGAGACGATCGTGGCGGCGCTACGCCGCCACCCCGCCATCTCGCAGCTGTATTACCCGGGCTTGCCGGAGCATCCTGGACACGCGCTTGCTGCGCGCCAGCAGCGCGCCTTCGGTGCCATGGTCGGACTCGAACTCGCGGGCGGCAAACCGGCCGTGCGTCGCTTCGTCGACGGACTCGCGTGCTTTTCGTTGGCCGAGTCACTCGGCGGTGTTGAGAGCCTTGTGGCGCATCCCGACACGATGACCCATGCCGGCATGGATCCGGCAGCACGGCTCGCAGCGGGAATCACGCCGGGGCTCCTGCGCCTCTCAATCGGAATCGAAGCGGTGGAGGACCTGAGCGCGGATCTCATGGCAGCGCTCGATCGCGCCCACGGGCGCTTGAGCGCGGTCGGTTAGAGTCGCTTCAATACCGCGTCGCCGGCCGCACGAGTGCTGGCGGCCGGCGCGCCGGATTTCGCGATGTCGCGGGTGAGTACGCCGGCGGCGATCGCCCCCGCAATCGCCTCTTCCAGTACCACCGCCTCGGCCGGCAGTGCCAGGGAATGGCGCATGAGAAGTGCGGCGCTCGCGATCGCGCCATAGGGATTTGCGATGCCCTGGTCCGCGATGTCAGGCGCCGAGCCGTGGATCGGCTCATAGAGGCCGCGCTTGCCTTCACCGAGCGACGCCGACGGCATGAGTCCGAGCGAACCCGCAAGTGCTGCGGCTTCGTCGCTCAGGATGTCGCCAAATAGATTCTCGGTCAGAATCACGTCGAAATCCCTCGCGCGGGTGAGCAGCAGCATCGCGGTCGAATCGACGAGCTGATGTTCGAGCCGCACATCGGGGAACTCCGCCGTCATCACGCGCGTGACAACCTGCCGCCAGAGTCGCGAGGTCTCGAGCACGTTCGCCTTGTCCACGGAGGTGACCCGCAGCCTTCGCGTGCCCGCGAGCCGTCCGGCCACGCGCGAGATGCGCTCGATTTCCGCGATGGTGTAACGGCATTCGTCGGTGGCGTAGTCGTCCTGCCGCTGTCGGCGCCCGAAGTAGAGGCCGCCGGTCAATTCCCGGACGACGACGAAATCCACCCCTTCCAGCAGGCTCTCGCGCAAGGGTGATGCGTGGTGCAACGAAGGATGAGGCCTGACCGGTCGCAGGTTGGCGAAGAGCCCGAGTTCCCGGCGCAAGTCCAGGATCGCCTGCTCCGGTCGCACTTTCAGGGCCGGATCGGCATAACGCGGCGAACCGATCGCGCCGAAGAGGACTGCGTCCGCCTCGCGCGCGAGTGCGAGCGTCGTCTCCGGCAGCGGATCCGACCCGGCGTCCATCGCGGCTGCGCCAACCGATGCTTCGATCAGTTCGAACTCGTGGCCGAACCTGGCCGCGACGGCGTGCAGGCAGCGCACGGCCTCAGCCGTCACCTCCGGACCGATGCCGTCGCCTGGCAGGACCGCAATGCGTGCTTTCACCGCGCGCGGTGTTCCTCGAAAGCGTCGATCGCAGGGCGCTGCGAAAGCAGGTAGCCCAGTTGATCGACGCCGTTCAAGAGGCAATGACGCGCGAAGGGTTCGATCGGAAACGGCACGCGCTTTCCATCCGGCAGTGTCAGCGTCCTCGATTCGAGGTCGATCTCGATCTCGACGCCCGGGTTGGCGAGCAGCCAGGTATGTGTTGCTGCATCAACCCGCACCGGCAGCAGCCCGTTCTTGAGCGCGTTGCTGGAGAAGATGTCCGCGATCGAGGTGCTGATCACCGCGCGGATCCCGAAGTCGCAGAGTGCCCAGGGCGCATGCTCGCGTGACGACCCGCAGCCGAAATTGCGCCCGGCAACCAGGATTTCGCAGCCGCCCGCCTCAGGCCGATTCAGCGCGAACTCCGGCCGTGGGCGGCCGTTGGCATCAAAACGCCAGTCGGCAAAGAGTGCGCGTCCGAGTCCGTCGCGACTCGTCGTCGTCAGGAAGCGGGCCGGGATGATCTGGTCCGTATCCACGTCGGTCGCCGGCAACACGACCGTGCGAGACCGGACTTGCCGGACCGGGTTCATGGCCAACGCGCCTCCCCTTCCGTCATCAGTTCGCGCGGATCGGTCAGGCGCCCGGTGATGGCCGCAGCCGCTGCCGTCGCCGGACCAGCAAGCAGCGTCCGTGTGCCCTGCCCCTGGCGACCCTCGAAGTTCCGGTTGCTCGTGCTGACGACGTACTGGCCCGCGGCCGCGGTGTCGCCATTCATGCCGATGCACATCGAGCAGCCAGATTCGCGCCATTCCGCGCCGGCCGCCGCGAACACCTCGTGCAGGCCCTCCGCCTCGGCCGCGCGCTTGACCTGCTGCGAGCCGGGCACAACCAGCATCCGCACGCCACGCGCGATCCGGCGGCCGCGCAGAAGGCCCGCCGCGGTACGGAGGTCCGAAAGCCGTGAATTGGTGCAGCTGCCGATGAATACGACATTCACCGGCTTGCCGGCCAGCGCCTCGCCCGGCGCGAATCCCATATAGCGAAGCGCCTTGTCGAAGGCCTCGTCACCGCGCTCCGGAATGCGACCGCTGATCGGGGCGACCATGCCCGGGTTGGTACCGTACGTGATCATCGGCTCGATTCGCGAGGCGTCGAGCGTCACCGTGCGATCAAATGTGGCGCCCGCGTCGCTCGGCAATTTCAGCCAGTTACCCACCGCGCGCTCCCACTCGGAACCTTTCGGCGCACGCGGGCGGTCTCGCAGGTATTCGAAAGTCGTCTCGTCGGGCGCGATCATCCCGGCCCGGGCGCCCGCCTCGATCGACATGTTGCAGACGGTCATGCGCTCGTCCATCGACAAGGCACGGATCGCAGCGCCGTGATACTCGATGACATGCCCGGCTCCACCCGCGACGCCGATTTCCCCGATGACCGCCAGCACCAGGTCCTTGGCGCTGACGCCGGACGCAAGTCTGCCGTCGATCTCGACCGCCAGCGTTTTCGGCTTCCGCTGCAGCAGGCATTGGGTTGCGAGCACGTGCCCGACTTCGGTCGTGCCGATTCCGAAGGCGAGCGTTCCGAAGGCGCCATGGGTACTGGTGTGGCTGTCGCCGCAAACGATCGTCATGCCCGGCTGTGTGGCACCGAGTTCGGGGCCGATCACGTGCACGATTCCCCGGCGCGCGTCCGAGAGCCCCAGCAGCTCGATGCTGAACTCCGCGGCATTCCGCTCAAGCTCGGCCACCTGCCGGGCCGCCGCCTCGAGCCGGATCGGCACGCCCCCGAAGACCTGTTGCGGATCGGTCGGCGTCGAGTGGTCGAGCGTCGCAAGCGTTCGCTCCGGCCGGCGCACGGGAATGGCGCGCTCGCGCAGCACTGCAAAGGCCTGCGGCGAGGTCACCTCGTGCACCAGGTGCAGGTCGATGTAGAGCACTGCCGGCGTATCGGCCGTCTCAGGCACGACCTCGTGGGCGCGCCAGATCTTCTCGAATAGGGTCAGCGCGGTCATCCCACCGCCCAGCGCTGGCGCAGTCCGCTGCCCCGCGAGAGTTCAATGCGGTTGATTACTTCCAGAAATGCGCGCACGCCGGATTCTACGATGTTGGTGCTGACACTGCTGCCGCGATAGGTGCGCCCATCGCACTCGACGGTGACGAGCGCCTCGCCCTGCGCGTCCTCGCCCTCGCTGACGCTTCGCACCTCGAACTTGCAGAGCCGCACCGGCAGATCGATCGCGCGCTCGATCGCAGTAAAAGCGGCATCCACCGGCCCGTCACCCTCCGCGGCCTGCTCGATGCGACGGCCATCGCTATGGGTGAGTATGACGACCGCATGGGCGTCCTGCCCGGTTGAAGCGTCCGTTCGCAGCGCCTCGAGCGACCAGGGCCCGCCGCTATCGCTCTCAGTCTGAAGTACGAGCGCCTCGATGTCGCCGTCAAACA
The DNA here is from genome assembly GCA_031364365.1 of Gammaproteobacteria bacterium. Lineage (GTDB taxonomy): Bacteria > Pseudomonadota > Gammaproteobacteria > Steroidobacterales > Steroidobacteraceae > SCUD01. The sequence goes on along the minus strand of JANLWE010000099.1, from coordinate 19,016 downwards.
GCTCCTTCTTGCGGTCAGCCAGCGTCTTGAAGCGCACGAAAACTTTTTCGAGCTCCTCCTCGTCCAGTTCGAAGCCCAGTTCGCGCACCCGCTCGCGGAAGGCGTGACGCCCGCTGTGCTTGCCGAGCACCAGGTTGCTGCGCGAAAGCCCCACGTCCTGAGGCCGCAGGATTTCGTAGGTAGAGGCATGCCGCAGCATGCCGTGCTGATGGATGCCGGATTCGTGCGCAAACGCGTTTTCCCCGATGATGGCCTTGTTACGCGGGATCGGCATGCCGGTGATCGCAGACACCAACCGGCAGGTCGGGTAGAGGCGCTGCGTCTGGATTCCAGTGTGTACGCCGAAAGCCTGCTGGCGCACGGCGAGTGCCATCACTAATTCTTCCATCGAGCAGTTTCCCGCGCGCTCGCCGATGCCGGTGATCGTGCATTCCACCTGGCGCGCGCCCGCACGCACCGCACTCAGGCTGTTGGCGACCGCCATGCCAAGATCGTCATGGCAGTGCACTGAGAGCGTGACCTTTTCGATGCCGCTCACTTTCTCGCGCAGGTACGTGAAGGTCTCGTAAAACTCCTGTGGTGTGGTGTAGCCGACCGTATCCGGGATGTTGATGGTCGTGGCGCCCGCATCCACCACCGCCTGCACGACTTCCGCCAGGAACTCGTGCTCGGTGCGCGAAGCGTCTTCTGGCGAGAACTCGACGTCGTCGCAGAGACTCCGCGCATGACGCACGCCCTCGACGGCGAGCCGGACGATCTGGTCGCGCGCCATCTTGAGCTTGTGCTCCCGATGGATGGCGCTGGTCGCAAGGAATACGTGCAGCCGTGGCCGCGCCGCTCTGGCAAGCGCTGACCAGGACCTGTTGATGTCTTCGGGAATGCAGCGCGCGAGCGCGCAGATCGTCGGGTCCTTGACCTCAGCCGCGACCGCCGCGACCGCTTCCCAATCGCCCTGCGAGGCGGCCGGGAACCCGGCTTCGATGATGTCCACCCCGAGATCGGCGAGCGCCCGCGCGATACGAAGCTTTTCATCGAGCGTCATGCTGCAGCCGGGCGATTGCTCGCCGTCGCGCAGCGTCGTATCGAAGATTTTGACTCGGTCCAGATCCGGGGCGCTCATATGTCGGTACTCCATGACGAGAAACCCCGCCGCGACTTTCATCGGGGCGGGGTTTCGGATTCGAGATCCTTCCGGGTTCAGCCCGGCAGCCCACGCCCTCGCGGTCGAAGGAGCAGCAGCCCACCGGAAAGGCGCATGCGAATGGAATAGTTGGTAGCTGGCTGTAAATTTGTCATAGGGCGGTGCGGGCCAATCTGAGGCCATGACAACATGGCGGCGATACGCATGTCAACACTCGGTGCCTGCGACGACTCAGGTGTAATCCAGTCGATTCCAGGTCGCCAACAGCTGATCTCTCAGGGCTTCATAGCGCGCCTCAACTTCCTGGAAGTCCATGTCTCGCCCAAGCAGTTGCGCCAGCGCAGGCGGTAGCTCGATCCGCTGGCCGATAAGCGGCTCGACAATCTCGGAAAACTTGCCCGGGTGCGCGGTCGCCGCGAGCACCCAATGCGCGCGGCGGCGCTCCTGTGACTTCATCGTGCGGTAGACGTGGGCGCCCACGGCGCTGTGCGGGCAGAGAATCAACCCGGATTGCTCGAACTCGCGTCGAATGCTCGCGCGAATTTCATTGTCGCTGACCGATACGGCACGGATGCGAGCAGTCATGCGCGCGTGATCGCCATACAGGCCATTCAGGCGCTCCATGTTGCTCGGATTGCCGACGTCCATGGCGGTCGCGAGTGTCGTGATGCTGGGTCGTGGACGCCATTCGCCGGTCTCGAGAAAGTCGGGCACGGTGCGATTGGCGTTGTGCGCCAGCACGATGTCGGCGATCGGCAGACCCAGCTCGCGCGCCCAGACGCAGGCGACGGCGTGGCCCAGGTTGCCAGACGGGATCACAAAGGATGCCGCACGGCCCTCCGCTCTCTGGATCTCGAGGCTCGCGGCCCCGAAGTAAGTCATCTGCGGCAGCAGGCGCCCGATGTTGATGCTGTTGGCGGAGCTGAGCGCCATTGCCTCGCGCAGCGACACATCCTGGAAGGACTGCTTGACGAGTCGCTGGCAGTCGTCGAACGTGCCGCGCACCGCGAAGCTACGGACATTGTCGCCCCAGCAGGTCAGCTGTCGGGCTTGCGTTGGGGAGACCTTGCCCGAGGGGAACAGCAACGCGACACGAAATCCCGGCCGCCGATGGAACGAGGCGGCGACCGCGCCACCCGTGTCGCCGGATGTTGCCACCAATATCGTCAGCGGCCGCGAGTCCCGCCGCGGGATTCGTGCGAGACAGGCGGCCAGGAATCGTGCGCCGAAGTCCTTGAATGCGGCCGTCGGGCCGTGAAACAGCTCGAGCACGGACAGCCGCTCCCGGCCGCCGTCGATCGATCTGAGCGGCGCCGGAAAATCGAAGGATTCGTTGATGATGTCAGGCAGAAGTTCCGCCAAAGCGTCCCCTTCGAAGAACGGCGCCAGCAGCCTTGGAGCAACCTCGTTCAGCGATGCGCAGAGCGCAAGGTCCCTGGCAATCACGGTCGGCAAGCGCTCCGGGACATAAAGTCCGCCGTCCGGTGCGATGCCGTCTTCGAGCGCGCGCGACAGCGGCAGCTGGAGTCCCGCGTCGCGGGTGCTGCAGTAGTTCATTGCTGCTCCACGACGCGCGCCCCTTCGCCGTCCAACGCCGCACTCCATTGATCGCAGGCCAGGCCGTGATCGGAAAAGGCATTTACCATCGCCATGGAGATCGCCTGTGCCTGCGACTCCTCGCACCAGGCGAATACACTTGGCCCTGCCCCGGAAATCGAGCAGCCGAGCGCGCCGCCTGCGAGCGCTGCCTTTTTGACCTGTTCGAACCCCGGGATCAGTTTCGCGCGCTGCGGCTCGATGAGAATGTCTTCGAAAGCGTCACGGATCAGCGCGAGATCATTGGTGTAGCAACCCGCCAGGAAGCCCGCCAGATTGGCCGATTGCCAGACGACGTCGGATAGAGGCACCGAAGGACTCAGCACAGCCCGGGCAGCGCGCGTTGGCAGGTTGAAGTGCGGATGCACCAGTGCACAGCGAATGCCGGACGGAACCGGAATCACCTTGATGCGCGGCGAGTCGATCCCCACTGTCAGCACGAGGCCGCCAAAGAGCGAGGGCGCGACGTTGTCGGCATGCCGCGAACCGCTCGCGACGGCCTCGCCCTCAATCGCGTGCTTCAGGAGCTCGAGCCTCGATAGCCGGCGTTCCAGCAACTCGTTGGCCGCGACTACGGCTGCAACCGCTGAAGCGGCAGAGCCTCCCAATCCAGAGCCGATCGGTATGCCCTTCTCAATCGCGAGTTCGATGCCATACGGAAGCGCCAGCGACTCGGCGAGCGAGAGCACCGCCTTGCCGGCCGTATTGCCTGCTGCCGCCATCGGCAGATCGCTCTCGACGCCGGTGATGGCAATGATCCGAACGCCCGGCACCCGCACCCGCTCCGCGCGCACGCGATCACCCAGGGCCGGGAATGCGTGGCCCAGGATGTCGAAACCGACAGCGACGTTGCCGACGGTCGCGGGCGCAAATGCAGTTGCAGCTCGGAATGCCACGTGGCCCGCCTAGAGTCTTGCGCCGAGATAGGTTGCGAGCCGAAGCAGGTCGCCGAAAACGCCGCCCGCCGTCACCTCGGGGCCGGCGCCGGGGCCCTGGATGATCAGCGGATTGTCAGAGTACCGGTCGGTCACAAATCGCACGATGTTGTCGGTCATCGCGATGTTCGCAAACGGATGGCCCACATCGACGCGCTCGATGCCGACCGTCGCCTCGCCGGAATTCGTCAAGCGTCCCACATAGCGCAGTCGCTTGCCCTCGCGAATCGCGGCCTCCAGCAGATTGCGCATGCGTGCATCGTGTCCAGTCAGTCCTTGCAGGAATCCTTCAATACTGCAATCCCGCAAACCATGCGGCACCAGACTCTCGACCACGACTTCCGAAAGCTCCAGTGCCAGGCCCATCTCGCGCGCGAGAATCACGAGCTTGCGAGCGACATCCATGCCGGAAAGATCGTCACGAGGGTCCGGCTCGGTCAATCCGCGCGCATTCGCCTCGGCAACGATCGCCGAAAAGGGCCGGGAACCATCAAATGCGTTGAACAGGTAGGCAAGCGTGCCGGAGAAGACCCCTTCGATCCGGTGGATGCGGTCGCCGGTCTCGCGCAGGTCGCGTAGCGTCAGGATGATCGGCAGCCCCGCTCCCACCGTCGCCTCGTAGAGATAATGCGTGCCCGCGTCGCGCCGGGCCTGCTGCATGCGGCGGAAATCTGCGAACCCAGCGCTGTTGGCCTTCTTGTTCGGTGTCACGACGTGGAGACCGGCCGAAAACCAGGAGGCGTAACGGCCTGCGACCGCGGCATCCGCGGTACAGTCAATCATGACGTGATGCGGCAGGTGGTCCGCAACGACATGGGCCGCAAACCGGTCAAGATCCGTCGGCTCTGCGCGGGAATCCATTTCCTCGCGCCAGCTCGTGAGGTCAATTGCCGCTTCCGCCAGCAGCATGCGTTTTGAGCTCGCGATGCCGCGAATTCGCAGATCGAGATTGAAGTCGTGCCGGAATCGATCGATCTGGGAGGAAATCTGCTCGATCAGCACCGAGCCGATCGTGCCGGGGCCGATCAGGCCGATCGACAAGGTGTGCGGCGACAGGTAAAAAGCCGAGTGAACCGCACGCAGCGACTTCGCGATCTCCACTCGATCGACGACGACCGAAATATTCCGCTCCGATGCGCCCTGCGCGATCGTGCGCACATTGACACCGGCATTGCCGAGCGCCGAGAACAGCTTGGCGGCCACGCCGCGGGCCCCGGCCATCCCATCGCCGACGATCGCGATAATCGAGCAGTCCCCGCTCACCCCGATGCTCTGGATCTGGCCGTCGTGCAACTCCGATGCAAAGGCGCGCCTCACGGCGCGCTCGGCAAGCGTCGCCTGGATCGCAGGGACTGCAAAACAGATTGAGTGCTCGGAGCTGCCCTGCGAAATCAGAATCACCGAAATCCCGGCCTCATGCAATGCGCCGAACAGGCGGTGGGCGGTACCCGGCACGCCGATCATGCCGGCGCCCTCCAGATTAATGAGCGCGACGTGGTCGATGCTCGTGATGCCCTTGACCGCCAGCGTCGAATCCGTATTGCCGGTGATTGTCGTCCCGGGATTTCCCGGCGCAAAGGTATTGCGTATCCGGATGGGTATGCCCTTCGCGACCGCCGGCGCCATCGTTTGAGGATGAATCACTTTGGCGCCGAAGAAGGCGAGCTCCATCGCCTCGTTGTACGACAGCGCGTTGATGACCTTCGCGCCCGGCACCTGGCGCGGATCCGCTGACAGGACGCCGTCGACATCTGTCCAGATGACGATCTCGCGGGCGTCGAGCAGGGCGCCGAAGATGGAGCCGGAAAAGTCACTGCCGTTCCGACCCAGTGTCGTCCTCAGGCCTCGCGTGTCGGTCGCAACGAAGCCGGGCAGCACGAGGGTGGAATCCGTGTCCAGTCGGATGAGTCGCCCGGCACGTTCCTGCGATTCCTGCCACTGGACGCCGGGGCCGAGCGCGCCCCATTCGACGATGATGATTTCCCGCGAATCGATCCATCGCACGGCTCCGCGCCGCGCGCGAATCCCGAGAAATGCGGCAAAGAGCCGGCTCGACCACAATTCGCCGAAGCCCGCGGCGAGATCGCGCAGGTCGCGCCCGGCCGAACGCACGAGGGCGATCGTCTGGGCAACGCGACGCAGGTCCTCGATATCAGCCTGGACTTGCTGCTCAAAGGCTTTGCGCCCGGGCGGATCGAGGAGTTCCGTTGCGATGGCCGCATGCCTCTGATGCAGGCGCGAGAGTACGGCCTCGCATCCAGCCTCGTCGGCGTGCTCGGCGACGCCGACAAGTCCGATCAGCTCATCGGTGACGCCGCGGCAAGCCGACAGTACCAGCGCCACATGCGATTCCGGCAGCGCCTCGACGACGGCCGCAACCCGGCGGAAGCAATCGGCATCGGCGAGACTCGAGCCCCCGAACTTGTGCACAACCCAGCTTCGGTCCGGCATGGCGAGGCTCACTCCCTCAGACCGCGCAGGAAAGCCGCGACGTCCTGTCCATGGCCCAGGACCTCGACCAGGGCCGAGCCGACGATGCAACCATCGACATGCCCGGAGAGTGCTGCGACCTGCGCCGCGCTGCGGATCCCGAATCCGGCGCAGACTGGCAAGGCGGCGACCTCGCGAATGCGCCGGAGATAGTCAAGCAACTCACTACCGGCCGAGACTGCATGACCCGTTGTACCGGTCATCGTTACAGCATAAATAAAACCGCGGGACTCGCGCGCGAGCAACGCGAGACGCGGCTGCGGCGTCACTGGAGTCACCATCTGGACCAGGGCGAGGCCTTCCGCGTCGAACCCTTGCCGAAGTTCCGCGCACTCCTCGAATGGCAGGTCCGGAATGATGAAACCGGATACGCCCGCCTGCCGCGCGTTCACTGCGAGCTGAGCCGTGCCGAAACTCAGCAAAGGATTGAGGTAACTCATCAGCAGCACCGGCGCGGATCGAGTCGGCCGGCCTGCGGCAATGGCCGAAAGCGTCCACTCGAGCGTCGTTCCTTGCTCGAGGGCGATTCGGCTCGAATGCTGGATCGTCAGTCCATCCGCCATCGGATCCGAGAACGGCACGCCGACCTCGATGACGTCTGCAACCTCCGCCGCCTGTGCCAGCGCATCCTGGAACGCCGGCTTGGTCGGGAATCCGGCCGTCAGGAACGCAATCAGCGCCGGCTTGCCCCGCGCAGTCGCCGCATGGATCGCGTCCGCAATATTTTCCCCAGGCGGCTTCATGAATCGTCCGGCAGCAGACTTGCCTGCAAGGTTGCGAGGTCCTTGTCGCCGCGACCGGACAGCCCGATGAGTATCCGGCTGCCAGGATGCGCCGCGGCAAAAACGCGCGCGCCGGCCAGCGCGTGCGCGCTTTCGAGCGCCGGCAGGATGCCTTCCAGCTCACAGCATTCCCGTAGGGCCGCCAGTGCGTCCACATCACTCGCCGTCTCGTAGCGGGCTCGCCCAGTCGACTGAAGATACGCATGCTCCGGACCGACGGCGGAATAGTCGAGGCCCGCGGATATCGAGTGTGTCTCCGAAACCTGCCCGTGCCTGTCCTGCAACAGCATCGTGTAGCTGCCATGCAGGACACCGGGACGACCCGCAGCGAGTGACGCCGCGTTGTCGCCAAGACCCGGCCCGCGGCCGCCAGCTTCGATGCCGATGAGCGCGACGTCACGATCTTCTATGAACGGGTGAAAAAGCCCGATCGCATTCGAGCCGCCGCCGACACAGGCGACGATCGCGTCAGGCAGGCCATCTGCCGCAACGCGGAACTGTGCGCGCGCCTCGCGACCGATGACGGACTGCAATTCGCGCACGAGGTAGGGATAGGGATGCGGCCCGACGGCAGAACCCAGAAGATAATAGGTCTCCATTGGCTCGGACACCCAGTGGCGAAACGCCTCGTCGATCGCGGCACGCAGAGTCTGATCGCCGCCGGAGACCGCCCTGACGTCCGCACCCAGCAATTTCATTCGCCCTACATTTGGACGTTGGCGTTCCATGTCCTTCGAGCCCATGTATACGATGCAGGGCAATGAAAGCCGTGCGCAGGCCGCAGCGCAGGCGACGCCATGCTGCCCGGCGCCGGTCTCCGCGACCACGCGCTTCGCGCCCATTCGACGTGCGAGCAGCGCCTGGCCTATGGCGTTGTTGATCTTGTGGGCGCCGGTATGTGCCAGGTCCTCGCGCTTGAGCCAGATTTCGGCGCCCCATTTCCGTGACAAGCCGTACGCGTTTGTAAGCGCGGTTGGCCGGCCTGCCCAGCTGTTCAGCTCGGCTGCGTAGGCACGCTGAAAATCCTCCGCGCCAAGTGCTGTCGCGACCAGTTCCTCCAGGCGATCCAGCGCAAGTACGAGTGTCTCCGGGACGAATCGGCCGCCGAATTGCCCGAATCGGCCACGCTCGTCGGGAAGCGTTGAATTGCTCATGAATCGCTGCTCCTGTCCGCGGCCCGGGCCGCTGCCACGAACTCCCGGATCAGGATCGGATCCTTAATGCCGGCCTCGCACTCAACACCACTCGAAACGTCGACGCCGATGGGCCTCACCTTCTCGATGGCGCTTGCGACCGTCGACGGATTCAAACCGCCGCCGATGATCAAGAGGCACTTGCGAGCCAGCATGGCTGCCGCCTTCCAGTCCGCCTGCATTCCGTTGCCGCTGACCGCCGCATCGAAAAGCACGGTGTGAGGCAGCGTCTGTGGCGCGCGCGCGCCCGTTCGCAGCACAGGCCAATGACGGATGCCGGCTGGAAGCAGAATCGTCGCAAAGTCCTCGAAGTCCGACTGCCAGACATCAGGCATGAAATCATCGAGAACCCGCTCCACCAGCTCCTGCGAAGGATGGAGCGTGACGGCGACGCGAAGCACCTTTGCCGGCAGGTTTCCCGATAGTTTGGCCGCGCGCGCCGGCGCCAGATTGCGCCTGGACGCTTCGTGAAACACGAAACCGACCGCGTCGGCGCCTGCCTCAGCAGCCGCCACGATATCTGCCTCCCGCGTCGCGCCGCAGATCTTGACGAGAAGACTCACGCGGCCCTCCCCGCTGCCAGCATCTCGCTGATGACCGGCCCCGGATCCGGGCACTTCATCAAGGCACTTCCCACGAGTGCGAAATTGAAGCCGGCGCGGGCCATGCGCGCGCAGTCAAGCGCCGTTTCGATTCCGCTTTCCGCGACCCGCAGGGTTGCCTGTGGCAGCCTGGGCGCCAGTTCCAGCAGGCGCTGTGGCTGCACCTCGAGCGTCCGGAGATCACGGCAATTGACGCCAATGAGAAACGGTGAGTCGTCACCGTTTGATGGCGAGCGACCAAGTTCGGCTGCGGCCTGCTCGAGATCGTCCTCGTCAAAGGCCTCGAGCAGCACGAACAGGGACAACTCGCGAGCGCAATCGCGCAACTCGGCAAGTTGGGCTCGCGTCAGTATTCGCACGATCAACAGGACCCCGCCGCCGCCGCCGGCGCGAGTCTCATAGACCTGGTACGGATCGACAATGAAGTCTTTGCGCATCACCGGAATGCCGAACGGTGCCAGCGCTGCCGCCGCAGTGCTGAGATGTGAAATTTCGCCACCAAACTGCATCGGCTCGGTCAATACAGAAACCGCCGCAGCTCCTCCCCTTGCGTAGTCCGTCACACGCGTCGCCAGATCGCATGGGTCGAAAGTCCCGGCAGAAGGCGAACGGCATTTGAATTCTGCAATCAGGTCGAATGCACCCCGGCGCTGCAGCCGCAGCGGCAAGGCGGTGCCATTAGCGCGGGACCGCAGTTGCGACATCGATTCGTGGGCGCGGAGTTCCCCGACGCGCACCTGGCTCGCGGCCGCCATCAGACCCAGAAAATCAGTCAAGCGGATCCCTCCCGCCCCCACTGGATCACGCTCGCCAGCAGGCGTGCGGCCCTGCCATCGTCGATGGCGTCCGCTGCGAGGGCGGCGCCCGACACGGGATCGTCAACCTGGCCAGTGACTTCCGCGACGAGTGCGGCGCCCATGATGAGCGCATCGCGGTGCGCCCCGTTCTCTTCATTCCGGAGCACGGCCGCGAGCCTGCGGGCGTTGTAATCCGCATCCCCGCCTCGGAGATCCTGCTCCGGCGAGACCGGCAGGCCGAAGTCCGCCGCAGATCTTTTCTCCTCCCTGACGATTCCCGGCCGGACGTCGAAGAGCGTGAATGGGGCGGCAGGCGTCGGTTCGTCCCAGCCGCCATCGCCGTGAACGACAAACATTCGGGCGATCTCCATGCCGGAGAGTGTCTCCGCCATCAATCTGGCGACATCGAGGCTCCACGCTCCGATGACTGCATGCGCCACACCGGCAGGATTCGTGAGTGGACCCAGCAGGTTGAATACCGTCCGGACGCCGAGCGCGGCCCGCACCGGCGCGACCGCCTTCATGGCGGGGTGGTAGTGCGGCGCGAACAGGAACGTGAATCCGGTCCGATCCAGGCACTGGATCGCGGCTGCCTCATCCCGCGGCAGAACGAGTCCCAGCGCCTCGAGCACGTCGGCGCTGCCGCAGCGCGACGAGACCGAGCGATTGCCGTGTTTCGCGATGCGGATGCCGGACGCCGCGGCCAGCAAGGCCGCACCGGTCGACAGATTGAGGCTTTGCGATCCGTCGCCGCCCGTCCCAACGACGTCGGCCACCGGCGTCCCCGCGGCGATTTCAGGCTTGCGCGCGAGCGAACGCATGGCGCGCGCGAAACCACGGACCTCGCCCGCCGTGACTCCCCTGATCCGAAGTGCCGACAGGATCGCTCCAGCCATCGCCGGAGCCATCGCCGAGTCGGTCAGGGCAATCAGCAGATCGTAGGCCGCGCTTTCGGCCAGCACTTGCTTGTCGAGCAACGCCTCGAGCATCTCTCTTCCGACCTGACTCATGTCGAGAGGCCCGGCATGAGGAAATTCGCGAGCATCTGCGGACCGAGCGGCGTGAGCACGCTCTCGGGGTGAAACTGCACGCCTTCCATCGGCAGCGTCCGATGGCGAACGCCCATGATTTCTCCCTCGCCGGTCCACGCCGTGATCTCGAGTTCAGCCGGAAGACTTTCGCGCTCCGCGATCAAGGAGTGATATCGCCCGGCGTCCAGTGGGCTTGGCAGTTCCTCGAACAGTCCACGGCCATCGTGCAGCACCGAAGAGGCCTTTCCGTGCATCAGTCGTCCAGCACGCACGACACGCCCAGTGCAGGCCTCAACCATCGCCTGATGCCCCAGGCACACGCCCAGGATCGGCAACTTTCCCGCAAATGCCCTGATCATGGCAACGGAAACGCCGGCCTCCGCAGGCGTGCCAGGCCCCGGCGAGACGCACAAGTGGGTCGGGTTGAGCCCCCGGGCTTCCTCCACCGTGATGCGATCGTTGCGGTGCACGTCGACTTTCGCGCCCAGCATCAAAAATGCCTGCACGAGGTTGTAGGTGAAGGAATCGTAGTTATCGATCAGCAGCAGGCGCGCGTTCACGGTATCTCCTCGGCAAGTTCGAGTGCGCTCCGCAGCACGGCACTCTTGGCAATAACTTCGTTGTATTCGCGATCCGGAATGCTGTCGGCAACGATGCCGGCTCCCGCCTGATAGCGGTAACCGCCATTCGCAAAAACGATCGTCCGGATCGTGATCGCCTGGTCCATGCTGCCGTTGCTGCCGAAATATCCGACCGTGCCGCCATAGAGGCCGCGCCCGACCGGCTCGATCTCGTCGATGATCTGCATCGCGCGCACTTTGGGCGCGCCCACGAGCGTTCCGGCCGGAAAGGCCGAGGCGAACAGATCGAATGCATCGCGTCCCGGCGCGAGCTCGCCGACAACCCCGCTGACCAGGTGCATTACGTGGCTGTACCGCTCAATCTGCCGATTCGGATGCACCCGGATGGAACCAGCGCGCGCGACGCGGCCAAGGTCGTTGCGCGCCAGATCAACCAGCATGACGTGCTCAGCGTTTTCCTTTGGATCGTCGAGCAGCCGCTGCGCCAGCGCATCATCTTCCGCGGCATCCGCGCCGCGCGGAAGCGTGCCCGCGATGGGCCGCAATTGCGCGGTCGAACCGTTCAAACGGACCAGCGCTTCCGGCGACGAGCCGACGACGGCCAGGCCGTCACCTTCGCAGAAGTACATGTAGGGCGACGGATTCAGCAGCCGAAGCGCGCGATAGACGTTAAACGGGTCGCCTTCGCAGGCACCTTCGAACCGGATTGACAGGACGAGTTGGTACACGTCGCCCGCCTTGATGTGCGAGTTCGCACGCTCGACTGCGCTGATGAAATCCTGCTGATCAAAGCTGGCGGTGGCGGCAGCATGCCGATTCCGGTGCTGTGCCCGCGGCACCGGCCCCGCGAGCGCGCGCGAGACCTCGCGTTTTAACGACTGGCGCTCGCCTTCGCTGCCCGCGTGCAGCAGCGTGACGCCGCGAGTCAGGTGGTCAAAGACGAGCAACGAGCGTGGCGCGACGTAAATCGCTTCAGGTGTGGTCGGATCGGGCGGCCCGGGCAGCGAAGTTGGCTCGAAGTAACGCGCAAGTTCGTACGACGAGAAACCGACCAGACCACCGGGCAGCGGCAGTTCACCATCGAAGGGCTGTAATCGGGGCGCCCGTGCAAGCGCCTCGCGCAGCGCCGTCAGTAACTCGGCTTTGCCGTTCAAGCTTCGGCGTAGCTCGCCATCAACGGACAACCCGCGCGCATCGAGTCGAATCTCCTGGCAGTCGCCTAGCCCGATGAACGAATAACGCGCGACGCGCAGGCCCTGCTCCACGCTTTCCAGCAGGAAGCGCGGGCGTAAGGAGCGCAGCTTCAAGTACGCCGAAACCGGCGTATCCAGATCCGCTGCAATGTCGAACGTCAATGGTTTGGGCATGCGCAAAGGCCAGCCCCGGTGTGTCCGGAGATGGGTCCTGGTTGTAGGGGAAACTTGCGAAACTAGATCAGAACGATACGACCAGCGCCCACTCCGTAGAGCGGAGCCACCACCAGCGAGCAATGAAATACGTGGTGTGCGCGGTCATGTGGCTTCCAGTATCGCCTTGGTGTCGATCATCGGTCAAGTGACAGGCTCAACGACGGCGACCGCTCGCAAGGCGCGCATCGGCGATCATGTAGCCGCCGTTGCCGGCCTGCAGGAATTTGGCAACGCGCCCGATGGTCGTCACGCTGACGCCGGTTTCGCGGTGAATGGTACGGTAAGGAAGTTTATCGCCCAGCATGGCGACGACCGCCCAGCGATCTGCCATCGCCTGGATCTCGGCCGGCGTGCACAAATCCCGGAAAAATGCGCGCAATTCGTCGGCCGTTCGAAGCGTCAGAATTGCGTTGTAGAGCGCTCGCTCGTTCAAAGCTTCCTGGCGCGGGCTGACGGTCCGATGCTCCTTCATGAGTGACTCCGGCGATAGCGTGTGCTAGTACGCTAGTACGTTGTCAGGAATAGCGCAACCGGCGCCTTACGCGGATGTTCGAATACCCGCTGGACAGGCGACGCCGGTGCCGCTGAGGCCGCAGTAGCCGTCGGGATTTTTCGCCAGATACTGCTGGTGATAATCCTCGGCATAGAAGAATTCAGGCGCAGGCCCGACTTCGGTCGTAATCGGACCGCCGCGGCCTGCATCCGCGAGCGCGCGTTGGTACGCGGCCTTCGATTGCCCCGCGAGCTCGAGCTGCCTGTCACCGATCGCATGGATTGCCGAACGGTACTGCGTGCCGACGTCGCCGCCCTGGCGCATGCCCTGCGTCGGGTCATGAGACTCCCAGAACGCCTTCAGCAGCTCTGAATAGCTGATCTTCTCCGGATCGAAGACGACTCGCACCACTTCCGTGTGGCCGGTCTGGCCGGTGCAGACTTCCGGGTAGGTCGGATTGGGCGTAAAGCCGCCTGCGTAGCCCGCGGACGTGGACCAGACGCCCGGCAATTCCCAGAAGGGCCGCTCTGCGCCCCAGAAACAGCCGAGGCCGAACAACGCGAGTTCGAGGCCCGCCGGAAATGGCGGTGCCAGGCGATTGCCGTTCACGAAATGCTTTTCGGCGACTGGCAGCGGCTGGGGCCGTCCGGGCAACGCTTCGCCTGCGGCAGGTATCGTAGTCGTGCGGAGTCTTGTGGCCATGTTCCGATCTTACAATGCCCGCCGCTTAGAGAGCTCAAGTCGGATCTGCTCGGGACGGTTCGGCAGTCCTGGTCGAATGGGTTGGACGGCGGCTCCGATTTCGCTATCGTGGCCGCATGGCAATCAGCAACGAACATAACCTGAATTCCCTCCCGCCGGCCGTCAAGCCGTTCGGGATTCGCGTCAGCCTGCGTCCGCGCGATCCGTTCACGCGCCTGGTCGGCGCGGACTGGCAAAAGCTGCACTGGTTCGCGACCGCAAGGGAGCGCGACGAAGCATATGAGGACATGGCGAGTCGCCACCGGTATTCGCGCCTCGGCGACGAGCCGGCAGTCGTCTTCGAGAAGTTCGCGAAAAACGCGGGACGCTGAAGCGTCAGCGCACGCGGCCCAGCAGAAGATACAGGCTCCTGTCGCCACCCTCGCCGAAACCGGCGGCAAGGTAAACGGGCCCCAGGAAAGTGTCGAACCCGAGGTAGGCGGCGCCGTTGAATAGCGCCGAGCTTGCGCTGATGTCTCTTCGCTTTTCCCAGACGTTGCCCAATTCGAGCGAAACACCGAGATACATTGGCACGTCGAACAGCCCGTCCTGCCCGCTTCCGATGCGCCGGTAATAGATCGCGCGCGCGATGCCGAAGTACGGACCGCTGATCTCGTCCGGCGACAGCCCCGAAAGATTGAAGAGCCCGCCGAGCGTGTAGAAGTCCTGCACCTGGTCGGTCGGTCCCGACACCTGCACGCCGCCCGCGGCCGAAATGACCAGAGTGTTGCGGCCGCGCGAACGCGCATGCGTCCAGTCGAATGACACCCGATCCGCATTTACGTCCGCGCCCAGGCTCTCGCGCGGCCCGTTCCACTGGAGCGTGAAGAGCTCCCCGTGCCGCGGGAAATACACGTCGTCGAGCAGGTCCACGCTGAATCGCGCAAGCATTTCTCCGCGTTCGAAAGGCATGCGTGGCGGCAGGTTCGGGTCGTTCGGATCGCCGACCAGGAGATCGCGGTTTCCTTCGCCGCGCGCGATTCCCGCGCGAAGCTCGCCCCAGCTCCCGAACTCCCGACCCACGTCGATTTCGACTTCGCTGTTGCGGACCCGGTAGGTTGCGAGGCGGTCGTCGCCCTCGAAAATGTCGAAGGTCTGCCGGTCAATGAGCAGGCTCGGCACGACGAACCAGTTCGAGGTGTAGGCGATCGGCTGGTAAAACTCCGTCTCGAAGCGCGGATTTGCGCCGATCTGGAGATCGGTCTGCCATTCCGCACCAAAACGGTTGACCTCCGTGACCTGGGCGCGCACGCCGGCATTGAAGCTGTTGCCGCCCTCGAAGTCGTTCTGCAACTCGAGGCCGAAGCGCAGGAAGTTTGGGCCCCAGCTCTTCTGGGGCGCGCTGACTTCGATGCCGGTCAGCACGCCGTCGCGGACCAGGCGGTAGTCGAGCGCCTCGAAGTTGTCGCTGCCATAGAAATGTGAGAGCCGCTCGTCCATCTCCTCCGGATCGAGCGGCTGGCCGATGATGGGGCCGAGCTCGGCCTGGATCCGCTCGCGATACCGTTCGGAGCGCCGGTCGGTGCGGACAAAGTGCACGATGGGCTGGTCTGTTTCAATTTCAGTGCGCGAAGCGAGGTATTGCTGCCATTGCGTCTCGTCGAGGGCAAGATGTGCAAGGCGCTCAGCACTTGCCCGCGCCGCGACGAGACCGAGGCCAATCGTGCGGTCCACCGTCGCGAAGTCCGTGGACTGGAGATTGGCGAGATCGGGTTCGATCAGGACGTCGTTGACGGTCAGGAGCCCGCGCTGACGTGCGGTCTCGCGTTGCATCATGATCGTCACCGCCTGATTGGAGACCGCAAGTGCGGAGGTCAGTTCCTTCCGGCCGACCGGCTGAAAACCCACGTCAACCGCGATCACCATGTCCACACCCATCGCCTTCGCGACGTCCACGGGCAGGTTCTCGACCAGGCCGCCGTCGACCAGGAGCCGACTCTCAATCTCGATTGGCGCGAAAACGCCAGGCAACGACATGCTCGCCCGCATTGCGGACGTCAGATCGCCGTCCTCCAGGACGACCCGCTCTCCGGTCTCGAGATCCGCGGCGATCGCGCGAAACGGCGTCGGCAGCTCGTCGAAGTCCTCGATCGCAGCGACCGGCAGCGTTTCGAGCCTGAGTCTCTGGGTGAGCCTTTGACCCTGGATCAGCCCGCGCGGCACGCGGAAACTTCCCGACTGGATTCCGAGCGGGAATCGCACCAGGAATTCGCGGTCGTCCTCCTTGCGCCGGAAATTGAGCGTGCTACGCTCCGGGCGGTCGCGGAAAGCCACGTTCCAGTCGATACCGCGCATCATCGCTTCGATTTTGGCTGTCGTCATGCCGGAGGCGTACAGGCCGCCGACGACCGCGCCCATGCTCGTGCCCGCGATCGCGTCGACTGGGATGCGCTGCTCCTCGAGGGCCTGTAGGACACCGACATGCGCGAGACCGCGCGCGCCGCCGCCGGAGAGGACGAGTCCGATGCGGGGCCGATCCGGCGGCGCGGGTACCTCGGCCGCGGCGGCAACCCCCTGCAGCAAAGGCGCCAGAAAGCAGCCAAAACAAGCCAGAACGCGGAGCGTAAAAGGGTTCATCAGGCTCCCCGGATGTTAGCACGCGCGCGCGAGTTCGCCGTTCGCGCGGCCTTATAATCGGGCGGATGCTTGCGAAATCCAGGGCAGTTTTGGTTTGTGCGGCGGCAGTAATCCTCAGCACGCTCGCGTTGCCTGCTTCGACGCTCGAAGAGGTCATCGTCACCGCGACCCGCAGTCCTGTCGCACTGACCAATTATCCGGGCAGCGCGTCACGCGTCACCGCGTCGACAATCGAGTTGACGGGTGCGACACATTCCGCGGAACTTCTCAATCGCGCCGCCGGTACTATGATCCAGCGCGGCAGCGGCCAGGAATCGCTTACTGCGCTTCGCTCGCCGGTGCTGACGGGTGCGGGCGCCTGCGGGGCCGTGCTCGTGCTGGAAGACAGTATCCCGATCCGGCCGGTCGGTACCTGCAACGTCAACGAACTTTTCGAGGTGAATCTCGAACAGGCGGCCGCCGTCGAGATCCTGCGTGGACCGGGAAGCGTACTGTACGGCTCGAGCGCCGTGCATGGCATCATCAACGTGATCCCGCCGCTCCCCGACGACATTCCCGAATTCGGTGTTGCAATTGAGGGCGGGAGCGACGCTTATCGTCGCCTGCGGCTTGCGGCCTCCTCAGGGTCGAACGAGAGCGGCCTCGGAATCGTGATGCACGCGACCGACGACGGCGGCTGGCGCGATTCCTCGGGATTCGAGGAACAGAAGCTGAACGCGGTGTGGGCGCGTCCGCTCGGGGACGGCGGCCTGACGTTCCGCTTCGCCGGCTCGAATCTCGACCAGCAGACCGCGGGATTTATCGTCGGCGAGAACGCGTATCGCGACCCAGCGATCGCGCACTCCAATCCAAACCCGGATGCCTATCGCAATGCCACGAGCCTCCGGTTCGCAACGCGCTATCTCGATGACCGAGGCCAGGAACTCAGCGTATTTCTCCGTAGCTCGCGCATGGACTTCCTTCAACATTTCCTGCTCGGGCATCCGGTCGAGGAAAACGGCCAGGACAGCGGTGGACTGATGTTCAAGACTGCCGGCAGACTGTTCGCTGGCGGCGAGTTGATGCTCGGTCTCGATGCCGAGGTCGCGAACAGTTTCCTGCTGCAATTCCAGGACGGGCCGACGACCGGCGGTTCGGACGCGGCCAATGCAATCCGGCCACCCGGAAAGCAGTACGACTACGATGTCGATTCACGCGTGATCGCGGGCTATGCGCAATGGCGCCGCGAGTTCTCGCCGGGCTGGTCGCTCGAGGCGGGCCTTCGCCTCGAGAATGCGCGCTACGACTACGACAATCGCATGATCGACGGGAATACGGACGAGAACGACGTGCCCTGCCCTGGCGGTTGCCTTTATTCGCGGCCGTCAGACCGCTCCGACGACTTCACGAACCTCGCGCCGCGTGTCGGACTCGTGTGGCAGGTCCAGGATGCGGTGACTGCCTATCTTTCGCTCGCGCGCGGATTCCGCTCACCAGAAGCCACCGAGCTCTACCGGCTTCAGCGACAGCAGACTGTCGCGGACCTCGATTCCGAGCGGGCGGATGCGGCCGAACTGGGCCTGCGCCTGCGGACCGATGCGCTCGCGCTCAACGTCGCGCTCTTCCACATGGACAAGCGCGACGTGATCCTTCGCGACTCGGCCGGGTTCAACGTAAGCGGCGGGCGCACGCGTCATGTCGGCCTCGAATACCAGGGCGACTGGTCGTTCGTGGAGAACTGGATTCTGTCGGCCGCCGGCACCGTTGCGCGGCATGAGTACCGCTTCACGGCGGCCGTCGAACAAGGCGAACAGATCACGGCCGGCGATGATGTGGACACCGCACCGCGGAACATCCATGGCCTCCGGCTTCGCCGCGAGACCGAACAATTGTCAGCCGAGCTCGAAGGGCTCTATGTCGGCGGCTACTGGACGAATGCGGCGAATACGGCGCGCTACGGCGGGCACGAGCTACTGAACCTGCGCCTGGCGGTACGGCCGCGCGACGACTGGTCGATCGGACTGCGGGTCATCAACCTGCTCGACACGGCCTACGCCGACCGCGCGGACTTCGCATTCGGCAATGACCGTTATTTCCCGGGGCGCGGACGCGCATACTTTCTGGAAATCGGCTGGCGCAAGGACTGAGCAATGCAATACGCGGCAATGTCGGTGACGGCCCTGGTGGGCGCTTCGCTCGCCGTGCAGATCGGGCTGAATTCCACCATGAACCGGCACCTCGGCTCGCCGATGGCGGCGGCGCTCATCAATTTCGCGGTGGGGACGGTCGCGCTCTTCTTGATCGTGCTGGTGACGCGAGGTTCGGTCGCGATGCTCGGCCAGGCGGGCGGCGCGCCCTGGTGGGCCTGGTGCGCCGGAATCCTCGGCGCGATGTACATTGCGGCGTCGGCGGTTTTTGGGCCCATGATCGGCGGCGCGACGTTTCTGGCGTTGTTGATCGCGGGGCAGATGACCGCGGCGCTCGCCCTCGATCACTACGGCTTGCTCGGCTTCCCCGTGCGCCCGCTCGACGTCTCGCGCATGGTCGGCGTCGTCCTCGTCATCGCGGGCGTTTTCCTGCTCGCGCGCACAAGATGAAGAGATAAAGGAGACGATCGAAGTGAAGGGGCGAAGTGAAGGGGACGTTCACCTTCAATCAGATACGTCGCG
>JANLWE010000077.1:0-42621 GCA_031364365.1 Gammaproteobacteria bacterium | reverse complement strand
CAAACAGGAGCTGCTCCTCGGTAAACCTCGACTTCTTCATCACTTCCTCTCCTTGCCGTACAAGGACTCCGGAAGCACCTTACTCCAGTTCTAAATGCCGACGAAAATTCGGGGTGACGTCAGGTCCTCGCAGCGATTGCTGTTCGGACGGGCTAACGTCCGCGATCAGCGGCGGCACGCAGTCGGCGCGCCGCTTGCCCTGGTTGCAAGCGACGTGACGAATAGCGCTGTCCGCTGCATCGCATTGTTAGGCAACAGACGACAGGCTATCAACTTGCGCCGCCAAGATCAGGTCGCGTTGTCGGTCTCGCCCCAGCATGAACGGGTGGTCACCAACGACAGAAAACCCGCACGTGCGATAGAAGGCGATTGCTTTGAGATTGCGCTCCCATACCCCAAGCCAAACGCAATCACTCCCCGCCCGAATAGCGGCAGCGTAAACAGCGCGCATCAATTCGTTAGCGACGCCGCGGCCGTGCCAATTGCTTAAAACGTAAATTCGGTGCAGCTCAGCAGGTCGAGCACCGGCGACGCAGGCTGTTGTGTGTGCCAGTCGAAGTTGTGCGAACCCCACTAGCTCACTACCGACTTCGGCCAGCAGGGTGGTCATTTGCGGGTCAGATATTTCTTCGCTTTGTATCTCGGCACCGAATTTCCGAGCACAGTGGAGATTGATGTTCTCCTCGGAATTGTCCACGGCAAAGGTGTCGCGAAAAGTTCGCTCAGCAATTACTGACAGAGACGCTGCGTCGGATGGCTTGGCTGATCGGATCACTACCATCGCGAAGTACCTAATCTGTTGCCTAACGCCGCGGTTCAGCGGCGGCGCGACAGCGCCGTCCGCTGCAATCGGTTGTTAGACCGTAGGCCAATTAGCGAACTAGCGCATCCAGTTTGCGCATGTCGAGACCGGCCTCACGATAGTATTGTCGGCTCAGTTCCAGCGCGGTAAAGCCGTCCTCATAAGCAGCGAAACCGCCGTCGACCGCCTTGCCCAGATAGATGAGGCCGCCCTCGACGGCGAAGAAGATCAGCGCTGGCTCCGGGGAGTCGTCCGTGATGACCAGCGTGTGGGCCTCGCCGGCGGGCTCGTAAACGAACGTGCCGGGCTTCGCAACCCAGTCATGTTCCAGGTACCGCCACTGGCCACGTATCGTGAAGCCCCGAACGGTCCCGATGTGGTAGTGAGTGCCCAGCGCGGCGCCGGGGAGTCCTTTCAGAACAACGCTGAATCCGCCGGACGTGACGTTGAAGTGGCAGGGTTGGATCCAGACACCATCGGCATACGGCACCCAGTGTGGGCCGTCTTCCAGATCAATGTCGGCGATGAAATGCCCCCGGCTTCTTTGATTCGGAGCGAGACCGTCGTTGAAACTGTTGAATGCGGTGATGGGCATATGTGTCTCCTTGACTGAGTGAATGATTTAGAAGGCGGAGTCGGTCGCGGCGACGTGCCCTACCAGTTCTCCCAGCGCGGCACCGTCTCCTTGACTGACGGTCTAACGTCCGCGTTGAGCGGCCGCGCACCAGCGCGGCCGGCGCGCCGCAGGCGCGATAATGGTCCGCGCGCCTGCGGCGCGCTCGCTCCGGCTTCTCACGGCCCGCTCCAACGCATAGTTAGGTGTCTCGAGTACTAAACGTAGAATCGGAATTGTGAGCATCCCACTTTCCAGCGGAGGCCGGATCCCTCGACTACATAATGAGCTACGGCGTCGTGCATGGACCATCGGAAATGAACAAGCACGAGGGCGGAATTGCCATCGGCCGAATAGGTGGGCCACGATATCGAGGCCGATGTACGGACTTCCGCGCTGTAGGTCAGCAACGTAGCTATGCTGTCGTCGAGCGAGTTGAGTTCCGCCAGCGTGGCCAGACGCCACCGATCATGGCTCTGAACGAGCCAACCAGCGCTTTCCGAGCGGACATTGCGAGCAAAGTGCTGCTCGAGCACTTGTGATGATACGCCGCAGGTATCTCGCTGCGGATCGAAATTAAAGTAGCGGTACTTCTCAGCCGACCAGGGCTCTGTCTCAGATGCTATGAGCGTAATGCCGGCAGAAGGAAGACTTACGTCAGAGCGCGAGGTGAAGTCATCAAGAACGGCCGAAACGACGGCTTGATCCCGTGCGTTGCTACACCCGGTCAGAAGCACCAGTGTAAGCAACCCGCAGAAATGACGGGTCATCGAGACACCTAACGTCCGCGATCAGCGGCGGCGCGCAGTCGGCGCGCCGCTTGCTGATCGAAACCTTTGCGAACCACTTGCAGTTCCTGCAAGCGGCGTGACGACGCGCGACGACCGCTGCATCGCATAGTTGGGCATACGTCAGCGCCGCGCCCCAAGCAGCCCAACTTTGTACCCTGCTTCTCGCAGCGCTTTTGTCGCACGTGAATTGAGAACTAGCAAAGTAATGAGGCCAACTAACGGGACCACTAGAAGGACGAGAAGGAAGATCTTTGTGGCGGTGGAATAGCCTAGCCCACTTGCGAGGCGAAACATCCCAATGAAGGACATGACGATTGCGACGATGCCTACGAGACCCGCGATGTCGCCGAAGGCCGCCATAAGCCCTATTGTCAGGAAGTTTACGAGGATGGCGTAGATGATTAGCTTTTGACCAGATGCGACCTTCTCTATCGGTTGCACACCAGTTGCTGTCTGCTCTGTTAACGATGTCACGGTGTAGCTCCTGTACGTTCGTATGCCCAACGCCCGCATTGAGCGAAGCGCGGCTGCGCTGACGCTGACCGAAGCTGATTTATCCAGAACCTGCACATCCCTGTTACCTCACCGAAGCTGCTGGCCGCGCTCTCGCTCCAATGCGTTGTTAGGTAGCGCACTAGATTCGGCCTTCGTGGTTCAGGAAGAAGTTCTGACCCTCCACCCACTTCAGCTTCGATGGGAATCTGTCGAGCGGAAATACGTTGTCCACCATCGGAAATGCTTCAACGGTAATTACTGGTGACACTGAATCCTTTACATGCACCACACCGTTTGATCGTTGCGGATGGGGCGCCAACTCCAGCCTCCCGGCGGACAGGATAACCTCAACCGCAAAGTTCCCCTCAAGATCGAGCACGATATCCTCCGGCATGACACGGACGAGTCCTTCGTCTTTGTCCTGAGGCATCGGCGCAAGAAACATGTTGACGGATACAGATAGTGTTTCCGCGCCTTCGAAGCTCGAGAGCGGCTGTCGAAGTTTTTTTACGGTCTTCCGATCCCTGAATCTAATCCAATACTTTCCGTCCTCATGATATGAAACATAGTCTTGTGATTGCGACGACCAAACGTACAAGCCACCCGCAGCTCGATGAAACCTATACAGCTTATGTAGCTTCCCGAAGCGGCGCAGATAGACGCAAAAGCGCATGTTCGTATCGTTGCGCGTCAGTGCCAGTGGGGCAGTGCGCGACCTAACGCTCGCGTTGAGCGGGCCGCGGAAGAGCCCAACTGTGCGCCGCAGGCGCAACAATGTCTCCCGCGCCTGCGGCGCACCACTGAAGACCTGTCACGGACCGCTCCAACGCATAGTTAGACATGCGCGTGGGCAGCCATCAGAAAACGGACAAGTAGGACCTGTCTCCGCCATAACCGCTAGCATCAAACGCCTCTATCCGTTTGCACCCAATGCCCCAGTCCTTGTTCTCACC
Organism: Gammaproteobacteria bacterium; assembly: GCA_031364365.1. GTDB lineage: Bacteria > Pseudomonadota > Gammaproteobacteria > Steroidobacterales > Steroidobacteraceae > SCUD01. The sequence continues at coordinate 38,967 of JANLWE010000077.1, read as the reverse complement.
TAGCATTGGTGTCGCGCTGCATTTTCGCACGATGGTGATGACGGATTCCACGTTCGTGCCAATGTGTCCGCGCACGTCCACGACGTCGCCAACATTGATCGTGCGCCCGTCATCTACAACCTTCTCCAGACTGTATGTCCACCCCTCTGGTAGGGCCACAACGTCCAAGAAGCGGCCGACAATGAAACTCCGATTGATTCCGATACGCACTAAGTGACGATCGGCAAGCTCCTTGGCCAGTTCGTCGCCAGCTTTGGCAAAGGCTCCTTTCAGACGAGCTTCGTTCTTCGCGGGATCGTGCTCCCAAAAGCCATTTACAACGCCACGGGACACCTTGTCGTCAGAGTAAGGAGGATCCGGGAAGGAAATTGCCATCGGATTAGCCGATGTACAGGCAGTAACGAAGATCACCGCCATCAGCAAGAGTGGCACGCGATAGGCAAAGTTGTGCACGTTTTTCATCGCATGTCTAACGTCCGCGTTGAGCGGGCCGCGCGAGGCGCGACCAGCGCGCCGCAGGCGCACAATCTCTCCGCGCGCCTGCGGCGCGCTCGCTCATACCCGTCACGGACCGCTCCAACGCATAGTTAGATGGCACAGCTGCACCGCTCAGAGTTAGGACGGTGGAAAGTATCGAAATAGTCTACTTAGTCTGGCTGGCATCGCTGTCGGCTCAGGCAAAGCAACTGGACCGAATAGTGTTTGGAGCGGCAGAGACAAATTCAGATCGTGCATGAAAAAAGCCAATCTCGTAGAGGTGAGGTCAAATGGAGTAGGTTGCTCCGAGGCGCCGTCGGCATCGAGGAATTTCTCATCATAGGCAACCTGCCAGTTGGCCCGGGGGGAACCGGTTCTCTCTTGCGAAAAGGTGCCCGGATCGAAGTCTGAAGCGGGTCTCTGAATCACTACTTCGACAAGATAGATGTTGCTAAACCGATTGCGGAATTCGCGGTCATCAAGGGCCAGAATGTCGTCAAGATTTAATCTCTCACCAAACTCGAGACGCGCGTTCTCGAGGAGCGTGTCCTTCGATATCCGGACAGGATAGACGCCTACAATTTCCACATGCTGCTCGGTCGCCGCCATGTGCTGGATCTGTGCCATCTAACTACAATTGGGAGGCCCAAATGATTGTGAGAAATCGATCATTTGGGATCGTATAACACCATTCGCCCGACTTCGGTGAGTGCTCCAATGCCTTCGTGGCGTGGCACCATTTTGCTGCGTCGCACAAAAGCATGGATGCTAACCAGCCGCCACGACTGCTAGATCGGGTCCGGGATCGGATTCGCGCCCGTCACTACAGCCTGCGTACCGAAAAGACCTATGTTCAATGGGTCAGGCGCTTCATCCGTTTTGGCGGCATGCGTCACCCGCGTGAACTCGGTGCGGCCGACGTTGAAGGCTTCCTGACGGACCTCGCGGTCCGCGCCAAGATTTCGGCCAGTACCCAGAATCAGGCGCTCGCCGCGATTCTGTTCCTTTACAAGGAGGTTCTCGAATCACCGTTACCCTGGCTCGGTTCAATTGTGCGTGCGAAGCAGCCGGTGCACCTGCCGGTGGTGCTGACACGCGATGAGGTGCGACGCGTGTTATCGCACATCACGGGCACACGCTCGCTCATTGCGAACCTTCTTTACGGAACAGGCATGCGCGTGCAGGAGTGCCTGCATCTACGGGTCAAAGACCTGGAACTCTCGCGCCGCGAGGTCTTGGTGCGCGACGGGAAGGGCTCAAAGGATCGCGTGACGGTGCTACCGGCATCGCTCTTACCGACCATCGAGGCGCATCTGGGGCACGTGAAGCTGCTCTTCGACGCGGATCGCAGTGCCGGCAGACCCGGCGTGTCGGTGCCCTATGCGCTCAGGCACAAATATCCACAGGCGGCAATCTCGTGGGGTTGGCAATACGTTTTCCCGGCACGTTCATTCTGTCGCGATCCATACTCCGGCGAACTCGTTCGGCATCACCTGCATCCTCAGACAATGCAGCGCGCCGTCGCCGCGGCCGTTCACGCTGCCGGCATCGTGAAACCCGCCGGATGCCACACGCTACGCCATTGCTTCGCCACCCACCTGCTCGAAGACGGCTACGACATCCGCACGGTGCAGGAACTTCTCGGCCACTCCGACGTGAAGACCACGATGATCTACACGCACGTGCTGAATCGGGGCGGGCGCGGCGTCCGAAGTCCGCTCGACGCGGGCCACGACTAGAAGCGCGCAGTCCAGCGAAACGTCTGGCGGCCGAAATTGAGTTGCTCGAGTCCCCAGGCGATGTTGTTGCGCGCCTGGCGCTCAAAGCGCTCGCGGAACTCATGGGTCGAATAGATGGACGGCCGCATGACAAAGGACTGGAGAATGGCGGCGCGCTGCTTGCGATAGAGGGCGGTCGGCACCCACCAGTACTCCGCCCGGATCTGCAGCTCGAACTCGGCGTAACGGTCGGCGTCGGCACCGAAGATCGCAAGATCGACATCGACAAGCAGTTGCTGTGGCGACTCGGTCGGCCGCTCTTCGTGTCGTGTCGCCAGGATCAGTTCCCGGACCAGCGCGCAATCCGCGGCAGACCGACCGGAGCGCTCGAGGACGCTCACTGCGGCTTCTGCGCTTCGTTCCTCGTTCTTTTTCGAAAACGTGTTGTAGATCGCGTCGTGAAACCAGAGCGCGAACTCAACCAGCGGATTCGAGGCCTCCCCGAGATTGGAGCGATCGAGGATGCCGAGGCATTCGTTGATGTGATGCGGGCCGTGATACTTGCGCGCCGCTTCTTCGTAGTGCGATTCGAGCCAGCGAAATGCGACGAGAGGTCTTGTGATCGCGAGCCGCGCGGCGAGCTCGCTCCAGCGCGAGTTGCTGAGCGTCTCTTTCACGCGCAGGCGTGCATCCGTGCGATCACGTCGCGCCTTCGCGGAGCACGGCTGCCGGCCGCACGAGCCCGAACTGCGCGGCGAGCTCGGCCGGGTGCTCAGCATTCCAGATGACGAGATCGGCAACCTTGCCGGGCTCGATCGTGCCGCGTTCCTTGCGAAGGCCGAGCGCGCGCGCGGCGTGGCGGGTGACGCCGAGCAGCGCTTCCTCGGTCGTGAGCCCGAACTGCGTGCAGGCAAGGTGCATGTTGAGCATCAGCGACGCGAGCGGGGCGCTGCCGGGGTTGAGGTCGCTCGCGATCGCGATCGGCACGCGATGCACGCGGAGCAGTTCGATGGGCGGCAATTTCGTTTCGCGCAGGTAAGTATAGGCGCCGGGCAGCAGTACAGCGACGGTCCGCGCGGCGGCCATCGCGTGCACGCCTTCCTTGTCGAGATGCTCGAGATGATCCGCGGAGAGCGCCTTGAACTTTGCGGCGAGTGCAGCGCCCTGCTGGTTGGAGAACTGCTCTGCATGCAGCTTGACTGCGAGTCCGAGTTCCTGCGCACGGGTGAACACGCGCTCGACCTGGGCGGGGGTGAAGCCGATGTTGTCGCAGAAGGCGTCCACGGCGTCCGCGAGCCCTTCGGCGGCCGCGGCGGGCAGGATGTCCTCGCAGACACATTTAATATAGTCGTCGCTGCGGTCCTTGAATTCGGGCGGCACGGCATGGGCCGCGAGGAGGGTGGTGCGGACGGTGAGCGACAGTCGCGTGCCGAGCGTGCGCGCGACGCGAAGCATCTTGAGTTCGTTGTCGCGGTCGAGTCCGTAGCCGGACTTGATCTCGATTGCAGTCACGCCTTCGGCGACGAGCTTGGCAGCGCGGCCCATGGCAAGGGTCAGCAGGTCGTTCTCGCTTGCAGCGCGGGTTGCGGTCACGGTGGACGTGATGCCGCCACCAACCTTCGCGATGTCTTCGTAGCTTGCGCCCTGGAGTCGCTGCTCGAATTCGCGATAGCGCGAGCCGGCCCAGACGAGGTGCGTGTGGCAGTCGATCAGGCCGGGTGTGACGAGTGCACCACGTGCATCGGTATGGGCGACGTTTTTCGGCAGCTCCGCGGGCAGCTCCTTTCTCGCGCCAACCCAGGCAATGCGCTTGCCGGCGAGCGCGATCGCACCCTTGGGGATCAGTCCGTACGGCCGTCCGTCCGTGCAGGTCGCGACGGTCGCGTTCCGGATCAGCCGGGTCCAGCCCGTCGTGTCGATGATGGCCACGTTGCAGAGCTTACCGGAAGCGATCGCCGCCGCGTTATGCTGCGTGTCTCAGTTGCTTTCCGCCGGAGCCTTCGTGCCGGATTCCACCATCACGCGCGAATTCGTCGCCGAACTGCCGAAGACCGACCTGCACGTGCACCTGGACGGATCGCTGCGGATTCCGACGTTGATTGAACTCGCGCGCGCGGAGCGTGTGGAGCTGCCGAGCTATACGGAGGGCGGCCTGCGCGAGACTGTATATAAGGAGCGCTATTCGAGCCTGTCTGACTACCTGAAAGGCTTCCAGTACACGGTCGCCGTCATGCAGACGGCGGAATCGCTGGAACGGATCGCGGCGGAACTCGCCGAGGACAACCAGGCCGAAGGCGTGCGCTACCTCGAAGTGCGGTTCGGGCCGCAATTGCATGTCCGGCCGGGCCTCGATGCGGTGCAGGTGATCGCGGCGGTGGACCGGGGGCTGCGCCGTGCGCGGGATGCCTACAATCGCAATCCCGAAATCGTCGCCGGCCGCGAGCCGCCGTTCGAGTACGGCATCATCTGCTGCGCGCTTCGCATGTTCACGGCGGGATTCAGCCACTACTACGACACGCTGTTTGCGGCGCATCCGTACACGCGACCCAAGAACCTTTACGCGATGGCCTCCATCGATCTCGCGCGCGCGTCCGTGCTCGCGCGCGATACCCTGGGCCTCCAGGTCGTCGGCTTCGATCTCGCGGGCGAGGAGGCGGGCTATCCAGCGAGTGCGCACAAGCAGGCTTTCGAGTATGCGCACAAGCATTTCCTGAAGCGCACGGTGCATGCGGGCGAAGCCTACGGGCCGGAGTCGATATTCCAGGCGATCACGGACCTGCATGCAGATCGCATCGGCCATGGCACTTACCTGCTCGAAGCGAGCGAAATCCGCGATCCGGAGATCGAGGATCGCGAGCGCTATGTCGAGATGCTCGGCAATTACATCGCGGATCGGCGCATTACGCTCGAGATCTGCCTGACGAGCAATCTCCAGACCAATCCCGGGATGAAGTGGCTGGACGACCATACTTTCCGCAAGCTTCGCGCGGCGCGGATTTCAACGACGCTCTGCACCGATAACCGCCTTATGAGCAACACGACGGTGACGAACGAGTTGATGCTCGCCGTCAAGCACCTCGGGCTCGATCGCCACGACCTGAAGTCAATCGTGATTTATGGATTCAAGCGCAGCTTCTGGCCGGGCAGTTACCTGTCCAAGCGCCAGTACGTGCGGCAGGTCATCGATCACTACGAAGCGGTCGAGCGGAAATTTGCCGCGTAGGCGGTAAGCGTCAGATCTCGACTTCGGTTGCAAGCACGACGACGCGCCGCGTCGGCATGCGGAAGAATTCCGCCGCCTGGGCGCTGCGCCGCTGCATGTAGGCGAAGAGCCTCATTTCCATGCCGGCGATTCCACGGCGCGCCCGCGCCCGGACCAGGTGCCAACCAAGGAAGAACGTGCAGTCGTCGTCGATGCGCAATCCGCGTCGCACCGCGCCCGCAAGCGCTACGCTGACGTCCGGCGTCTCCATGAATCCAAAACGCGCGTGCACGAGGTGGATGCCGGGCTGTATTTCTTCCGGGTAGCTCCGCGATACGAGATCCTGGCGCGGGCTGCGCTGGATCTCGAGATGCAGGATCACGATGTTCTCGTGATAGACGCGGTTGTGCTCGAGATTGCGCAAGAGCGCCGTCGGCACGAATCCCTGGTGGCTGACGAGGAACACTGCGGTGCCCGGGACCCGGGTGACGTCTTTCAGCAGCGCGGGAAGTTCGGATATCGGAACGGCGCGGCGCCGCAACTCTGCGCGGAGCAGCGCACGGCCGTTACGCCAGGTCACGAACACGCCGAACATGGCGGCAGCGAGCGCGAGCGGAACCCAGCCGCCGTGCGGGATCTTAGTGGCATTCCCGAGCACGAAGGCGAAATCGACGATGCCAAATAATCCGAACACGAGCACGACCCGCCAGAGGGGCCACCGCCAGGCGACGGCCGCGGCGATGCCGCCGAGCACGGTCGTGATGACCATCGTTCCATTGACCGCGGCGCCGTAGGCCCCCGACAGCGCGCTTGACGACCCGAAGATGAGCACGAAGGCGATGACGGCGAACAACATGAAGATGTTGGTTGCCGGAACGTAGATCTGGCCGCGCTCATCGGCCGAGGTCTGGAGAATCTTGACGCGCGGCAGCAGGTCGAGCTGCACGGCCTGGCGCGTAACGGAGAAGGCACCGGAGATCGTCGCCTGCGACGCGATGATGGCGGCCGCGGTCGCGATCCCGACGAGATAGGGCAGGCCGCCGGGCGAGGCGAGCGCGAAGAACGGATTGGCGATCGTCGAGGGCGCGGTAAGCATCATCGCGCCCTGGCCGAAATAGCAGAGCAGCAGCGATGGCCAGACGACCAGAAACCAGGCGACCCGGACGGGCTTGCGGCCGAAATGGCCCATGTCGATGTAGAGGGCTTCACCGCCGGTCAGGACGAGGAACACGGCGCCCAGGATCGTGAGCGCGACGCCGGGATGGCCGAGTAGCACGTCGAGCGCGTAAGCGGGATTTAGCGCCACGAGAATTTCGGGTGCATGCAAGATCGACCGCAAGCCGAGCAGGCCGATGGTCACGAACCAGAGCAGCATGATTGGCCCGAACAGGCGGCCGATGCGCTCGGTGCCGCGGCGCTGGATTGCGAAGAGGGCCACAATTATCACGAGTGTCGCAGGCACGATTGCGCGATGCATCGCCGGGTCGATGACCGCGAGTCCTTCGACCGCGCCGAGCACTGAGATTGCGGGCGTGATCAAGGCTTCGCCGTAGAAGAACGCAGTACCGAGCACAGCGAGCAGGACGAGGCGCTTCGCCGCGCTGCCCGCAGGATTGAGTCGCTGCTGGACGAGAGCGACCAGCGAGAGCACGCCGCCTTCGCCATCGTTGTCTGCGCGCAGGATGAAGACGATGTACTTCAGCGTGATGATGATGAAGAGGCTCCAGAAAATCAGCGAGAGGACGCCGAGCATTGCGGTCGGGTCCGCGGCGCCGCCGGCGGCGGCCGTCGCCTCGCGAAGCGCGTACAGGGGGCTTGTTCCGATGTCGCCGTATACGACGCCGATTGCGCCCAGCGTGGCGCCAGAAAGTGCACGAGGTTGGGTCATGGGACTACGATTCTAGCGGTCGGCGTCCCGAAGGCAAAAACAGAAAGCCCGCGAGCAGCGCCAGCAATCCGGCGTCAATTGTACCGCCGCCGCCGCTCGAGCCTGCGGCGCGTGCGACCTTGACGCTGCCGACCGTGCGGATGCGCTCCTTGAACCGCTCGAGTTCGGCGTCCAGGTTCTTCGTCATGTCGGCCATCGCCTGCTCGAAGCCCTTGCTCTGTGTCACGCGCATGTCCTGCGCCTGGTCGACGAGCGTTGCGTTGCTCTGGATTTCGCTGACCCCTGGCGCGCGGAACAGGAGCTTGCGGGTCGCGACGTCGAACACGGCGGTATCCACGAATGTCTGCGCGTCGTTCTTGTTGCCCTTGACGACATAGGCGCCGACGATCGTCCAGTAGAGCAGCGGCGAAGGCTTCTCGGAGGTGTTCGCAACCTGGTCATAGGAGACGAGCGCCATCACGTCGAGGTCGTAGAGGCGTGCGGTTTGCTCGAGTGCGGTGAAGCCGCGCCCGGTGCCCATGTACGTTTCCGGAATCACGGCAATTTCCTCGATGAAGTCGCGACCGGTGAACGTGGTCTTGACGTCATTCAGCATTTTCATTCGTTCCGCTTCGGAAAGCCCTTGTGAGTTTCCGTAGCCCGCGGGCACGAATGCGAGCCCGATCCTGAGCGGCAGTTGCAGCTGCGGAAACCGTCCCTTCGGCGGCGGGGGTTTCTCGCCTTCTGGATACAGGTAGTCCACGAGGCTGCTCGAGATGCCCTCACGCCGGGAGCCGACTAAGAGCCCGGCGCAGGCGGTCGTCATGAATATGAACAGAAGCAGGAACAGGCGCGTCGCTTTCAAGGGCGATTCTCCTGTCGCCAGGCTGCGCCTTGGCGGCCGCAGCGGGGGGTGCGCGCGATTATGCCCTAATCGGGTGTTTGGACCCGCGGCAGGGCGCGGTATCCTCGCTGCCCATGAATGCTGAAGCAAGACCCTCGGCCGCCGGTCCGCGCGTGGTTCGCGCGCCGCGCGGCAACAAACTGAGTTGCGGCAGCTGGTTGACCGAGGCGCCGTACCGGATGATCCAGAACAACCTGGATCCGGAAGTCGCCGAACACCCGGACCGGCTCGTCGTCTACGGCGGCATCGGCAAGGCCGCGCGGAACTGGGAAGCGTTCGACACGATTCTCTCCGTCCTGCGGCGTCTCAAGGACGATGAATCGCTGCTCGTGCAGTCGGGAAAGCCGGTCGGCGTGTTCCGCACGCACGCGGATGCGCCGCGTGTCCTGATCGCGAACTCGAATCTCGTGCCGCACTGGGCGACCTGGGAGCATTTTCACGAGCTCGACCGCAAGGGTCTCATGATGTACGGCCAGATGACGGCGGGCTCGTGGATCTACATCGGCTCGCAGGGCATCGTGCAGGGCACCTACGAAACATTCGGCGCCTGCGCGCGCGAGCATTTCGGCGGCGACGCGCGCGGCCGCTGGATACTCACCGCCGGTCTCGGTGGCATGGGCGGCGCGCAGCCGCTCGCGGCGACCATGGCGGGCTTCTCGATGCTTGCGGTCGACTGCGACGAATCGCGCATCGATTTCCGGCTGCGGACCGGATACGTCGATCGCAAAGCGACGACGCTCGATGAGGCGCTCGGGATGATCGACGAGGCGCGCCGCGCGAAGCAGGCCTTGTCCGTCGGCCTGCTCGGTAATGCAGCGGACATCTATCCGGAACTCGCGCGCCGTCGCATCGTGCCGGACGTCGTGACGGACCAGACTTCCGCGCACGACCCGCGCAACGGCTACCTGCCGCGCGGCTGGACAATCGCGCAGGCCGTGGACGCACGTGCAAAAGACCCGGCGCGCATCGAGCGCGAGGCGCGTGCCTCGATGAGGATTCACGTGCAGGCGATGCTCGACCTCAAGTCGCAGGGCGCCGTCGTCTTCGACTACGGCAACAACATCCGCCAGGTTGCGCTCGAAGAGGGTCTCAAGAACGCCTTCGATTTTCCGGGTTTCGTGCCGGCCTATATTCGCCCGCTTTTCTGCGAGGGCATCGGACCCTTCCGCTGGGTCGCGCTCTCGGGCGATCCGGAGGACATCTACCGCACGGATGCGAAGGTAAAGGAGCTGATACCAGGCGACGCGCATCTGCATCGTTGGCTCGACCTGGCACGCGAGCGTATCCGGTTCCAGGGCCTGCCCGCGCGCATCTGCTGGGTAGGCCTCAAGGACCGCGCGCGGCTCGGCCTCGCCTTCAACGAGATGGTCGCGAAGGGTGAATTGTCGGCGCCGGTCGTGATCGGCCGCGATCACCTCGATTCCGGCTCGGTCGCGAGCCCGAACCGCGAGACCGAGGCGATGAAGGACGGATCGGACGCGGTTTCGGACTGGCCTTTCCTGAATGCGCTCCTGAACACGGCGAGCGGGGCCACCTGGGTGTCGATCCACCACGGCGGCGGCGTCGGCATGGGGTTCTCGCAGCACGCGGGTGTCGTGATCGTCTGCGACGGCAGCGCGGCAGCAGCAGCGCGCATCGCGCGCGTGCTGCAGAACGATCCAGGCACGGGCGTGATGCGCCACGCGGATGCCGGCTACGATCGCGCGATCGATTGCGCACACGAGCAGGGCCTCGACCTGCCGTCGGTGCGCTGAGATGACATCCCTCATGCTGAGACCGGGTGCGATTTCACTCACCCAGCTTCGCCGCATCTCACGCGGCGCGGATGCGATTCTGCTTGCGGAGGGCTGGCGCGAGCCGGTCGAGCAGGCGCTCGCTGCGGTGCGCGCACGACTGCAGGCGGGCGAATCGCTGTACGGAATCAACACCGGCTTCGGCAAGCTCGCGAAGACGCGCATCTCCGACGGCGAGCTTGCGACACTGCAGCTCTATCTCATGCGCTCGCATGCGGCGGGTGTCGGCATGCCGCTCGCGGATTCCACGGTACGTCTCACCCTCGTGCTCAAGGCCGCGAGCCTTGCGCGCGGATTCTCCGGCGTGCGCGCGGTCGTGATCGAGCGGCTGCTGCAGTTGGTGAATGCGGGCATCCATCCCGTCGTGCCCGGCCAGGGTTCGGTCGGCGCCTCCGGCGATCTCGCGCCGCTTGCGCATCTCTCGCTCGCGCTGATTGGCGAGGGCAGTGTGCGGGTACGCGGCGTCGAGCAGGCTTGCGCGGCGGCCCTGAAGGCTGCCGACATCGAACCGCTCGTGCTCGGCCCGAAGGAAGGGCTCGCGCTGCTGAATGGCACCCAGGTCTCGACCGCGCTCGCGCTCGAGGCGCTGTTTGCGGCGGAAGACCTGCTCGCGGGCTCGATCCTGACTGGGGCGATGTCGGTTGATGCCGCGCTCGGCAGCCGCGTCCCCTTCGATGCACGAATCCACAACGTGCGAGGACAGCCGGCGCAGATCGCGATTGCCGCTGCCTTCCGTGCCGTGCTCGGCGAGAGCGACATCGGCCGCTCGCATGAGAATTGCGATCGCGTGCAGGACCCGTATTCCTTGCGCTGTCAGCCGCAGGTCGCGGGCGCTTGCCTCCAGCAGATCCAGGACGTCGCGCGCACGTTGATGCTCGAGGCGAACGGCGTATCCGACAATCCGCTGGTGTTTGGCCGCGAGGGCGATGTTCTGTCGGGCGGTAATTTCCACGCAGAGCCTGTGGCCTTCGCCGCGGACAACCTCGCGCTTGCGATCGCCGAGATCGGCGCGCTCGCCGAGCGGCGCATCGCGATGCTGATCGACGACAGTCTGAGCCAGCTTCCGGCCTTTCTCGTGCGCCAGGGTGGACTCAATTCCGGATTCATGATTGCGCAGGTGACGGCCGCCGCACTCGCCTCCGAGAACAAATCGCTCGCGCATCCGGCGTCGGTCGATAGCCTGCCAACCTCCGCGAACCAGGAAGATCACGTCAGCATGGCGACCTTTGCGGCGCGCCGGCTCGGTCCGATGGCGGAGAACACCCGCGGCGTGATCGCAATCGAACTGCTGGCGGCTGCTCAAGGCATCGATTTCAGACGCCCGCTCACGTCGAGCGCAATCCTCGAAAAAGCGCACGCCCTGCTGCGCTCGAAAGTCGCGTTCTACGACCACGACCGCCTCTTCTCGCCCGACATCGTCGCGGCGAAATCCGTCATCGCCAGCGAAGAACTCCTCTCCCTCATTCCCGCCGGCCTCGTTCCGAGCCGCTGAAGGGCGCCTAAAGGGGACGTTCCCCTTTAAAGGGGAACGTCCCCTTTAGGTCATGGTTACGCCCCGGTTCGGCACGTATAGTGCGGACTTTGCAGTGCAACAAGTGAGTCGATGGCGGCGTTGCCTAAAACCGGGCTGATCGGCTGTCGCGGCATGGTTGGGTCCGTGCTGATCGAACGCATGCGCGCCGAAGGCGATTTCGCGCGGATCGATCCCACTTTCTTTTCCACGACCCAGGCAGGCCACGCCGCACCGAACACGGGCGGAAAGTCGGCACGCGTTGCCGACGCGAATGATCTCGAAGCGCTTGCGCGCTGCGACATCCTGATTTCTTGCCAGGGTGGCGAGTACACCGAGGCCGTGCACCCGAAACTGCGCGCCGCGGGCTGGCGCGGACACTGGATCGACGCGGCTTCCGCGCTCCGTCTCAAGGACGACACCGTGATCGTCCTCGATCCGGTCAATCGCAACGTGATCGATGCGGCGCTCGCCGCGGGCCGGCTCGACTGGATCGGCGGCAACTGCACGGTAAGCCTGATGCTGATGGCCTTTGCAGGTCTTTTCCGCGCCGGTCTCGTCGAGTGGATGACGACGATGACCTACCAGGCGGCATCCGGCGCCGGCGCACAACAAATGCGCGAGCTGTTGAAACAAATGGGCGCCCTGCATGCCGCCACGCGCGGTCTGCTCGACGACCCGGCCAGCGCGATCCTCGACATCGATCGTCGTGCCAATGCGGCCTTCGACGAGGGAATGCCGGTCGCCGCGATCGGCGCGCCTCTCGCCGGCAGCTTGCTGCCTTGGGTCGACCGCGATCTCGGTAACGGCTACAGCCGCGAGGAATTCAAGGCGGGCGCGGAGGGGAACAAGATTCTCGGCCTGACGACGACGCCCGTGCCGATCGACGGCATCTGTGTGCGCATCGGCGCGATGCGCTGTCACAGCCAGGCGGTGACGATCAAACTCAAGCGCGCGATGCCGATCGCGGAGATCGAGCGTCTGCTCGCGGGCGCGCATGCCTGGGTTCGCATCGTCCCGAACGAGCGCGAGGCGACACTCGCGCAACTGACGCCCGCGGCGGTGACCGGCAAGCTCGACATTGCAGTCGGGCGCATCCGTCATCTTGCGATGGGCGAGGACTACATCACCGCATTCACCGTCGGCGACCAGTTGCTCTGGGGCGCGGCGGAGCCGCTGCGCCGCATGCTGCGCCTCCTGGTCGAACGCTGAACACCGCCGCATGACACGGATTGAAAGCGCGGGCGCGCGACTTGGCCGGTTGCTTGCCTATCCCGGCTTCGTGCGCTTCCTGTCGGCGCGGCTCCTGGCGTCGATCGCAGTGCAAATGCAGACAGTCGCCGTCGGTTGGCAGATCTATGCGATCACGCGCGATCCGCTCGACCTCGGCCTGATCGGCCTGTCGCAGTTCCTGCCGTTCGTCCTGCTGGTGCTGCCGGCGGGGCATGTCGCCGACCGGCACAATCGCGCGCTGATCCTGTCGCTCTGCATTGCGCTCGAGTTCGTCTGCGCGCTGCTGCTGCTCGCCTTCACGATCTCGGGTCTCGCGGTTGCCTGGCCGGTCTTCGCGGTGATGATCGTCTTCGGCACGGCGCGTGCGTTCTCGATGCCCGCGGGCCAGGCGATCATGCCGAATCTTGTGCCGCCGTCGTTCTTCTCGCGCGCGGTTGCGGTCAACTCGAGCACGTGGCAGGTCTCGACCATCGCAGGACCCGCGATCGGCGGGATCGTGTACCTGGCCGGGCCGGACGTCGTCTACGCCACGGTCGCGGTGCTGCTCGCCGCGGCGTTTGTCCTGATTGCCGGTGTGCGCACGGAGAAACCGGCGCGCGCTGCCGAACCGGATACCTGGCATACGCTGCTCGAGGGCATCCGCTTCGTGTGGCGGCGGAAGATCATCCTCGGTGCCGTGTCGCTCGACCTGTTCGCCGTGCTCTTCGGTGGCGCGACGGCGCTGCTGCCCGCGTATGCGAGCGACATTCTGCATGTAGGGCCTGACGGCTTCGGCTGGCTGCGCGCGGCGCCCGGCATCGGCGCAGCGATCATCGCGATCACGCTCGCCTGGCGACCGATCACGCAGCACGTCGGTACCAAGATGTTTGCGGGCGTCGCTGTCTTCGGTCTCGCGACGATCGTCTTCGGCCTCTCGCACATCTATCTGCTCTCGTTCGCCGCGCTCGTGATCCTTGGCGCCTCGGACATGGTGAGCGTTTATATCCGCCACATGCTGGTGCAGCTCGAAACGCCGGATGAGATCCGCGGCCGCGTCAGCGCGGTCAACGCGGTCTTCATCGGCGCCTCGAACGAACTCGGCGAATTCGAATCCGGCCTGACCGCCGCCTGGTGGGGACTGAAACCCGCGGTCGTCGTCGGCGGCATCGCGAGCGTCGCGATCGCCGGGCTCTGGATGCGCTGGTTCCCGGGGCTGCGGCGCATCAGCCGCTTCCCCGAACAGGTCACCCCGCCGTCTTGACCGGGCGGGGCTGTAGCTGTATATCCATACAGCTATGGCATTGAGACTGAGAAAAGCCAGGGGGGCGATTTCGAACCGTACCGGGCGATTCGAAGCGTTCGCCGTCGAGGCCGTGGACGACGGCTGGGGCATCGCCGACGAGCTGTTGCCGCCGTTGCAGACGACGGTCCAGCCCGAGCCAACGCACTCGGTCATTACGAAAAACAACTCGCCCGACATCCCCTTCGACCAGTCGATCAATCCGTATCGGGGCTGTGAGCATGGTTGCAGTTATTGCTATGCCCGCCCGAGCCACGCCTATCTGAACCTGTCGCCGGGCCTCGATTTTGAGACGAAGCTTTTCTACAAGAAGGACGCGGCACTGCGGCTGCGCGAGGAACTGAACCGTCGCGACTACCGCGCGAGCCCGATCAACCTGGGCGCGAATACTGACCCCTACCAGCCGATCGAGAGACGGCTCGGCATCACGCGATCGCTGCTTGAAGTGCTGGCCGAGAGCCACCACCCGGTCACGATCGTGACCAAGGGCGCGCTCGTCGTCCGCGACATCGACGTGCTGGCCCGCCTTGCCGCGGAACGTCTGGTGAAAGTGTTTGTCAGTGTGACTACGCTCGATGACGAGCTGAAGCGGCGGATGGAGCCGCGCGCGGCGTCGCCGAAGGCCCGGCTGGCGGCGATCTCAAGGCTGGCGGCGGCGGGGATTCCGACCGGCGTGATGTTCGCGCCGGTCGTCCCGGCCATCAACGACCATGAGCTTGAGGGGGTGCTGGACGCGGCGACGACCGCCGGCGCGAAAACAGCAGGTTATGTCCTGTTGCGCCTGCCTGCGGAGGTGAAAGACCTTTTTTATGAATGGCTGGAGACGCATTACCCCGATCGCTCGCGGCGTGTGCGCAGCCGGATTCACGAGTTGCGCGGCGGCCGTGACAATGATCCGCGCTTTGGCCACCGCATGCGCGGGCAGGGTCCCTGGGCGGAATTGCTGCATCGGCGCTTCGAGACGTCCTGCCGCCGGAATGGCCTTGAAAAAGGCCGCGACGCGCCGCTCACGACGGAATTATTTCGCCCGCCAAATCGTTCGCCCGATCAGATGGACCTGTGGTGATCGCGGCGTATACTCGGACCGATCGAGGATTGCAGGTCGAGGAGTGGTCGCATGAGGCGCCAGGGGATCCGGGCATTGCGCAACGCGGCCACCGGCGCCGCCACGCTCCTGCTGTTGTCAGGCTGCATGACCGCGAAACTCGAGGAAGACCGGCAGCTCTCGACAAGCATCATCTCGACCGAAGCGGTAGTGCTGCTCGCGAAGCCCCATGTCGAAGGTATCACCGCCGAAGACGAATTCATGGACTGCGTCGGCGACAAGATGGCGAAGTCGACCGGCATCCTGGTGCGGCCGAACGACCTGTTCGTCGATTCGATGTTCCCCTGGCTCGAACCATCGACCGCGCCGCAGCGGCCGGAGGGCATCACGAAACTCCTCTCCCGGGACGTCGTGGCGGATCGCGTCACCGAAAGCGGCGTGCGCTACCTGATCTGGATTGACGGCGCGACGCGTCAGACCGACAGCGGCGGCAGCATCACCTGCGCGATCGGGCCCGCAGGCGGCGGTTGCCTCGGTTTCGGCTGGTGGGAAAAGGAATCGGACTACCAGGCAACCGTCTGGGACCTCAACACGGCCCGGACCGCCGGTTCGGTTTCGACCAACGTCATTGGGACGTCGGCACTCCTCGGCGTGATCGTTCCGCTGCCGTTTATCGCACGCGTGCAGGGCACAGCCTGCGACCGGCTGGCAGACCAACTCGGCGCCTTCCTCCAGGGCTCCGATTCTTCGGCCACGCCCGCGGGCACCTGATCGGGGAGCGGCTTCCGAGCCGGTGAACCATTGGCGGGGACAGGTCTCCAAGTTCTACGGACATGCTCGAAGCCGGCCGCCACCGATAGCGGTGACCGGCGGGGAGAACTGAATATGAAACCCAGTCGCATTCTGCGTGGTATTGCGATCGCCGCGGCCATCGGGCTCCTGGTCGGTTGCATGACCCAGAATTCCGCATCGCGCCCGAGTCAGGATGGCGGTTCCTCGGGTGGAGGCTCGTCAGGGGGCGGCTCCTCTGGCGGCGGCTCTTCCGGTGGCGGTTCCTCGGGTGGAGGCTCGTCAGGTGGCGGTTCCTCTGGCGGCGGTTCCTCGGGTGGAGGCTCGTCAGGGGGCGGTTCCTCTGGCGGCGGCGGCGACGCGGCCATTCCAATGCCCGGCGACGAAGGCGGTTCCGCAGGCGGCTCGACCGCGGGTGGCAAGCCTTGCGTCAGCACCGACGACGAGACGACGACCGAAGACGACGACAAAGCAAATACGACGGTCTGCGTCGATCCTCAAGTCGGTAGTTTGCCCGGCGGTCTCCCGGGCGGCGCACCGGGCAGTGTGCCGGGTGGCCCGCCGGGAACCCCCGGCGGCGGCGGGGATCCCGCGGGCGGTACTCCGGGAGTACCCGGTGCGCCAGGTTCCACACAGGGTTCGGGCGGTGCCGGCGGCGATGCAGGCCAGGCCGGAGAGCCGGGCGGTGCCGGTGGAGCCGCGGGACAGGGTCCCGGCACGGCAGGTGGCGGCAACAGCCGCAGCGAGCAAATTGGCCGGCGACTCGATGAAACCTTTGGCACCTTCGATGCGACCGTGCGCACAGCGCAGGCGGACATCGCGAAGGAACGTTCGGCCGCCGAGGAAGCGGCTGCGGGCGGCGGACCTGGCGGCGAGAGCGCGGCCGGCGAAGGGGGTGGAGGCGGGGAAGGCGGCGATGCCGAAGGTAACGGCCCGAAGCGCGAAGGTGGCCTCGAATCGACCGGCAGCGCCGGCGCCCCTGGCGGTTCAGGCGGCAACGGCGAAGAAGGCGCGGGCACCGCAGGCGAAGGTACGTCCGAAAACGAACAGGGCGGCACTGGCGGCGGCGCTGGTGGAGGCAAGGGGCCGAGCGGAATTCCCGCTGATATTCCGGACGGACAGGATGACGACATCGTCGCGCGGCAAATCCGCGAGGCGGCGATGAAAGAGACGGATCCGGAATTGCGCGCGGCGCTGTGGGAGGAATACCGTCGCTACAAGAAAGGGCGCTGAGGCGCGCCCCGCGGGTGTCATGGACATAAATCGAACGGCTGCATTGGGTCTGGTTTTCGGGGCGGCGCTGCTCGCGAGCGCCTGCGTCAAGGAAACGCGGCCGCTGCCGATTCTCCAGGCGACGCAGGCGACAACCGAAATTCCCGCCGAGCAGCTGCTCGACGTCGGCGTGCACATCTTCGATCCCGGCGTGCCGAAGGAAGTCGAAGAAGACCCGGAGATGATGGACAAGACGCGGATCTATCCGGAAATCCGCCAGGCTGAGGCGCGCTACATTGCAATGCAGCTTCGCGACACGCTGGAAGACACTGGCCACTGGGGTACGGCGCGCGTCGTGCCGTCAACTGTGCAGTCCTTCGACTTGACGGTGGACGGCCGCATCCTCGAGTCGAACGGCGCCAATTTGAAGCTCGAAGTAACGGTGCAGGATGCGACGGGCCGCGTCTGGTTCGCCAAGCGCGAATACGAGGGGCGCGCCGACACCCGTGCCTACAAGGACGGCTACAACAACGGCCGCGATCCGTTCGAGAACGTCTATGTCGCGATCGCGAACGATCTCCTGGCGGCGCGCACCGAGCGCCCAGTTGCCGAGATCGCGAACATCCACAAGATCAGCGAGATGCGTTTCGCGGCCGACTTCGCGCCGGTCGCCTTCAGCCAGTACCTCGCGAAGAACAAGAAGTCGGGCGAGTACAAGGTGCTCCGCCTGCCGGCCGAGGACGACGTACTGGTCGAGCGAATCAAGCAGATCCGCGAGCGCGACTACGGGATGATCGACACGGTCAGTGAAAACTACACGGCGTTCAGCGAGCGCCTCGAAGAGCCCTACACGAGCTGGCGCCGTTACACCTATGACGAGATCACGGCCGAAGAGAAGCTCAAGGCACAGGCGCGCACCCGCATGATCATGGGCGCGGCGGCGATCGCGGCGGCCGTGTTCGTGCCCGACAGCTGCGCCGGCGGCAGCAACTGCGACCGTGTCGCGGATGCCGCCCGCTACGGCGCCATGGCCGGCGGTGTCGCCGCAGTGATCAGCGGCTACAAGAAGCGCGAGGAAGCCAAGATCCATACCGAGTCGCTGAAGGAAATCTCCGGCTCGTTTCAGAGCGAAGCAGCGCCACTCGTCGTCGACGTCGAGGGGCGGACGCTCAGGCTGACCGGTACGGCCGAGGAGCAGTACGCCGAATGGCGCCGCCTGCTGCACGAGCTGTACAAGGAAGAAACCGGCCTCGTTCCGACGTCGCCGGCGCCTGCCGCCGATGCGAACGCGCCTGCCGCGCAATCGAGCGGCGCGGGTTGATCCCTGATGAAGGATTTGACGCCCGGGCTCGAACTCGGCGCCCGGTTTGTACTGGTACGGCGGCTCGGGCGCGGCGGCACGGCCGAGGTTTGGCTCGCGGTTGACCGCGAGCGCGGTCATCGCGTCGCGCTCAAGCTCCTGGACGAATCGTTCGCATCCGACAGCGCCCGCGTGTCGCGACTCGCGGACGAAATCGCGCACTCAAAATCCTTGCCGCCCGAATTCACGGTCGCGGTCCACGGCATCGAGCAGGCGGAAGGCCGCACCTTCATCGTCATGGAGTATCTCGAGACCGGCGACCTCGGCCAGTTGCGCGGCCGCTCCTTCGAGAGCTGGGCGCAGGCGGCCGACGACGTCGCCGCAGGGCTCGAGGCGCTCCATGCGCGCGGCCTCGTCCATCGCGATCTGAAATGCGCGAACGTGATGCTGGACGGCGCCGGCCGCGCGCGGCTCGCAGACTTCGGCCTGACCGCGCTCGCCGGCAGCGGCATCCCGGCCGGCGGATCGCCCTACAACGCGAGCCCGCAGCAGTTGCGCGGCGAACCGGCACAGCCTGCCGACGATCTCTATGCCTACGGCGCGCTGCTCTATGAACTGATCGCCGGCCATCCGCCGTACTACCCGGAAGTCACGCAGGATCGAGTGCTGCACGAACCGGTGCCGCCGTTGCTGCCGCGCGGCGCCGTGCCGCTCGGGGTGCGTGAGCTTGCGCTGCGCCTGCTCGCGAAGTCGCCGAAGGAGCGTCCTGCGACCGCGACGGAGACGCGCGCCAAGCTCGCAGCCGCGGGCCATGACGGCGACACCTTGCAGCCGCTGTCCCATGCGCTCGCGACCGATGCCGCTGCGAAAGACGGTCGCGGTCGGGGATGGTTACCCATCGCATTTGCCGCGGCAGTGATAGCGGCAGCAGCGGCACTAATCTGGTTGCAGCCGAAGCTTGTCGACGGAAACTCGGCACGCGAACGCGACGCCCGGGTCGAAGCCGAGCGACAGGGGCAGGAGAACCGCTCGCGCGAGGAGCAGCGCTCGGCCGAGATCGCCGCTCGCATCCTGGCGGATGGCGCGCGGGTCAAGTTTGACGCGGCATTCAAGACACTCGATGGGCGCGCAGCGGCGCGCTGGGCAACCGCAGTTTTCGCGGAAGCGCGCGATGCCGGCGCCCGCGCCGCACAGCGCTATGCCGTGGGCGAATACGCTGCGGCGGCGAAGGGCTGGGACGCAGGTTCGGCAAAACTCGGAGAACTGCAAGAGCAAGTGCCGGGCGCGCTGAATGACGCCTTGCAGCGCGGCGGGCTTGCGCTCTCTGAAGCGAAGACTGGAGCCGCGCGCGAAGCGTTTGGGCTTGCGCTCGCGATCGAGCCGAATCATGCGCAGGCGACGGCCGGCATCGAGCGCGCGGCCCGGCTGGACCAGGCGCTGGCAATCGTTGATTCGGCGCTCGCCGACGAGCGCGCCGGGCGGCTTGCCGCCGCGGAATCCGGATTCCGCAAGGCGCTATCCATCGCGCCCCATGCGCCGGGCGCGCAGGACGGCATCGATCGGTTGAGCGCCCGTCGTACCGGGGACGCCTATTCGGCGACTATGTCACGTGGCTTTGCGGATCTCGCCGCCGGGCGGAACGAAGATGCGCGCGCCAGTTTTCGCCAGGCGCTTGAGCTGCGTCCCGGTTCGCAGGAAGCGCGTGATGCGATCGCGTCGCTCGAACAGGGCGAGCGCGCGTCGGCACTCCGCCTGCTGGAAGCGCGGGCCCGGACCGCCGAGGGCGACGAGCGCTGGGACGAGGCACTCGTCGCCTGGCGCGAAGCGGCGGGACTCGAACCTTCGCTCGAATCCGCGCGCGAGGGCATCGCGCGCGTGGCACCCCGTGCGGAACTGCAGCGCAGCATCGACGCTCTGAATCAGAAGCCGGAGCGACTATGGGAACCCGAAGGAAGGGCCGAGGCGAGGAATCTGCTGGCTGCGGCGGCGGGCGCGGGCAATCCGCGGCAACGTCTCGCGGCCGCCGCGCGCGAGCTCGAACGCCTGGCCGCGGCAGCGCAGTCGCCCGTGCGGCTGCGGCTGGAGTCCGACGGCCTCACGCAGGTCGTGATCTATCGCGTCGGCCAGTACGGCGCCTTTTCCGCGCGCGACGTCGAACTGCTGCCGGGACGTTATACGGTCCTCGGGACTCGAAACGGTTATCGTGACGTCCGGCGCGAAGTGGTGTTGCCGCCAGGTGCCCCGGCCGCAGCCGTGGTCGTGAGATGCGAGGAACCGATTTGAAGGAAGTCTGGCTCGACGACCCGCTCGGCGAACGGCGACTGCTCCCGTCCGATCTGCCGCTCACGGTCGGAGGACCGGGAACTTCCGTCGTCATTCCCGGCTGCCGGCCCGGCGAAATTCGCGCGCGCGTGGCGCTCACTACCCAGGGTCTTGAGGTAACGCCGGAACCGGGTGCGGGCGGCGCCGGGCTCGATGGCGTGCAAATCGCGCTTGAGGAGCATGCCGACCGGCAAACGATCGTCGTGCGCCATGGCGGCGTCGCAAACGTCACTCGGCCACCGCAGCTCGAGGTGCTTCCGGGCGGAGGCGCCGACGCGGATGCAGACCGGCTGCCGATTGCGATCATCGAGTACGCACCGCGCGCGACCAGGACCGTCGGTCCGCCGTCGGTGCGTAACTGGTTGCGCCCCGTGTTCTGGGCGGCGATAGCCACGGTCGTGCTCGCGCTTGGCTATCTCTTCACC
The DNA here is from genome assembly GCA_031364365.1 of Gammaproteobacteria bacterium. Taxonomy (GTDB): domain Bacteria; phylum Pseudomonadota; class Gammaproteobacteria; order Steroidobacterales; family Steroidobacteraceae; genus SCUD01. The sequence goes on along the minus strand of JANLWE010000077.1, from coordinate 17,891 downwards.
GCGACGTCGGTGGAGGTCGCAACGAGCCCGGAGGCGGAAACCGCCGATGTCGATTTCGCGGGAACGGCGCTCGATTTCGGTTTTGCCGGCCATTATCTCGTCCCGTCCGGCAAGTACGTGCTCGCAGTCGAGGCCGCCGGATACTCCAGGGCGCTGCAGCCGGTCGAAGTGGGCAAGCAGTCCGGCCAGCGCTTCGTTGTCGCACTCGAGCGCCTGCCGGGACGCGTGGCAATCGACACGGGTGGCATCGCAGCAGGGCTTTCGGTCGACGGCGTGACCAAAGGCGCGCTTCCGGGCGAATACGAAATGCGTGCCGGCACCCGCGAACTCACGATCGCCGCGCCGCGCTATGCCGAAGAGCGCATCCGTTTCGAAGTGGCGGGCGGCGGCGAGCGCCAGGAACTAAAAATCTCCCTGAAGCCCCAGTACGCGCGTGTCACGGTGACGAGTGTTCCCGCGGGCGCGACCGTCTGGGCTGACGACCGCGAGCTCGGGGCGACGCCGCTCGAAACGGAACTCGACGCCGGCCGCTACACGCTCGCGATCCTGCATCCGGATTTCCGCCGTTTCGAAAGCCCGATTACGGTGCGCGCCGGCGAGCCGCTCGCCGTCGGGCCGATCGAACTCGGCATGCCCGACGGACGCCTGATCGTGCAGAGCCGGCCGGCCGGCGCCGATGTCAGCATCGGCGGCCGTTATCGCGGCCGCACGCCGCTAAACGTAGGCGTCGCGCCCGGCATGCCGCAGGAAGTACTGCTGACACTCGCGGGCCATGCGCCTGCGACGCAGCAGATAAGCGTCGAGAGCCGCGCCGAACGCCGGCTCAGCGTTGATCTCACGCCAGTGCTCGGCGAAGTCCGCGTGAGCGGCGAGCCGGCGGACGCGATTCTCTACGTCGACGGCGCTTCGCGCGGACCCGCGAACCAGACGCTTTCGCTGTCCGCGGCGCCGCACGTGTTCGAGATCCGCAAGGCAGGTCTCGAGCCGTTCCGCTCAACGGTCACGCCACGCCAGGGCCAGACCCAGCTCGTTGAGTTCACCTTGCGCACGGCCGGTGAGGCGCGTGTGGCGGCCATGCCGGCGACGCGCATGACATCGCTTGGCCAGCCGCTCGTGCTCGTGAACGGCGACCGCTTCACGATGGGCAGCGCGCGCCGCGAGCCGGGGCGCCGCTCGAACGAGACCGAGCGGATGGTCGAGCTGAAGCGGCCTTATTACCTGGGGCGCTTCCAGGTGACGAATCGGGAGTTTCGGGAATTCCGCGCCGATCACCTCTCCGGCATCTTCAAGGACGAGTCGCTCGACCTCGAACGCCAGCCCGCGGCGCGGGTTTCCTGGCAGGATGCCGCGGCATTCTGCAACTGGCTGTCGGCGCGCGAAAAGCTTCCGCCGGCGTATGCGAGGAAAGGCGACCGCTTTGAACTGGTCGAGCCCGTTGCGACGGGCTACCGGTTGCCGACGGAAGCGGAATGGGAATTCGCGGCGCGTTACGACGGCAGCCGCGCGTCGCGCAAGTATCCCTGGGGCAACGACCTGCCGGTGCCGGCGCGCTCGGGCAACTGGGGCGATGCAACGGCGATCTATCTCACGCCGGTCACGATCTCGGGTTACGACGACGGCTTCCGCGTCGCGGCGCCGGTCGCAAGCTTCCCGGCGAATCCGCTCGGCATTCACGATCTCGGCAGCAACGTGCTCGAGTGGACGACCGATCGTTATTCGATCTATGTCGTGGGACCGGATCATCTGTCGACGGACCCCGTCGGCCCGCGTGCCGGCGAGAACTACGTGATCCGGGGCGCCGGCTGGCTCACCGGCAAGGTTCCGGAACTGCGGGTCGCGGCGCGGGATTCAGGTACCAGCGGTCGGCCGGATCTCGGATTCCGGATCGCGCGCTATGCGGAGTGAATTGCAATGAAAAAACTGATCGCCATCGCTGCATCCTCGTTCGTCCTCGTCGCCTCGGCCATCGAAGCGCCGAATCCTGCGGCGCCGCCGGCGACTGCGCCGGCGAAGGAAGAGCCGGCGACCAAGACGCCTGATGCGGCACCGGCCGAAGAGGACGAGGAAGAACTGCCTCCGCTGCCTGCAGACGCCGCGCCGGCGGGACCGCCTCCTGCACGCTTCAATCCGACGGAAAAGGTCCGCGCGGACTTCCCCGTCTCGTTTCCGATTGATATCTGAGGACGCCATGAAGAAGAGTCGATATCCGAAAGAATTCCTGTTCAGCCTGGGATCGCTGCTGGCCGCAGTAATCGTCATCCATTCGATCTGGACGTTCTGGGTGCGCCCCAGCGCGCAGGCGGTTCTCGCCGTCCAGTACGAGGCGATGAGCAAGGATCCGAAATTCGTTTCTGAACGGTCGCTGTTCGTGGTCATGAAGGACTGGGAGCAGGAGAGCTGCGTCATCCTGATGATCTGGGCACTCGCGATCATCGGCTTCAAGAACCGCTCCACGCGGCGGGAACAGGATCTGCTGGATGGCGATCCAGTGCGGGTCCCGGAAGGCATGCGCATCCTGCCCGAGGACACGCGCGAATACGTGCGTCAACTCGAAGCGCTGCCGGGCGAGCAGCAGCAATCGCTGATCGTGCGCGCCGCCAAGGCGGCGCTCGCTCGCTTCGGCGCGACCCGGAATGTCCAGGACGTTTCCGAAGCGGGCCATGCGGTCTGCGCCGCCGAGGCGGAACGGCTCGACTCGGAGCTGTCGATGCTGCGTTACATCGCCTGGGCGATACCGGCCATCGGGTTCATCGGGACCGTGCGCGGCATCGGCGACGCGCTCGCGGAGGCCCACAAGGCGGTGACCGGTGACATCTCGGGCGTTACCGAGGGCCTCGGCGTCGCCTTCAATTCGACGCTGGTTGCGCTGCTGCTGTCGCTCGTCTTGATGTTCCTGCTGCATCAACTGCAACTCGCGCAGGAGCGGCTCGTGCTGGACGCCGAAACTTATCTCGACAATCGCGTGCTGCGGAACCTGCAGGTCCGCTGAGATGGCGACAATCGGTATCGAAATCGTCGATGCGGCCGTCACGGTCGTGCGGGACGGCGTGCGCCTCGCTTCGAGTCCGGGCATCGCGCTGTTCGATGCGGCGGGCGTTGTGATCGGCGAGGCGGCGGCCGCAACCGCGCGACTGCAGCCAGTGCTCGCAAGCGACCGATTCTGGTCGGATCTCGCCCAGGACTCGCTGGCCGGCCCGTCCGATCGTGCCCGGTCGCACGCGGATCTTGCTCACGCGCATCTGACCCAACTCTGGCGCGCGACCGCGCACGAGGGCGATACGGCTGTTTTCGCGGTGCCTGGTTCGATGCGCCTGCACCAGGTCGGTCTCCTGCTCGGGGTCACGCGCGCGGCCGGCATCCCGGTGGTGGGCGTCGTGGATTCTGCCGTCGCCGCCTGCGCGGGACTCGTCGCGCGCGCGTCCGTGCTGCATCTCGACGTGCAACTGCACCAGACGGTGCTGACGGAATTGCAGGGTGCGACGGTGTTGCGCCGCCGCCGCGTGGAAATCGCGCCCCGCGCCGGGCTCAAGGTGATGTTTTCAGCGTGGGCGCAACTCGTCAGCGAGGCGATGGTGCGCCGCACGCGCTTTGATCCCTTGCACCAGGCCGCGAGCGAACAGCAGCTCTATCAGCGATTGCCGGGCTGGATCGGTGAGCTGAGTGGCCGGGACTCGCTGGACGTCGCCATCGAAACCGAAGCGGGGTCGTTCGGAGCGACGCTCCGTCGCGAGCAGTTCACGCTGGCCGCGGAAGCCTGGTACGCGCAAGTCTCGGAACTCCTGCGTGGCGCCCATCGCGCCGACGAGTCCACGACGCTCGTTCTGTCGGCGCGCGCGGCGATGCTGCCGGCCCTCGGTGAGCGTCTCGCGTCGCTGTCCGGGATCGAATTGCAGTCTTTGCCAGATACCGAGGCTGCGGCCTCTGCAGCCGCTCGCGCGGACGAGATCGGCCCGGGCGATCCACCCACGCTTGTAACCGCGCTCGCGCGCAGCCATCCGCTTGCGGGCGGCGATCGCCGTCGCGAAGGCGCGGCATCGGCGACACACATCATCCATGAAGGCCGAGCGTATGCGATCGACGATCAGCCGCTCGTGATCGGCCTGGGGCCTGGCGATGGTCGGCGCATCGCGCTTGGCGGCGCGGGTGAAGGGATTTCGCATGCGCATTGCACGCTCGTGCGACGTACCGACCGCGCATTCATTCGTGATCACAGCCGCCACGGGACCTTCCTGAACGGCGAGCGCGTGGACGGCGAAATCGGGCTCCGTCCCGGCGACCGGCTCCGGGTCGGCACGCCAGGCGTCGTTTTCGAACTGGTGACGGTCGGCTGAAATGGCGCGACGCCAGACACTCACCTACAGCATGTCCTTCCTGGATGTGATTTCCTGCGGTTTCGGCGCGGTCGTGCTGTTCTACACGATCATCAGCGCGCAGGCCGGCCTGCACCGGATCAAGGAGAGCACTGATCTTTCCGCCGAATCCCGCCGGCTCGAGCAGGAAGTGCTCGACGGGTACAAGCATCTTGCGGAGTTGCGCAACGCCCTTGATTCCACCGAAGACCGGACCGTCCGTGCCGCGGGCCTGTCGCGCGAAATGCTGGAAAAACTCCGCACGACGGAGGAAGAACTGGCGCGCTACGAGCATGACACCCTTGCGCGCCGCGATAGCCTCGAGCGGCTGAAGGCGGACCTCAAGTCGCTCGCGGAAAGCACGCGCCGGCTGAAGGAGGCTGCACCGCCGGAGTCCGGCGAGTCCAGGGTGCCGATCGTGGACAAGCAGCAGCTCGTAACCCTTCGTATCGACGGCAAGCGGGTGCTGGTGCTGGTCGATTCGTCCGCCAGCATGCTCGACGAGACGCTTGTCAACATCATTCGACTGCGCAACATGGCGCCGGAGCGGCGCATCGCTTCGAGCAAGTGGCAGCAGGCGGTCAACACCGTCGAGTGGATCGCCTCGCGCCTGCCGGAGTCGACGCAATTCCAGATCTATGCCTTCGATACCGCGACCCGCCCGTTGGTAGAAGGGAGCGCGGGCCGCTGGCTCAGCGTGAAGGATGCGGGGCAGATCGAGCTCGCGTTGCAGGCGCTGCGCAAGACCGCGCCCACGGGCGGATCGAGCCTGCAGAACGCCTTTGCGGTCATCAAGACCCTGGATCCCGCACCCGACAACGTGATCCTCGTGACCGACGGCCTGCCGACGCAGGGCGACAAGCCGCCACTCATGCGCACGCTCGTGACGATGGAGCAGCGCGAAGACCTGATGCAGGAAGCGGTCAAGTCGCTGCCGCGGTCGCCGCCGCAAATCAGCATCGTGTTGCTGCCGATGGAGGGTGATCCCTCGGCGCCGATCTATTTCTGGCGTCTGGCCCGGTTGACCGGCGGCGGCTTCCTGAGCCCGGCGAAGGACTGGCCGTGAAACGCCGCACGCGACGCGATACCGAAACCTTCAGCATGTCTTTCCTCGACTGCATCTGCTGCGGATTCGGCGCGATCATCCTGTTGCTGGTGCTGAATGAGGTCGGCCAGCCGATCCAGCTCGAGCAGGCGAAGGTAGACCTCAACGGACAGATCGTAAAAATGGAGAAGGAGATTTTCGATATCCGCGGGATGTCGATTGTGCTCGAGCGGGAACTGCGCGCGCGGATCGAGCAGCTGTCAGAAGAACAGAAGCGTGTCGCCCGGCTGCGCGGCGACCTGTCCGATATTTCGGGCAAGCACAAGGCAAGCACCGACGAGGAAGACGCGCTCAAGAAGCTCACGGAAACGCTCACCAACGCACGCCGCGTGCTGATCGACGAGACCAGGGAGCTGCAGGCGAGCGGCCGGCAACAGATGTACAACCAGCCGGTCGCCGGCATCCCGATCGACAGCGAATACGTGGTCTTCATCGTCGACACCTCGGGATCGATGCAGTCGCAGAACTGGCGCTACGCAGAGGAGAAGCTTGGGGAAGTGCTCAACATCTATCCAAAACTCAAGGGCATCCAGGTCATGGATGACGAAGGCGGATACATGTTCAGCGAATACCGCGGCAAGTGGATCCCGGACTCGCCGGCGCGGCGGCGGGCGATTCTCGGCCGCTTCCGCAATTGGCAGGCGTTCTCGAATTCGAGTCCGTCCGAAGGCATCATCGCGGCGGTCCGGACGTTCTGGACGCGCGACCACCCGATCAGTATTTACGTCTTCGGCGACGAGTTTACCGGTCCGTCGATCCAGGAAGTCGTCGACACGGTTGACCGCATCAACCGCGTGGCCGGCACGGGCGAGCGCCTGGTCCGCATCCATTCGCTCGGGTTCCCGATTCCCGGCCAGTACCCCCAGCACACGAGCATGCGTTACGCGACGCTGATGCGCATACTGTCGGCCCGGAACGGCGGGGTGTTCGTCGGATTGCCGGAAGGCAACAGCACCGCATTGCGACGGAGTAATTGATGAGACAAGCGAGCATCCGCCCGGCGGTCGCCGCCCTGTGCCTCGTGCTGCTTTCGGGCTGCACGGCGACACGCCTCACGACGCAGGCGCAACTGCCGCCGCCCTTGATCGAGCGGCTGCCCGTGCGCGTCGGGATCTACTACTCGAAGGAATTCCGCGAGTACGTGCACCGGGAAACGCGGGGCAACATCGACTACGAGATCAATCTCGGGCCCGCACACGTGACGAATCTCGACTGGCTGCTGAACGCGATGTTTGCTGAACTGATTCCCGTCGAGGATCCAACCAAGGTATCCGTCATCCAGCCGCCGCTCGTGTTCGTGCTGGAGCCGAAGTTCGAGGAATTTTCCTTCTTGACGCCGAAGGATGTGGCGGGCGAGGCGTTCATCGTGACGATTCGCTACCTGCTGACACTCTACGACAGCAGCGGCGCCCGCGTGGATTCATTCACGTTGACGGGCTATGGGCGCGAGAAAGCACACTCGCTCTCGAGCAAGGAACCGCTGCAGATCGCGACACAGCGCGCGATGCGGGATGCGGGCGCCAAGATAGCCGTCGAGCTGGTCGATCAGGAATCGGTGCGGCTGCTGATGCGGAATGCGGGCAGTTTTCCGCCGAGAGTGGCGCCGGAGAGCCCGCCGCCTCCGGTCGGTCCGCCGCCCCGCGCATTGCCGACGGTGGAAGAGAGGCCGGTCGGGGAATCTCCCGCCGAGGCGTCGCCTGAACCGGAGCCGCCGCCCTCAGGTTCCGGCGTCTGACTTCGCCGCCGGGGCGGGCGTCGCGACCGGAGTCGGATCCTCTGCGGGGACTTGCTCCTCGTACCATTCGCCAGTGAAGGTCACGTCTTCGGTTGCGATCGCTTTGCCGTTCGCGAAACGCGGGCTGTAGATTGCGCGGGATACCGCGCGCATCACCTGCGATTTCTGGCTTTGCGTCATGTTGGTCGATACGATCGTGACGTTCTGCGGCTCGCCGGCTTCCGAGACGGCCAAACTGAAGACGGTTTTGCGGATCATGTACTGGCCGGTCAGCGTGCTGAGGCGGCGAGTCGCGGCCGCTGGCGGGCGATAAAACACCATCCGCGGCGCCATGAGCGGATTACCCTTCAGGGGATCCGATGCGTACTCGGCTTCCAGGATCGTGGCCGCCTCCACGTAGTAGAGAACCGAGAGGGTCGGCCGCAACGTCGACTGGTACCAGTCGCCGAGCTCGATCAGCGTTTCGGTCAGCAGGTCTTTCGGCGGATCCGAGGTCGCACGCAGAAGTTCGAGCGCGGTCTGCGCGGACTCGAAACCGGTGCGATCGGCGGCTGACGATGCGCGCGGTTCGCGAAAGACCTCGCCGGCGTACTCGCCCGCGCGCTCGTCCTGCGTGGGCCGCTGGCTCTCGAGCTTGTCCGGATCCAGCATGTATTGCAGGCGGTGGGTGCGCGTGATTCCCACCAGACTCTTGATCGCGAGCGGATTGAAGCCGCCACTTTCCTTGAAAGCGACATCGCGCGCGCGCAGATACATTGCGCGCGCCGCGATGTATTCGCGCAGCGACTCGTAGAATGACGCGAGCTGCAGGATCGCCGGCAGCGTGCGCTCGTCGCCGTAGCCGTAATTCTGTTCTGCGACCTTGAGCGCGTACATACGCTGCTGCTCTACGCCGACAAAATCCTTGATGGCGAAACGGCTGTTTGCGGCCTGTTCGATCAGCGGCAATTGTGCAAGGTTGAAGAGGCCCTCGGAGCGGCGGCTGACTGCCAGCGCGCGTTCGAAGAGCTGGACCGCCAGCACATGCTGGTCGAGCGCCGCGTACACGGCGCCGAGTCCGGTGAGCGGCACCACGAGGCGCCGGGACGAGATGCCCTGCGTCGATTCGAGCAGTTCGAGCGATTTCGCGTAGCTTTCCGCCGCGGCCGGGTAGTCGCCGAGCTGGTACTGCGTCGCACCCAGGTTGTTGTAGGCGATCGGCAACTCGTAATCGCGTTCTGGATCGATCTCCGACAACTCGATGACGCGCCGCGCGTAGGGCAGGGCCTCGTCGAAGCGCGCGGTCTCATAGAGGCCGCGGAACTGGTCGTAGGCCTCCATGCGCGAATCCTGCTGCAGGATACGAAGCTGCTGTTTCGGCACCGCCGGCATTACGTGTGCTTTGACGACATCTGCCGCGGGCATCGGGGCCGAGGTTTCGACGACCGCTCCGGCGGGCGGCGCCGGGTTCTCCGCAACGACGCCTTCGGGTGCGGCGGCGGCAAGCAACAGGAATACGAGCACGGAAATCATGCTGCGACGATAGACCATCGGCCGTGCAGCGTGTTCCCCGTTGTTCGGGTCTGGCCGGTCATTTGCTGCCGGCATCGCGTTCGAAGACCGCGATCAGCCCGCCCGCGGAGACGGCAAGCAGGGGATCCGTGATTTCGGCTGTCTGGCCAGGCAGCCAGGTCTGCAGGAATTCGATCGAAAACACGACCCCGGCGCCGAGACCCATGGCCGCCAGGATTGACAAGCCGCTCTGCGCCAGGAGCCAGACCAGCGCGCCGTTCGTGAAGCAGCGCAGGAACATGTCGGACAGGTTGGTCGCGCGGTACTGGGTCAGCGACTCGCCGAAGGGCAGCAGCGCGAACCGGTCCTGGGCGAGCTGGAAATCGAAAGGCACGAGACCCTGGATCGCGATCAACACCATGAGTGCAGCGGCGAGTCCCGCCGCCGCCTGCGGTAGCGGCAGTTTCAGGAGCGGGCGCGCGAGCGCGAGCGCCGCCGCCATGCCCATGATTTCGGCGGGCTCGAGACTCATCCCGACGAACAGCACGCGGCCAGCGAGCACCACGCCCATGGCCGCCGCGGCGACCGCGACGGACCGTCCGGGCGCGAGCCGTCCGCAGACCAGGACGAGCACCAGCCAGGCGAGCCACTGGGGCAGCGCGGCGACGGGCACCAGCCAGCTGCTGCCTGCGAGCGGCGCGAAGGCCGCTGCCCATTTGCCGGGATCGAAGACAGGCGCGAAGGGCGCGAGGCGATAGCCGATCCACGACAGCAGGAGTGCGGCTGCGACAGGATGACGAAGCACGCCCGCGAACGGCGAGGAATGCAGCCGGAATCGCGTGCGCGCGATGGCGAGCGCGAAACAGGCGCCCGCGAAGGCGCCCGCGGCGTTGCAGGCGAGATCGGCGAGGCTTGCGACCCGCCGCGTTTCGTAGAGCTGCGCGAATTCGATGGCGAAGGACAGCAGGGCGGCCGCAAGCGTCGCCGCGACGACTGCGGCCAGGCCGCCGTGACGCGGCGCCAGCAGCCAGGCGAGGCAGGCCCCGAGCGGCAGGTAGAGCAGCACGTTGGCGGCGACATCGCTTCGTGTCGTACCCGCAAACGAAAGCCCGCGCAGCAGGTCAATCGCGGTCGTTGCGTCCGCGGCGAAGCTGAAGGGATACAGCGAGCCGAACACGATCAGGAACACGATGACGGCGAGAAGTGAGGCCGCAATCCTCTGTTCGTGTGTTGCCACCCGCCTACCCGAGATCGACGGCGCGCCGCAGGGCGAGGATTTCCTCATTGCGGAGCGCACGGAAATGACCGTGCGGCAGCTTGCCGAGCTTGAGCGCGCCGAGCGCGACGCGCTCGAGGCTCTTTACTTTCAGGCCCACACGCGCGAACAGCCGGCGGATCTCGCGGTTCTGACCCTCGCGCAGCGTCACCGACACGAGCGAGAGGTCGCCGCGGCGTCGGTCTTTCATCCGCTGGAGGACGCGCACTTCCTGCAGTCGCGCGCGCTTCGCACCGCCTTTCGGCGAACCAGTGTCGGCGAGGTACACGCCTTGCGCGAGGCGCGAAAGCGCTTCGCTCGAGAGCACACCCTGCACGGCGACGCGGTATTCCTTCGCGATGCCGCGGCTCGGGTGCGCGAGGCGGTGCGCGAGCTCACCGTCGTTCGTGAGAAGTACCAGACCGGTCGAGTCGGCGTCGAGCCGGCCGACGGGATAGACGCGATCGCTGGCCGGTACCGCGGCGCGCACCATGTCGACGACATTCGCGCGACCACCCGGATCCCGCGCCGTCGAAATCACGCCACGCGGCTTGTTGAGCATCAGGTACAGCCGCTCGCGCGCGCGGACGCCCTGGCGGCTGCGCGTATCGATGACGGCGCCGTCGAATTCGATCAGGGCATTCGCGGCGTCAACGAGGCAGGGGAGCGCGAGCACGAGCCGGCCGTTGACGCGCACGCGACCGGCGCGGATCGCGAATTCCGAATCGCGACGCGAGAGGACGCCCGCATCCGCCAGCACTTTCTGCAGGCGTTCGCCGCCCTCCGTCGATAGTGCGACGGGCTTGCGGTCCCGAAAACGCGGGTCGTTCATCGGAGAAGCATACCCACACGGGCGCCGGGCGGCTCCCGTCAATCAGGCGCCGCCGGACGGCGGCCGAGGCTCAGCCGACAGTCGCGCCGGGCTTCAGCACCCAGACCTTGCACCAGCCCTGGGCGGCGACGTCCTTGCCGGGGAAGATATTGCAGGGACCCGAGGCAGCGCCGGCCTTGCCGGTGTACTGCATGCAGTTCGCGCAGTGCTGGCCCGCCTTGTAGTTCGGATTCGCTGCCGCATTCACTTTTTTGGCGTCGGCGACATAACCGAGCGATTTCGCGGTCGCATCGCTTTCGGAGAGCGTCTCGGCCGACGCGGAGCGCGCGAGCAGGGAAGCGGCCGGGACGGCGGCGATGCTTATTAGCGCGCCTTGCAGCAACTGCCTGCGGGAAAGCCTTTCGTCGGTCATCGGAAGCTCCTGGTGATGTTTTGGTCGGTCGCCGGTTCTCGCCGGATTGTCTCAATTCCTGTTCCGCGCTGCTTCGAATGAGAACTATTCCTAACGCGGCCCTGCCCGTGTAACTTTGCGCTCCGGGCGCGGCGCGCCCGAGGAGGTCCGAAGTGCCCTTCAAGTTCCTGTTCGTGTCCTACGACGGCCTGATCGGCGACACCGCCTGGCAGGTGACAAAGGAAGGCCACGAGGCGAAGTACTACATCGAGCACGAGGAGGAGCGGGAGATCACGGCCGGATTCGTGCCGCAGACCGCCGACTGGTGCGCCGAGGTGGACTGGGCCGACGTCGTCGTGTTCGACGACGTGCTCGGACATGGCACGCTTGCCGAGGAACTCCGCAGGAAAGGCAAGCGGGTCGTCGGCGGCACGCCGTACACAGACCGTCTCGAGGACGAACGCGGGTTCGGGCAGGCCGAGCTGAAAGCGGCAGGCGTCAACATCATCCCGCAGCAGGATTTCACCTCGTTCGACGAGGCCACGGCGTTTGTGCGCTCGAACCCGAACCGCTATGTCATCAAGCCGAGCGGCGAGGCCCAGAACCTCAAGGGCCTGCTGTTCGTCGGCGAGGAAGAGGATGGCCGCGACGTCATCGAGGTGCTCGAGGACTACAAACGGGCCTGGGCCAACCAGATTCCGAACTTCCAGCTGCAGCGGCGCGTGCTTGGCGTCGAGGTCGCGACCGGCGCGTTCTTCAATGGGCGCGAGTTCGTCTACCCGATTTGCGTTAACTTCGAGCACAAGAAGCTGTTTCCGGGCGACATCGGCCCATCCACCGGCGAGATGGGCACGGCCATGTTCTGGAGCGAGCCCAACAAGATCTTCAACCAGACGCTGCGCAAGATGGAGCCGGCGCTCGCGCGCGAGGGCTACGTCGGTTACATCGACGTCAACTGCATCGTGAACGCGAACGGCGTCTATCCGCTCGAGTTCACCGCGCGCTTCGGCTACCCGACGATCAGCATCCAGCAGGAGGGCCTGCTCACGCCCATGGGCGAGCTGCTGCACGGGCTCGCGGCCGGCACCCTCACGCGCCTGCGCGCGCGCACGGGATTCCAGGTAGGCGTGCGCGTCGTGGTGCCGCCGTTTCCATACACCGACCCGAAGCGCTTCGAGACCAGCTCGAAAGACGCGGTCATCCTGTTCAAGACCAAGTCGCGCGAGGGCTTCCACCTCGAGGACGTGAAGCTCGTGAACGGGGAGTGGCTCGTGACCGGCACCTCCGGCGTGGTGCTGATCGTCTGCGGCACCGGGCCGAGCATGCGTCACGCGCAAAAGCAGGCCTATAACCGGGTCAAGAACGTGATGATTCCGAACATGTATTACCGCGAGGACATCGGCGACCGCTGGAGCGAGGAGGACAGCGACCGGCTGCATGCCTGGGGCTACCTGCGCGAGTAAAGGCCGCTGGCCGCGCGTCCTTGCTAGACTCCGGCCGGGCCTGTAGCTCAGTGGTTAGAGCAGGGGACTCATCTTTTTTGGAAAGGTGCCTCGGCGTTGAAAGATGCCGGGTGGACGGGACGAATTCAGGGAAACCTTCCAGCGCCCCGGGCGGCTGATGGCAATCCTGAGCCGAGCCGGCGGTGCACCGCCGGAAGGTGCAGAGACTACCTGAGGGCTTGAAGTGCCCTTGATGACAGGCAAGAGCGTCCCGCACCCTCACCCCCCGGACCGGGGGCGGGTGAAGAGATAGTCCGCGCCTGCCGGAAACGGCAGGACCACGCGAATCCCTTGGTCCTGGGTTCGAATCCCAGCGGGCCCACCATTCCGGACCGCTTTGCGGACACCGCCGCAGGCGTCGCTAAATAGCAACAACCACTCATACTTGCGGCAAATTCCGATTGCAGAGACACTCTTGCACACAACACCGCCCATGATACGGGCAGCAACAGGGACAGGATTATGAAAAGCTATCTCCGGCCGCGACCGGCATCTCTGGTGGCTACCGCCGTGGCGCTCGTGCTTGCGCATAGCGCGGCCGCCCAGACGGTGCTCGGCGAAGTCATCGTCACGTCGCGCAAACGCGCCGAGTCGGTGCAGGACGTACCGTTCGCCATCAGCGCGCGGACCGAAGCACAGCTTCGCGCCGCCGGCGCCGAAAACATCGAGGACGTGTCGCGAAACGTCGCGGGCCTCTCGGTCCAGAACCTCGGCCCCGGCCAGAGTCAGGTCGGCATGCGCGGCATTTCGGCCGGCAAGACCGACCGCGACTTGGCAGGTGTCAAGGAGCAGGTCGGCGTATATATGGACGAGTCCGTAATCTCGTTGTCGCTCTTCACGCCGGATCTCGTGCTCTATGACCTGAACCGCGTCGAGGTTCTCCGCGGTCCGCAGGGCACCCTGTTCGGTTCGGGCTCCCTTGCAGGCACGGTTCGCTACATCAGCAACCAGCCTGACCTTTCCGACAGCTATGGCGACGCTGAGATTGGCTTCAGCTCGATCGACGACGGCGGCACGGGCGGAAACTTCAAGGCGATGTTGAACATGCCGATGGGCGACCGCGCGGCGTTGCGCCTCGTTGGCTATTACGACGACATTCCGGGCTTCATCGACGCCCACGGCCCGGGCGGATCGCTGGACGAAGACGTGAATAGCGGAGAACGAACCGGTGGACGGCTGGCATTGCGGTGGGAGTTGACCGACAACGTGGTGGTCACGCCCCGTGTCATCTATCAGAACGTGGAAATGGACGGCTTCAACCGCACCGACGTCTGGAACATGCTGGGCAATCCGAATACGACCACCGAACCCGCCGTGACGCTTCGCGATCGAGAGCAGTACATCCAACTGCAAGAGAAGTTCGAGGACGAATTCATGCTGGCCGATCTGACGATCGAGGCCGGCACTGGCAATCACACGCTGACTTCGATAACTTCCTACACCGACCGCGACATTCTCGTGAAGCGCGACGCGTCGCAGTTGACCGGAAGCGTGACCTTCGACCTGGGCGCCGCGCGCCCCGCCACCTCGGCCGAAGTGAGGACCGATTCCCCGCTGTTTGATAGCACGACTGTAGAGGTATTCACGCAGGAACTTCGTGTCGCGTCCGACTACGACGGCGGTTTCCAGTGGCTCGCAGGCGCTTTCTACAGCCAGATGGATCGGCACTACGGCCAGACGCTGCCGACGGCGGGCTATGACGACATCATCGAGCAGATTCTGGCACCGGTCGTCGGCGCTTGCGCCGGCAACCCGACCTGTTTCGACAGCGTAAACCTGGGGTCGCCGCCAGATACACCGTTCTTCTCGGACATACCGTATGAAATCGATCAACTGGCGCTGTTCGCAGAGTTGAATTTCAGCCTCGGCGAGCGGACCAGTCTCGCAGTCGGCGGGCGCTTCTACGATTTCTCCGAAGACCGGGTACTGTACTTTGGCGGCCTCTATGCCGATTCTGACTTGGGGCCAGATGAGCCGAACAATGGTCCGCAATCGTTGGATTCGAGTGGTTTCCTACCACGCGTGCTGCTTTCTTATGATCTGAATGAGAACGTGCAGTTGAACGCGCAAGTGTCACAGGGTTTCCGCCTTGGCGGCATCAATGACCCGCTCAATACCGGTCTGTGCTCAGCAGCGAACTTGGTGACCTATGGTGGGTATCCAACATTCAAGGATGAAGTGCTGACCAACTTCGAACTGGGTGCCAAGATCGCGTTTGCGGATCGGCGGGCGCAATTCAATATTTCCGCATTCCATGCGGAAATCGACGACTTCGGAGTGCCTGTGGTAGCCGGGAGCTGTTCGTCGCGTATCATCGTCAGCGTTCCGGAAGCACACTCGACTGGCGTCGAATTCGAATTGTCGGCGCAGCCGACTGATCGATTTGATTTCGGCATTTCGGCCACGATGGTCGAGTCGCAGATTGATTCGACGATTTTACCTGCGATTGCAGGCTTTGAGGATGGGAACCGCATGGCGGCCGTTCCGGAATTCCAGTTAGCTGCCAATGCAACCTACCGTTGGCCGATGACTGCGATGGTTGATGGTTTTGTCTCCGGGGCATACCAGCACGTCGGCAGCCGCTACACGCAGCTTGATGACCAGCGTCCCGGTTTCGACACCTTTACGGTCCGCACTTTCGGCGCGCCGAACATTACGACCTTCACTTTCGATCCGCTGTTGCCCGCCTATGACATCGGAAACCTGCGCTTTGGTGTACAGGGTGATGATTGGGAGGCCGCGTTGTTCGTCAACAACGTAAGCGACGAATCGGCGCGACTTGCCCTTGACCAGGAACGCGGACGTGTAGCGCGGACGGGCTTTCTGACAAACCAACCGAGGACCTACGGCATCTCGTTCCGCAAGGAGTTCGGTCACGAGGAACCGGCACCGGCTCCGATGGCCGCTACACCTCCGCCGCCCCCGCCGCCCCCGCCGCCCCCGAGTGGGGC
The DNA here is from genome assembly GCA_031364365.1 of Gammaproteobacteria bacterium. Taxonomy (GTDB): domain Bacteria; phylum Pseudomonadota; class Gammaproteobacteria; order Steroidobacterales; family Steroidobacteraceae; genus SCUD01. The sequence goes on along the minus strand of JANLWE010000077.1, from coordinate 2,280 downwards.
AGCGAGAACGAATGCTGGGAGTAGAGCTGCGTTTGGGATGTTTCTAAGGCGTACAGGTGCTGGCAGCAGGGTTCAATGCAGGGACAGGGTGCGGCGGAACTGGCGATGGGGTTGTCTGAGGGAGTGCAAAAACGAGGGTGTCAACTTTGCAAAGTTTTAGGGAAATGATTTTTTGTCGAGATTCAAATTGGAATTTAATTTTTAAAATGGATGCGATACAAATTATTTAAATAATCAAATGGCATGTAAATAGTCAAGCGCGAACCAAAAATTACAACAAATTAGAGCTGCGTGAAAATGAACATTCGACTTGCAGATAAGATGACTTAAAGTCAATCCAGACAAACGACAAAGTTTAGAACATCAAAAATTAAACGCTCTTCGCAAAACTCAAAGTCACATAAGTATAAAAATTGCTGTATATTTTAGCGTCACTTTCAGTGGATAACAAAATGTGCGCATATAGATACATTGAAAAGACAAATTTGACAAATTTTATCTCCTAATTACCGGTACATAAGGTCTACATAAAATGATGGATGTAAAGGTGATACGAGTACAGCTTGAAGACGATTACATGTAGCTCTATGAAGCCTTTAACTGACGACCCTCGGTATTGAGACGTTCATTCAATTATGATAATTATATTTATTTGCTTTTTCTGCAGACTTTTTTATTTGTCTGCAGCATAAAATGCACCGCCGGCGGGGCGTTCGCCCGCCGCCGGTGCATTTTACGCTGCTGACAAATGGAAAAAGTGTGCAGTTATAATTGGATGCATCGTCTCAGTAGCGACGGTCGTCAGGGAAAGGGTTAAGCAATCCCTAATCTTACAAGCCGTGGATGTTTAGTTTGAATAAATAAAATTGAGCACCGTACCGGCGACAGTCAGAACGCACGTGAGATGTTGAATGGTTGAGCATATCTTAGCTCTGCCATCTGAAGCTGCGCAAGTGTTTACATAAGTGTATACAGTATGCACGCTGCATATTCCTATCATGCAATAGCATAAAATTTCATTGCATAATATCTTAGACATTTTTGCATGTTTATATTTCTTTTCCGATAGCACGTTTGAAATGCTGACAAACGAATCAATTCTTTTGAATAAACATAATCTAATCTTCATATGCAAAGCATTAAGCATAAACACGTTTCCACAATGCGGTAGCGTTCATTTGGAAAGAGATTTAGAATAGATGTTTAAATTTACATTCCCTGTGGTTATATTCAATTAATTATCCAATAATTCTTTAACTACATTATTTACAACGTTATTAAACTAGGAGTTTCATGATTCCAACGACTGAAGTTAAAATCACAACATACATATAGCAACATTATTCTAACATTTGTGACTAAAAGAAATTCAGCGTAGTGTGACCAGATGGCACTGAGCAACGGTACCTGGATTCGTCGTCCAAAATGGCCGACAGCCGCAGCGAGCAACGATTAGATTTGTTTGGCATGACGTCATGCAATCGCTAGACGGTGATTCGTCAATCTCGGAACAGGGCCTTGCCTTAGACGATACGAGCGTCACCTGTCCTTCAAGTATAACAGCTTCTCTTAAACGTTTGCTGAGATAATTAACGACACAAGGTACATTTACTTGCACTCATTTATGGTATTTATTTATAAAAATTTATCAAGTCGCTTGTTACTCTTAAACCTCATGACGTTTAAATTTAAATTATTTATCGGTTTAATCATTTTCAAATTCAAGTGATAGTAGAATTTATTGAAGCAAGCAAATGCTATAAATTTTGGCCAATATTCACTTTTTAAACATTAAATAATATATAATCGATATTTTTTGTCACTTTTTTCTTGAAAATTCAAACAATATAAGTGTCACATCAGTGCTTAGGAAGGCTATGAAGAACCAAACAAAACAAACAAAAAAGAAACAAACGAGCAGAAAGAAGAAACATTTAAAAAAACACAGATAAGGCGCTCCCACTAACGTCCGTTTGTTGAACTGTGACGACCGACAGCTGTCCGGCGGCCAGACGAATCCCGCTCCGGGACGTCTGTCCCGGAGCGGGCGGGCGGTCGTGGGAGTGGATGAGCAGACGGACGCCGATTCCCTCCAGATCCAGACCGGACTCCGTAGGATACTCGTAGCTCTCCACGTTGAGGACGAGCCGCAGACGCGTTGCTGTGTATAACAGCTATTTGAGATTAGAACTTAACCGTTTATCCCCAACCGTCGCTATTGAGACGATGAATCATATTATTAAACCCTAAATGCTTGTCAACTTTTTCTGCACACTTTTT
>JANLWE010000069.1:0-8653 GCA_031364365.1 Gammaproteobacteria bacterium | reverse complement strand
ACCAGCGCGAGTACTCGCGCTGGTGATGGGGCGCGACTACGGTCGCAAGTCGCGCGAGAACGCGGTGAATGTGGCGCCCGAAGTAGTCGAGCCCATTCCCGACTTGCTCTATGCGCCCGGCGAATCGTTCTTGCACCCGGTTGCGCCGACGGCGTTCTACGACGCGGAACCGGGCGATGTGTTGGTGCTGCGGGCCCGCTGCGACAATGGGCACCGATTGCCGCACTGGATACGGTTCAATGTCCGGCTGCAGGCCTTTGTCGGCAAGGCTCCATTGAATGTCGAAATCGCAGAGCTGCGCATCACGGTCATCGCCTCCAACCTCGAAGGGCTCGAGGCCCGCAGCACGTTCGTGGCCAGACGCGTGACGCGCTGACGCGCGCCGCCGCCGCACTGGCTCAGGGTGATGTGGTAGTTGCCGCTGCCGCTGCCGCTGCCGCGGGCAGGGCCAGCAACGCGTCCCGACGTTCCAGAATTGCCTTGCGCTCGCGTGCGCTGACCAGATCACCCAGCGCTGCCTGCAAGCTCGCCTCGTCGAGCGCCCCCAGCCGACGACGGACTTCCGCGCCCGGGGTCGGCGGCCGCGCCTTGAGGTACGCGGGCAGGCCCTTGGTGGTGCCGAAGGCGCGCTCGTGCGAGGTAACGTAGACGAACCAGTCGTCCGAATCGAACAGCAACGATTCGGCGGTGCGGCCTTCGTTGCCGATCAGCGCGTCAAATGCATAGACCAGCTGGAACTGCGGTTGGGCGCTGCACCAGCCACCGCCGCGCAACGATTGCTGCTGCACTTCGGCCTGCGTGACCCACTTGAGCGGACGTCCCTGCAGCACGCCACGCTGGCTCTGCACTTCGCGCTCGACCGTGACCGGCACGAGGCCGAGTCCCAGCTGACGGTCGAGCCGGTAGGCCGCCACTTCCTTGCCGGCCGCATCTTTGGCACGAAGCTGGAACACGGCGGGAAAGCGTTTGCCGCTGTGGCTCACCGAGACGTCCAGTTGGTTCGGGCCGCGCGGGCCCGTCACGGTCACCTCGCCGTCGCGCAGCGCCGCAAGCACGCTCGCGTCATCGAATTCGTTGGGCGCAACGAACAGGCCTTCGGGCTGCAGTGGCGTGGCCTCGGATTGCCCGGCATAGCGGACACTGAGTCCGGACGCCTGCAGGAACAGTGCCGCGGCCCGGCCGTTGTACACCGAATGGTTCATGCCGGCGTCGAGTTTGACGACGCGGTCGTCGAAGCGGGTGACTGCGCGGGAATCGCGGGTCGGCGTATGGCCGACCACCAGCCTGTTGGCACCGAACTGTTGCAACAGCGGCAACAGCACGTCGGCTTCGGCCGCCTCGTTGCATAAAGCGGCGCCGCGGTACCAATTGGGGCCTTCCTCCGAGAGCAGGGCGTTGCTGGCAGCCGCCTCGAAGCGCTGGGTCACTTCAGTCAACGCCGCATCCGATTTGTCGCCGCTCGCGGCTGCTGCGGCCGCCAGTCGATCCTTGGCGAGTTGCGGCCGGGCGTCGTACGCGTCACCGGCCTGCAGGAGATTCGACTGTTCAAGCCGTGCGGCAAGCCCGAGATAGTCCGTGAGTGCTGTGCGGTAGCGCAGGTTCAGTTCCTGCAGACTCATTCCCCGCAGGATCTGCGAGGGTCCGCCATGCATGAAGAGCGAGTCGTTGACCACGATCGCTACGGGCAGCGTCAGCAGCCACCGGCCGTACGTGCCCATGGGTGCAAAGGCAGCGCGGTGCCCAAGATACCCGGGCGGAAACTTCTGGTCGAAGGCGGTGCCGGATCCTGCGCCTTGCGCCGCCTCCCACCCCTGGCGCATTTGCGCGCGTTCGGCGGCCGATTCCATGTCTCCATAAGCAGCGTATTCTCCGGCATCGACGTAGCGCAAATCGCCGAGCAGGTTCATTGCCTCGTGGTTGCCCAGCAGGACGTGCAGTTGCCCGCCTGCCGCTTGTGCCTCGTCCTGCAGGCGCATCAGCAGGTCCATGACTTTGCGCGAATCGGCGCCACGGTCGAGCAGGTCGCCCAGGCTCACGACGTGCGTGTGCCCGGCCGCCCAGCGGTCCTGCGCGTCGAGGATTCCGGTCTCGCGGAGCAACGTGAGCAGTTCGGTGTAGGCGCCGTGCACGTCCGCGAAAGCCACCACGCGCTCGATTCCGCTCCATTGCACCTGCGCGGATTGCGCCCGCGCCTCGCGCGGGCTGCTGCAGGCAATGACGGCGATCAATGCGGCAAGCAGGATTCCGAGTCTCGGGCAGCGGGACGCGGACATCGATGGATTTCTCAGGCGCCTTCGGCGGGCACCAAGGTGATCTCACCGTCATCGACGCGCTCGAGCAGTTTCGTCAACCGTCGATGCACCTCGTGAATCTCCAGCTTGGTCAGGCCCATTTGCAGCTGGTTGCCTTCGCGGCGGACGCCACGCTTTTCCGACAAGTTACTGCCGTTCGCCACGGGAACGTAGCTGCGGCCTTCGAGCTGCCATTGCACGAGCACACCCAGCCGATCCGTCAGCAGTTGCGGAGTGATTTGGCGCAGCCGCTCGACGGTGTCGGCCGGAAGTCGCTTCACGCGCATGTCCTTCCAGTCTTCGCCGCGCTCACTCGCGTCCGACGCGAAGGCGATACCGTGATCAACCGAAAATACGCGCGCGCCGACCTCCGCTTTACCGAGCAGAAAGTTGCCGAGGTTCGCGTCACGATGCTTGATCAGATTCGTGAGCACGTTGAGCTGGCCGATGTGGCGCGCATAGACCGGGTCGGCGGCAAAACGCGCGGGGATGTAGACGTCCACGACCACATCGATGTCGTTCAGCCAATACTGCACCACGGCGAGCACTTGGTCGGCGGCGGAAAACGTGCGATCAACGTCGGGCATATACTTCGCGAAGTCCGCCAGCGGCACCATGCGCAGCAGAGTGGGTGGCACCACGTACTCGGCAGGATCGAGGAAAAGCTTCTGCAGCTCGTAGGCCGCGAATTCGTAGCGCGGGACGTTGTTGAAGGAGTCCGCGCCCGGCGCAGCCTTGCGCAACTTCACGCGCAGAGGTGGTGCCCCGCCGAAGGAGATTTCAGCCCGCAAGGTGAAGTCGCCCTTGGCGGTAGGCCGGCTGATCTCGGCCTGCGTGATCACCATCGGTTCGGCGGCGAGCAGCTTCTCGAGGTCCGCGACCGGTTGCGTGATGTTTACGTCCTGAGCTGCCGCTGTGGCGACCAGTGCCAGCAGCAGCGTTGCGGGGAACAGGCTCTTGAGCCGGCGCATCGGTTGCATCTGTTTTCTCCCTTCTAGGAACTAGGAAACGGCTTAGGATAGGAATATCAAACGGGCTATTCTAGTGTGACCTAAACGCGCAGGTGCGAAGAGTGCGCGAGCGGGAAGCGGTTGCGCTTGCGGTGAACCCGTGGCGTTCGCCCCGGGGGAGGGGGGGCTGCCTGACGCCGAGGGAGACCATCGGCCGCTGATCGACCCCGGCCCGCGCCTGGCACCACAATCAAGCCTTGACACGAGACACGTCTATACTCGGCTGGGAAGGGCCCATTGCTGTGGTTAAAGACAGCCAAGTAATCGCTGTCATCCTCTTAGAGGGTAGAGCATGCAGACCATAACCAGACTTGGCGGGACCGCAGGCATCAAACCAGATACAAACGACCTTGACGGCTGGGTAAAGATTGCAGGCAATCCTTCAATGAAAACCTGGGCGCTGCACACATCATCAGACGGCAGCATGCTTGCCGGCGTATGGGAGTGCACAGTCGGCGCCTATCACGCGACCTATACCGCCTACGAGTTTGTCCATTTGCTTGAGGGACGCATAACCATTACGCCGGATGGCGGCAAGCCGGTAACAGTGAATGCTGGTGACGCATTTGTCGTTGAAGCCGATTTCAAGGGCACCTGGAAAATCGAGGAGAATGTCCGCAAGTACTTCGATTTCCGGCTGAAATAGCCCGTTAGGTCACTCAGCGGCTGCAATCAACGCGCGACACTTACGGCCTGGCTTGTGCCTCGCCGTGATATCCAATCGAGGACACAAAGCGTGGTGGTCGGCGTGCCGCGTGTGCCCGTTCAAAGGCATGGGCGAGGGCGAGGACCTGAACGTCTTGCCAAGCGCCTGCGAAGAACGATATGCCCATCGGCAGGCCGTGCACAAAACCGGCCGGCACAGTGATGCTCGGGTAACCCGCGACTGCAGCGGGCGTGGAACTGCTGAAGCCGGCGGCCCAGCTGTCTCCATTGATGAGGTCGATGGGCCATGCGGGACTCTGTGTCAGCGCAACCAGCGCGTCGAGCTTGTGCTTCTTCAGCGCAGCGTCGATTCCTTCCGGTCCGGACAATCGTTTAGCGCGCTTGAGCGCTGCGCGATACTCGGGGGAGTTCAGATCACCTTTGCTTTGTGCTTCACTCATGCGCTCCTGGCCGAACCAGTTCAACTCGCGTTCCGCCTCCCGTTCGTTGAACGCAATCACGTCGGACAGGCTCTGTAACGACGCGACCTCACGCCGCTGCAGATAGTGCCCCAGGTCGCTCTTGAACTCGTACGCGAGCACCGTGCCTTCATCCTTGTCGTATTCGCCATTGTGTGGCAGGACCACCGGGTCGATGACGTCGGCTCCCTGGGCGCGCAATGTCTGGATCACCGTCTCGAGGATGGCTTTGCCACGGTCGTCGTCACCGCCGATGCTGCGCACAATGCCGATGCGGCGACCTTGCAGGCTTGCCTGCTCCAGCGCGTCACGATAATGCGCGCGTCTGCGGTCGGCCTCGGTAGTTGCGGGATCGTCGGCGTCGCTGCCGGCGATGACATCGAGCATGATCGCGGCATCAGCGACCGTGCGGGTCATCGGCCCCGCCGTATCCTGGCTGTGGGCAATCGGCACGATGCCCTGCCGACTGACCAGACCAAGTGTGGGCTTTAGGCCCACGATGCCATTGATCGACGCTGGACAGACGATTGAGCCATCGGTCTCCGTGCCGATGGCCGCAGCCGCCAGGTTCGCGGCAATGGCGGCGCCGGAACCCGAGCTCGACCCACATGGGGAGCGGTCCAGGACATACGGATTGCGTGTCTGGCCGCCGACCGCGCTCCAGCCGCTGCTCGAGCGATTGCTGCGAAAGTTGGCCCATTCGCTGAGATTGGTCTTACCCAGAATCACCGCCCCGGCCTCGCGCAAGCGCCGGGTGATCTCAGCATCCCGTCGTGCGGGAACACTGTTCAATGCGAGCGATCCAGCCGTCGTCAGCTGCCGATCAGCGGTGTCAATATTGTCTTTGAGCAAGATCGGAATGCCATGCAGTGGACTGCGAACTTTGCCGGCGCGACGCTCGGCATCGAGCGCATCGGCGCTGGTCAGTGCATCGGGATTGACTGCGATTACCGAGTTCAGCGTTGGGCCGGCATCATCGATTTCGGTGATGCGATCCACATACCACTGGGTGATTCGTCGTGAAGTCAGGCTGCCGTCTTGCATCTTCTGCTGGAGCGCCTGGATATCGAACTCGCTGAGATCGAGCGCAACCGCAGCCGGCGCATCCGCGACTTCAGGTCTGGAACCTGGGTCAGGTGCCCGGTCGCAGGCAGCAATCGCCAGGAGAATCAGCCAGATTGCGGGCCAGTCTTTGGGATCTCTGTGGCGCATCGATCCAATCTCCTGGAACAGGAGCCAATCATGGCAGGCGCGGCCGCTCGACGCGGATGCGCCGGGCGGCCGCCTGGGGCCAGGTACTGCTAGGTCGCCGGCATATCCATCTTCATGTCGGCTGGCATCAAGAGGGGGGCGCCCGCCTTGAGTACCAGAGAGCCGAGGATCACGGACTCGGTGTCGCCAGCGCCACGCGCAGTGTGCACCACGTCCGACTCGTAGAAAATGGCGTCGCCTGCTTTCAGGATGACATCAGTGCCGGGCGTGATCAGGTCCTCGGCCGGTCCGGTAGCGCCTGCACCCGCGCCACGAATGACGTGAGCAGTGCCTGCCTTCAGCGTCCATCCGAAGGAGCCGGAGACCACGCCCAGCACCGTCGTGCCCGGGTGACTATGAGGAAAGATCTCGGCTCCCGGCTGGAATACGAAACGGGCGACGTAGACGGTTTGACCCGGCGCCACAGTGGACGGGGCAGCGGCAAGGACCTCGGCGGTCACGCCGGGTGCAAGCGTATTGAGTGTAATCGGACCGGCCGCAGGCGCGGCCTCCTGGCCACGGGCCGCCGGACTGGCTCCGACGATCACAAATCCGGCAATGAGAAACGCCGCGACGGGTGTAAACCTGAATGTAAGCTGACGCATGAATCAATTCCCCTGTTTGGTATGTAGGACTCGAACCACAAGACGTGGAATCGGTACGAGTTATTTATAGCACAGCTTCGAAAAAACTCGGCAATCAGCAAGGCCGCTAGCCTTGGAAGCCGGGTGGCGGCTCAGCGCCAACGCCGGACGCCCGTTCGAGTGCGATTCCCACACGACCGATGGTGCCTTCGTCGAACAGTCGGCCGATCAAGGTGACGCCATGCGGCACCCGTCGTGGCGGCGAGAATGTCGGGAGCGGGTTGGCTGGATCCGGTGCCCAGTCACTGCGCGCTTCGGCGACCTTCACGAAGCCGGTACGCAATGTCAGCGAGGGATGTCCGGTAAAGTTGGATATGGTCACCATTTCGCTGCGCAGCGAGGGCACCAGCAACACATCGACCTGGCTGAAAATGCGCGCCATTTCCAGTGCCACTTTGCGCCGCAGGCGATCGGCCTGAACGAAATCCACCGCCGACAGGAAACGCGATTGCCGAAACAGGTTGGGCCAGGCATCGGGCAGTTGCACCCGTAACCGGTCATCATCCCCGCTCAGTGTGAGCTCCTCGAATGCGGCGGCGGCCTCGGCGAACAACAAGATATTGAGCGAATCGTAGGGCCAGTCGGGCAGCGTCACTTCGGTGGCGACCATGCCCGACTGCCGCAATGCCTGCAACGCCGCCCGATCGACGTCGGTGGCCGGAGCCTTGCTCATCCAGTCTGGAAAATAGCCAACTTTCAGTCCGCGCACCGAGCCGCCGGCATCGAAATCAAGCTTGCTTGGCACACTGCCAGGATCGCCGGCATCCATGCCCGCGATAACTTGCAGCACAAGCATCGCGTCCTCGACGCAGCGCGTCATCGGACCCAGCTTGTCCAGCGACCAGCACAAAGTCATTGCACCGGTACGCGCGACACGGCCGTAAGTCGGGCGCAATCCGGTAATGCCGCAGCGCATGCTCGGCGCGACGATGCTGCCACCGGTTTCACTCCCGATCGCAAACGCAACCAGACCTGCTGCTGTGGCCGCACCGGGCCCGGCGCTGGAACCGGATGCGCCTTCTTCGAGCAGCCACGGATTCATGGTTTGGCCACCGAACCAGATATCGTTCAAGGCCAGCGCGCCGAGGCTCAACTTGGCGATCAACACCGCCCCGGCGGCATTGAGCCGCGCGACGACCGCGGCATCTTGCGCCGGTATGCGATTGCGGAATGGCTCGGCACCATAAGTCGTGGCAATGCCGGCGGTATCGAGCAGGTCTTTCAGGCCGTACGGAATACCATGCAACGGGCCGCGGTATTGTCCTGCCGCGATTTCCGCATCGGCCTTGCGGGCGCTGCTGAGCGCATGTTCGGGCACGAGCGTGATGATGCTGCGAAGCTTCGGGTCGAAGCGCCGGATGCGCTCCAGATAGATGCCGGTTAATCGTTCGGAAGCGAGTTTGCGCGTCTCGATCCAACGCGAAAGTATGTTGACCGTTGCGAAGGCGATCTCGGAATCGCTGCTTGGCAAGCGGCCGGGGTCGCCATCGGAGCGCACGAATCGATCGCGGTCCGGACCCGCGGTCATGCCCGCCATCACTGGATTCCATTGAGTCGCGGGAGCAATCGTGGATTCGATCGCAACTGTGCGCGGGCCGCTGCGTCGTTCGTACACCGAAGCAAGCGTGCGCCGCCAGCTCAACGCAGCCATCTCGCGCTCTGCCGGTACCATCGAAACCTGCAGCAGTTTTTCCGCTTCGGCGAAAGTCGTTGGCGTAACTTCCGGACCGACGGGCGGCGCGGTTCCGAACGCTGGCGGCGCGCCGGGCGGCGGCGAGGCCGTTTCTTCGCCCGCATGCGCGCCCGCGACCGCAGAGAGCGCACCGAGTGGCGCAAAAATCAGGAATTGGCGCCGGGTATTCATGTTTGCTCCTTCTTCTTTAGGAGTATAGCGGGTGCGTCAGACATGCCGGGAGGCCCAGATGGTGCGATCCAGTTCGTGACCAGACTCAAGACTCTCGACTAATTGTCTGCGTAAGCGCATCGTGCCCGTCCTTGCATAAACGGCAGGCCGGCGAATCGTGGCCGGCCGTATCGCTGACCAAGCGTCAGTCAGCCCTGACGCCTCGATTTTTCACAAAGGGGAGATTCACATGTTGGGTAAGTATCGGTTGGCCGCCTATGCGGCATTCGCCACCCTCGCGTGCACGAGCTTTGCGGCCCTTGCAGATGATCACGCCTATTCGCAAGGGGCAGTCGTCAACGTGTCCAGGATCCGGACAGTCGACGGCAAGTTCGACGATTACATGAAGTGGCTCGGCACCACCTGGAAGCAGGAGCAGGAAGCTGCCAAGAAGGCCGGCTACATCCTCAGCTATGAGGTGATCTCGGTC
>JANLWE010000058.1:0-41079 GCA_031364365.1 Gammaproteobacteria bacterium | reverse complement strand
TGCAGTCGGGCGACATCACAGCGGTCATCGACCGGCGATACAAGTTGAGTGAAGTTCCCGAGGCCATCCGCTATCTCGAAACAGGGCGCGCCCGGGGCAAAGTCATCATCACGATGGAGTGACCGCCACCGGTTCATCTTTCAATCTCGAGGCGTACTTACTGTGCAATTGATTGCAATCACTGCCGAAGGCGAGCCGGCGTCACCTGTTGGCGAGATTCCGGAAATCGCCGCGGAAGTCATGGCAGCGACCGCGGACCTGTATCGGCGGTCCGGGTTTGAGCCGCCCTGGATTGGTTACCTGGCGGTCGATGACGGCCAGATTGTCGGAACCTGCGCGTACAAATGCGCGCCGGAAGACGAACGGGTAGAGATCGCTTACTTCACTTTTCCGGGATTCGAAGGCCGCGGTATCGCGACCGCGATGGCGAAGGCACTGATCGCGCTCGCTCGCGTGACGCGCCCCGATCTTCTCATCACGTCGCAAACGAGGGCGGAGCGCAACGCCTCCAATGCGATACTCCGTAAACTTGGATTCACTTTCGCCGGCTCCGTCACGCATCCTGAGGATGGCGAGATCTGGGAATGGCACCTGGGGAGATCGAATGACGCTACTCAAGAAAATCCGGGGTGACAGCGCCCCTCTGCCCCTTCAACCAACCGTTAGATCCGCCGCACTCGCATGGCTCGGCGGCTTTATCGCTATCGCAACGGTTGCACTCCTGACTGACTACCTGGCAGTCGCCCTGGTGCTCGGCTCGTTCGGCGCATCCTGCGTGCTGGTGTTCGGCTTTCCCGACGTGCCGTTCTCGCAGCCGAGAAACGTGATCCTAGGTCACTTCCTGAGTTCGCTGATCGGTCTCGCGTTCCTGACGGCCTTCGGTCCGCACTGGTGGTCGGTCGCGCCCGCCGTCGGCACCGCGATCGCGGTCATGATGCTGACGCGCACGGTCCATCCGCCCGCTGGCTCGAATCCCGTCATCGTTTTCCTGATGCAGCCGGGCTGGTCTTTCCTGCTGTTTCCGACGCTGGTCGGCGCGCTGATCGTGGTGGCCGTCGCACTCATCTACAACAACGTCACTCGCGATGCCGCGTATCCAAAGTACTGGTGAGAAGGATTCATGATCGAGCGCCTGAAGCTGCCGGCGAGCGAAGCGGACCTCAAGTCCCTCGCGGCGCTCCTGATCGACGCCGTCGAGTCCGGCGCGGCCGTCAGTTTTCTCGCGCCGCTAAAGGCCGAACGAGCGGAGGCCTGGTGGCGGCGCAATTTTTCCGCCTCCGCTTCCGGCGCGATCTGCCTCGTGGCCCGCGACCCCGAAGGCATCGCCGGAGCGGTGCAGCTTCATCCGGCCTGGGCGCCCAATCAGCCGCACCGCGCGGATGTCATGAAATTGCTCGTGCACCGCCGGGCGCGGCGTCGCGGCGTCGGCACGCAACTGATGCAGGCACTCGAAGCGGAGGCCCGTTCCGCCGGTTTCCGCCTGCTGACGCTCGACTCGAAACGCGACGACGCCGGCGAAAAACTCTATCGGCGGCTCGGATGGACGACCGTCGGTACGATTCCGCGGTATGCGCTCGATCCCGATGGCGTCACGCCGCACGACACCGTCGTCTTTTACAAAGAACTGCCGACGGGCTGATCGACGACTCATGGACGCCGGTGACGACACCAACATCTGGAAGCTGGTCGAGAGCCAGCTCGATTTCCATCGCCGCCGTCCGACTGATAGCTGGATCGACACGCTGAACCGCCTGTGGCGGAAGAATCGCTTCGTGATGACGATGGACGGGATGCTGCGCCTCCCGGCGGCGCCGCCGGTGCTTACGCGTGACATGCTCACGGCCTCAACCGGGAAATGGCCGCTCGAGAAACTGATACCGCTCGTACATCCCGATTCCCACGATCGCGCACAGCCAAAACGCGACGACCTGCCGATACTCATCCTCGAATGGACGGGCGCGTACTACCTCATCGACGGACACAATCGGATCAACCGGCGCGCGCGCGACCGCGACGCTGGACCGCACGATGTCATCGTGATTTACGGGAGAAAGTCTTGAACAACCGCCGCCGCTTCCACTTCACCACCCTCGCCGCCCTGTTGCTCATCGCAAGCGCGGCGCAAGCCTCCGACACTCCGGTCCCGCCGGAACGCTGGAAATCCGATGAGGCGGAGATCCGCCGGAGCCTCGAGGCCTCGGTCGTGGCCTTCAATCGCGGCGATCTTCCCGGTCATCTTGCGATCTATGACGAAGACGTGAATTTCATGATCAAGAACGGGCCGCGCCCGGGCGTCGCGCCGATCGAGAAGGCTTTCCGCGAGGCGTATTTCCGCGACGGAAAGCCGAAGCAGCAACTGCGATTCGAGCAGCTGGCCCTGCACCCGCTCACGCCCGATGTCGCGCTCGCAACCGCGCGATTCGTGCTGTCCGGCGGAGACGCGGAGGACCAGGCCGGCTGGTTCACGCTGGTGTGGGTGCGCCGGCCCGCCGGCTGGAGGGCGGTGCACGATCACTCAAGCTAGCGCACAAATGGCGTTGTTTTTTGAGACAATTCGCGGCCTGCCGGAGTATGGCCAGGGATGTCCTTCCAACTCACCGTCATCGAAAAGCCGACCTACCTGCAGGAGCTGGCGAGCAAGCCGCGCTAGTGTTCCGCACATGGGAGTGACGTTCTGATGGCCGAAGTCACCTATCCGCTCACCGGCGGCTGCGATTGCCGGTCAGTGCGATACCGGATCGAAACGCGGCCGCTGTTCGTGCATTGCTGTCATTGCCGGTGGTGCCAGCGCGAGTCCGGCGCGTCGTTCGCGCTGAACGCGATGATCGAGTCCGATCGCGTGACACTCCTCGCCGGCGAACCGGAGCTGGTGGACACACCATCTGAAAGCGGGCGCGGCCAGAAAATCGCGCGCTGCCCAAAGTGCCGCATCGCAGTCTGGAGCTACTATGGCGGTGGCGGCACGGTGGTTCGTTTCGTCCGTGTCGGCACGCTCGACCATCCGGACCTGCTCCCGCCCGACATTCATATTTTTACGTCGTCGAAGCAACCCTGGGTCGTGCTACCCGACGACACGCCCGCAGTCCCGGAATTCTACGACCGGACACAATACTGGCCGAAAGAAAGCCTGGCACGCCGTGAAACGCTCCTGGCAAAGCTCGCGGCAGAACGGCCTGCATGAGAAACTGACGCCAGCGAAGTGTCGCCACATCGGATAGGTAGCGAGAAAGTGACATGAATGAACCGATTTCGAGAAGTTTGGTGGTGCTCGGTGCGAGCCTGCTGCTCGGCATGATTGCGCTCGGCTGGCTGCTCGGCCACGCGGCTGTCAAGATCAAGAAGCTCGATCGCACGGTTGTCGTCAAGGGCCTTTCGGAGCGCGAGGTGCCGGCCGACATCGCGATCTGGCCGCTGACGTACCAGGAAGCAAGCAACGATCTCAATGCACTCTTCGACTCGCTCCAGCGAAAGAACGCCCTGATCACCAAGTTCCTGACCGGCCACGGCATCGCCCCCGACTCCGTCTCGGTCGCGGCGCCGACCGTCAACGACCTGCACGCGCAGTCCTACGGCGACAAGAGCAATATCGTGTACCGCTACACGGCGAGCTCGACGGTGACCGTCTATTCAAGAGACGTCGAGGCGGTGCGCACGGCAATGAAGGACGTCATCACGCTCGGCAAGCAGGGCGTCGCGCTTTCGGGCGAGGGTTACCAGAACCAGACCCAGTTCGAGTTCTCGGGTCTCGCCAAGCTGAAGCCCGAAATGATCGAGGAAGCGACCAAGAACGCCCGCGCCGTCGCCGAGAAATTCGCGGAGGACTCCGACAGCCGGCTCGGCAGGATCAGCTCCGCGCAGCAGGGACAGTTCTCGATCGAGAATCGCGACAGCACGACGCCGCACATCAAGAAGGTGCGAGTTGTCTCGACCGTCGAATATCAACTCGCTGATTGAACATGGTTGAGCACGCCGAAACCGACGACGCCATTGCGTCCTGCTACGAGGTGATGGCGGAGCTTCGCCCGCATGTCACGCGCGCCGAGTTTCTGCCGGTCGTCCGCGCCATGCAGGCGGACGGATTGCGTCTTGCCTGCATCCGCGCGGCGGGCCGCGTGGTTGCGGTCGCGGGCTACCGCCTCTCGACCAATCTTTTCCTCGGCAAGCACCTCTATGTCGATGATCTCGTGACCTCCGATTCCGAGCGCTCCAGGGGCTACGGGAAGGAATTGCTGGCGTGGCTCCGCGCGCTCGCAGTCACGAACGACTGCGACGCCTTCCATCTCGATTCCGGAGTGCAGCGCAAGCGCGCCCACCAGTTCTACCTGCGCGAGGGGCTCGAGCTCAGTAGCTATCACTTCAGCGAGCGGCTGAAGCCGCGGTCCTGAGCCTTGCCCGCTGCTGCAGCAATTCCGACGCCGTCTCCTCGTACCCTGACCCATGCGTCGCTCGCGACCGGAGTGTGTGCGCTCGCGCGGGGCGACCGCCATCTCGGAGCGCTTTTCGCCAAGAACGGCATGCCCCCGATGTGGGCGCGCCGTCCCGGATTTCCGACGCTGATCCACATCGTGCTGGAGCAGCAGGTCTCGATCGTCGCGGCGCGAAGCCTGTTCCGGCGCATTCGCGCGCATCTGGGCGACATGACGCCGGAGCTCGTCGCCGGCCGCGGTATCCCGGGTCTGCATCGCCTCGGCCTCACGCGTCAGAAAGCCTCGTACTGCCACGGCCTCGCGCGCGCGATTCTGGACGGAAGCCTCAGCCTCTCCGCCATCGCGCGCCGCGACGACACGGCGGGACGCGAGGCGCTCCTCGCGCTCCGCGGCATTGGACCCTGGAGCGCCGACATCTATTACCTGATGGCGCTCCGGCGTCCCGACGTCTGGCCGGCCGGGGATCTCGCGCTTGCGATTGCGCTGCACGAGGTCAAGGGCCTGCGCGTCCGCCCGGACATGCGGCAACAGCTCGCGATGAGCGCCGGCTGGACGCCCTGGCGCTCGGTCGCGGCGCGACTCCTGTGGCATTACTATCTGACCACTCGCAGATCACGACGGAGCGCAGGGTCCTGAAAGCGGATATCTCCATGACTGCGCGGCTCGTGGCCTGATGCCGCGGATGCCGACACCGTTTCACCTCGCGATCCGCGTCCGCGACCTCGCCTCATCGCGGGCGTTCTACGGCGGGCTCCTGGCCTGTCCGGAGGGCCGCAGTTCAGCCGACTGGGTCGATTTCAATTTCTTTGGTCATCAGCTCGTCTGCCACGTCGTCGGCGCAATGAAGTCCGGCCCCGCCGTCAGCAATCCGGTGGATGGGCACAACGTGTTGGTGCCGCATTTCGGCATGGTGCTCGAGATGCCCGACTGGGAGGCGCTCGCCGCGCGGCTCACGAAAGCCGGTGTGCGCTTCGTGGTCGAACCTCACATCCGTTTCCAGGGCCAGCCGGGCGAGCAGGCAACGATGTTCCTGACCGACCCGAGCGGCAACGCGCTTGAATTCAAAGCGTTCCGCGACATCGCGGGACAGTTGTTCGCAAAATAGATCCGCCAGGGCGTAACGAAACACTCTAGCTGACCGGTCGGACGGACTCTCGTTTACGGCACTTTCTCCGAATCCGGCGCCTGATTCACCGCCGCACGTGGCTTCGACCGGCCGCGAACGCGGTTGACGACGTCGGTCGCCGTCGCACGGAGCTTCCGCAGCCAGTGGCGCGCCCAGGCAAATTCCAGTCCGAGCACGCCGAGTCCGACGGGAATCACGATGATCGCGGGCCCCGGCAGCACCACCATCGCGATGCCGAGCAGCAGGATGCTGCCGCCGATGACGGCGACGACGATTCGGCGCGCCCATTTGTACGTAATCGTGCGCCGGAGAAAACCGCGCAACCGCCACATCATGGCGCGGTCATCCGCGAGATCGCGCGATCATGCACGCGCGACAGGGTCAGGATCGCAAGGACCGCGCCGCAGCCGGCGAGAAACATGTCCCATTGCGTGTCCCAGACGTCCCCTTGGGTCGCAAGAAACTGGTCGGCTGCGACGCCCGCAGCAATCGCGGGTATGAAGCCCTGCGCGAAGTGTCCGAGCGGCACGAGGGCGAGCGTGACCCAGAACAGCGTACGCGGCCACGGTCTCGCGGGCTGCATCACGACTCCCCGAGAAACGTTTCAATGAGTCGCGCGACGGTACGCGGCTCTTCATGATGCAGCATGTGCCCCGCACCGGCCACGGTCTCGATGCGAAGGTCCCGAATCAACGGCCTGAAAGCCTCGATGCCACCCTCCACATCGATCCGCGTCAACAGGTCGGACTGCGATCCAACCACAAGGAGAACACGCGCTTCGATCCGGCGCCAGCAGGCTTCCACTTCCTCGCGGCGATAAAGGTAGGGATTCACGAGCCGGTGCGCGGGGTCAGCGAGGAGTCGAACGCCGCCGCCCGGTAGCGTCGCGCTCCAGCATTCGGCGACCCAGGCCGCCCGCTCCGGCGTGATTCGCGGATTGCGCTTCGATATTCGGGCGGCAAGTTCCGCGGCATCGGCGTAATCGGCAAATTCAGCAGGCTCGCGCAACTGATCGAGCCATTTCTCGAGGCGCGCCGGCGCCTGCGCGGACTCCGTGCGCGGCAGGCCGAAGCCCTCGAGATTCACGAGTGCGCGCACGCGCGACGGGCGCACGCCCGCATAGATCATGGCGACGTTCGCGCCCATGCTGTGGCCGACGAGCCGGGTCGGGCCGCGCGGGCAGAGCCGGTCAATGAGCTGCTCCAGATCGGCGTAGTAATCCGGGAACCAGTAGCCACCGGAGTTGCGCGCGCTCCCGCCGAATCCGCGCCAGTCGACCGCGACGAGCGGCAGCCTCGGCGCAATCTCGTCCGCGACGAACTGGAAACTCGCTGCACAGTCCGCGTAGCCATGGAGAACGATCACCGGATCGTCTGAATCCGGTCCCCAGGTCATCAGGTGGTGATCGAGGCCGCGGATCGAGATCGTCCGGTGATGGCCCGGGCGGGCGGGACGGTAGATCATCGCGTCAACCCGCGGCCAGGCGCTGGATCATGAGCTTGTCGATGCGCCGCCCGTCCATGTCCACGATCTCGAAACGCAGGCCACGCCAGCGGAAATGCTCGCCCGTCGTCGGCAAGTGGCCAAGCTGCGCGAGCACGAACCCGGCGAGCGTCGTGTAGTCATCGCCCGAGCGCATGTTACCGCTGCCGAGCAGGCGCTCGACGTCGTCGATTGCCATGCCGCCATCGACCAGCCACGACGCGTCGTCACGAGCTACGGCTTCCGGTACTTCTTCGTTGGTCGCATCCGGCAACTCGCCCGTAATGGCGGTCAGAATGTCCGACGGCGTCACGACGCCTTCGATCGAGCCGTGTTCATCGACGATCACGGCGAAATGCATCTTCGATTCCTGGAAGAGTTCGAGCAGGCGCAGGATGCGTGTCGACTCGTGCACGATGAGCGGCGCGCGAACGCGGGCGGCAAGTTCGCCGGCCGCTGGATCGCCGAGCCATTCGGCGAGTTCGCCGGTCGTCACGATCCCCAGCAGTTCGTCGAACTGATCCTTGCAGACCGGATAGCGGGAATGACCGCTCGTGCGCACCGTGTTCCAGACCGCCGTGCGACTGTCAGCGGCATCGAGCCAGACGACGTCACCGCGCGGAACCATGATGCTCCGAACGGTGCGGTCGGGGAGACGCAGTACGCCTTCGATCATCTGGTGCTCGGCGGCGTGGAATATGCCCGTGTGCGTCGCCTCGGCGATTATCGAACGGATTTCCTCCTCGTTGACGCCGCGAGTGGTCGACTTGCGCAGACCCAGGAGCCGCGCCACAAGTTCCGTTGAGCCCTGCAGTACCCAGACGAACGGCGTGCTTGCGATCGAGAGCCATTGCATCGGGCGCGCGAGCGTGGAGGCTATCGCCTCCGGATTCGTGAGCGCCCAGCGCTTCGGCACGAGCTCGCCGATCACGAGCGACAGGAAGGTGACGCCGACGACGACGACGCCGTAGGCGGTCGTGTCAAGATACTTTGCGACCGGCACAAGCATGTCGAGTTGGGCAAGCCAGGCGGCGAGCGGCTCCGCAAAGCGCACGCCACTGTAGACGCCCGCGAGCACGCCGATGAGCGTGATGTAGAACTGAACGGTGGAGAGGAAACGCGTCGGGTCGTCGAGCAGCCGGAGCGCCGCGCGCGCGCCCCGGCTTCCGCCCTGGGCGAGCTGGCGGAGTCTCGTCACACGCGAAGAAAAAACCGCGAGTTCGGCCATCGCGAACAGGCCGTTCACGAGGACGAGAGCGATCAGGATCAGGAAGTACGCCAGCATGGTGCGCCGGGCATGCCGGCCGCAGCAATTCTAGCAGTTAAGGCGGGGCGGCCCCGGGATCGCGGTTGCGACCGGGAAACGCAGACCGCAAGATGACCGGAACGACCTGGATTCCCGCTTGAAGACACGCGACGCTTCCCGCCGGCTGATCGTCGGCTCCGCGATCATTGGTTCGATCGGCACCTTCAGCCTGCATGTGCTGCTGCCGGCGCTGCCCGCGATCGCGGTTGCGATGCGCGTGCCGGCCCATGCCGCGCAGCTCCTGATCAGCCTGTCGATACTCTCGATCGCGCTCGGGAATCTCATGGTCGCGCCGCTCTCGGACCGTTACGGGCGGCGCCGGACGGTGCTCTTCTCGCTCGGCCTCTTCGTCATCGGCAGCGCCGCCGGAATTGTCGCGCCGACGCTCGACCTGCTCGTGCTCGCGCGGGTGCTCCAGGCCTTCGGCGGCGGCGCGGCGATGTCGGTGATGCGGGCGACGATCCTCGATCATTTCGGGCCGGCGCGGGCGGCGAGTGCGCTTGCCGCGACCGCGACCGCGATCCTCGTCGCGCCGATGCTCGCGCCGACGCTCGGCGGCTTGGTGCTCGAATTGCTCGACTGGCGTGCCGTGTTTGCGCTCTCCGGCATCCTCGGCTTCTCGGTCTTCCTGTTCGCGTCGCGGAACCTGCGCGACACGCGCAAGGCGGATCCCGCGGCCGGGCCGTCGCTTCGCTACTGGTCGAGTTACCGCCGGCTGCTCGGCTCACGCGAATACATCGCCTTCCTCGTGTTCGGATCCTGCATGGTCAGCATGGTCTACACCTTCGTGACAGGTGCGCCCTATGTCGCGATCGACATCCTGGGCGTCTCGCCGGCGCGCTTCGGACTGCTGCTCTTCTTCCCGGCGGTTGCTTCCTTCGCCGGATTCATGGTCGCGGCGCGCGTCACGGGCCGCGTGGGCGGCCAGCGGATGATACGCATGGGCGCGATCATCGCCTTCGCGGGTACGCTCTCGATGGCAGGGCTCGCGCTCGCCGGCGTCTGGCACCCGCTCGCGCTTTTCATCCCGGGGATGGCGATCGGATTCGCGAACGCGATCGCGGCGCCCTCCTCGACCATCGGCGCGATTTCGCGCGACCCGACGATTGCGGGCGCGGCTTCAGGGCTCCTGGGATTTCTCCAGCTCGTGACCGCGGCCGCATCCACGCAGCTGGTCGCTGCGTTGACCGGTCATTCGCCGGTGCCGCTCACCATCGTCCTGCTGGGATTGTGCCTGGTCGCGCTACTCGCGCTCAGGCCGCTCGCAAGGATCCGCCTTCAGGCGGAGCCGCCGGCGCCGCCCGCCATGTCCGAGCCGACGCGATAGCGGAATCGCACGGTGCCGAAGGTCACCAGGTCGCCGTCGTCGAGACGGGCGTAACGCACCTGGATGCCGTTCACGAAGATGCCGTTGCGGCTGTTCGCATCGACGACCATTGCTTCGCCGTCGCGAACGGTCAGCATTGCGTGCAGGCGGCTCACGGTCGGATCGACGATGCGCAGATCGTTGTCGCGGGTGCGGCCAATGTTGACGCGCCGGCCCGCCAGCTCATGCACGCAGCCGACCAGATCGAGACCAATCAAGTAGCGGCGCAGGCGCGGCTCGGCGGATACCGCCATGGTCGGTGCGACCGGCGGCAGCTCCGGCTGCGGCAGCTCAAGCGTGTATTCGATTTCGGCAGCGGGCGGTGCGGCGTCCGCCTGGACCGGACTCGCGGGCCGCGACTCGCGCAGTTCCTCCGCCAGGCCTTCACGTTCCAGCGTGCGGGTGGCAAGTTTCGCGGAGAGTTCCTCGATCCGCCGCTCGCGATCGACCAGAAGCTGGTCGCGTTCCGCGAGGCTCCGGAGCAACCCTTCGATACGCCTCTGCCAGCGGACGCGTTCGGCGGCCAGGGCGGCAGCCTGGTTCGCGCGGCGCTCGCCGGGCGGGAACAACTGGTTCAGGTCGGCTTGAGTCTCGGTGAACTGCTCGTTGTCCTCGGCGACATCCATGCTGTCGAGTTCGGGATCGTCGTCGCCGACGTCATCGAACAGGATCGGCGCTTCGTCGAGGTCGGTCGCCGGGGTCGCAAGCTCCCAATCGTGGGCTTCGGGCAAGCGGTGGGGACTCGTGAGCTCGATGTGCTCGACGAGTAGCGTGAGATCCTCGGCGACGATGCCGTCGTCGGTCGTGTTCTCGCCTTCCCCCTTGTCCATGCCGCTATTATCCTCGTACGCGCATCCGGCGCCACTCGAATTGCGCGTTGCTTGTTATGTATCAATGACTTGCGCGCTCCGAACCCGACCGGCGGCCCGCCCAAGCGTGATCTGCGTCACACCGTTGCGGCGTTCGCGCGCTGTGTAGGATGACCGCCATGCGACCGGTCTGGATGCTCTCGGCGACCCAGGCGCTCTGCATGTCGGGCAGTTTTCTGTTCGTCCTGCTGGGCGGAATCATCGGTTCGCACCTGGCACCGACGCCGGCGCTCGCGACGCTTCCGGTTTCGGTGCTGATCCTCGGACTCGCGGCCAGTGTCGTGCCCTCGGGCGCCCTGATCCACCGCTTCGGGCGCCGCGCAGTCTTCGTCGGCTACGCGCTCCAGGCCGCCGTCGGCTGCGTCGTCGCCGGGTACGCGATCGCCACGGGGCGGTTCTGGCTCTTCTGCGCTGCGGCCTTCCTGCTCGGCGGCAACAACGCCGTGGTGATGCAGTATCGATTCGCCGCAGTTGAGTACGTCGAGCCCGCGCATGCGAGCCGCGCGATCTCGATCGTCATGAGCGGCGCGCTCGTCGCCGCCTGGCTCGGACCGGAGCTCGCGGTGCGAACGGCGGACCTTGTTCCTTCGGCGCACTACGCCGGATCCTTTTACGCGGGAACCGTGCTCTACCTGCTCGCGGCGGTGCTGCTCTCGCGGGTCGCGCTATCGACACGCGTCGCGGACGCGGATGCGCCGCCGCCGCGCCGGCTCGGCGAGATCGCCGCGCAACCGGTATTCCGCGTCGCGGTGCTTGCGGCACTCGCGTCCTATGCGGTGATGAGCTTCATCATGACGGCGACGCCGATCAGCATGCACGTCGTCGACGGGCACGGCGAGGTCGCGACCGCGCGCGTCATCCAGATTCATCTGCTCGCCATGTACCTGCCGTCACTCGGGAGCGGCTGGATCATCGCGAAGCTTGGCGACCGGCCGGTGATCGTCTTGGGTGGGCTGCTGATGGCCGTCTGCGTCGCAGTCGCGACGTTCGGCGGCCACGCCGTGATGCACTACGGCTGGGCGCTCGCCCTCCTCGGCCTCGGCTGGAATTTCCTGTTCATCGCAGCGACCACGATGCTGACGAAAACCTACCGCATGCAGGAGCGCATCCAGGCGCAGACCCTGAACGATTTCCTTGTTTTCGGCGCGCAGGCGACGGTTTCGCTCCTCGCGGGACTCGCAGTCACGACAATTGGCTGGGAATGGCTGAATCTCGCGACCCTGCCGCTCCTCGCCGCCGTGCTGGCGGCGACGCTTGCGGTCAGCCGTCCGCGCCGGGCCAAGGCCGTTTAGACCCGATCGAGAAAGGCCCGAATCTCGGCGACGACCGCATCGGGTGGATCTTCGCGGACCCGCGCCGGATCGGAGCCGAGTTGCAGCATCGGCTGCGGTATCGCGGTCGTCGGCTGCTGGCTGCCCGCGACGATCAGGCGGCGCACTTCCTGTGGCCGGTTGGCGGCGAGTTCGAAGGCGACGAGCGCCCCGCGCCCGTAACCGACCAGGTCCACGCGCCGCAGCCGCAGTTGCTCCATCAGGTCGACGATCGCGAGCGCCAGCCCGGCGACGGCCATGCGGCCTTTCGGCGCGTCCGAGCCGCCGCTGCCCGGAAGATCGGGCGCATAGACCGAGCGATCCGCGCCGAGGAGCTCGGCGCATCGGTTGAAGTCCGCGCCGGTTCCGTCCTCGGCATGCAGGAACACGAGCGGCGACGATTCGTCGAATCCGCCGCTCGAGGGATAGGCGGCCGTCAGGTGCAACTGGCCGTAACGGCCGTCGATATACATGCGCCTGAGCCTTGTCGGAGCGCCGCTTGCCTGCCGTTTCTTTGTCGTCATGCCTGCCCCGTTTCGTTCGGTGCCGTTATCATGGTGCATGAAGGAGCCCATCATGCCCAAGTACTCGCGCACATTCCTGCCCGCCGCGGCGGCGTTCTGCGCCTGTGCGATCTCCACATTGGCATCGTCCGCGGAAAAGCCGGACGAGCGAGCGGTTTATGACCGGATCGCGTCGCTTGCGGGCGACTGGACGGGACATATGGAAGATCCGCTCGCCGGACCGCCGGTGAGCGTCCGCTATGAGGTCGCAAGCGCCGGCCACGCCGTGATCGAGTACCAGAATACCGGCCAGAGCTTCGAAACGTTGACGGTGTATTTCCTCGTGAGCGGCAAGCTGCACGCCACGCATTACAGCGCGGCGGGCAACCAACCCGCGTACAAGCTCGGTGGCGAATCGACCGCGGACCTCGTGCTGCTCGAGTTTGATGGCGGCACGGGTTTCGATGCGGACCACGATGGGCATGTGCACCAGGGCGAGATCCGTTTCGTTTCGCCGGACCGGATCGAGCAGCGCTGGTTTCACTACGTCGGTCCCAAGGAACAGGGCGTGACGCATTGGTTCCTGGAGCGGAAGGCGGCGCAAGAAAAACCCGCGGCGGACGAGCCGAAGCCTGAGCCGGTCGCTGGCAAGAAGCGCTAGCCTCTCCTCAGGAGGGGACGTTCACCTTCAATGGGTACAGACATTCAGACATTGAAGGTGAACGTCCCCTTCAGGAAGGTGAACGTCCCCTTTAATATTCGTCGTATTTGCGGGACTGGCCGCGCACTCGCTCGGCGGGGTACTTCTTCGCGTTCTGCCCCAGCTTGATTTCCGCGGCTTCGAGCAGGTCGATGTCGAGCCGGTCTGCGATGCGGACGAGGAACCAGAGCACGTCAGCGAGCTCTTCCGCCGCACGCCGCTTGCGCTCTCCATCGAGCGATGCGCTTTCCTCCTCCGTCAGCCATTGAAATAGCTCGACCAGCTCCGAGGCCTCGACCGAGAGCGCCATCGCGAGGTTTTTCGGGCTGTGGAAGCGGTCCCAGTCGCGTTCGGCGACGAATTCGCGCATACGAAGCTTCAATTCCGCCAAATCCCGCATGCCGCCACTCTCACCCAATCGCGATTGCGGCGCAACGTGCGCCCTGTGCGCCAAGGGGTTTGCAAGTGCGCGCTCGCGACCGGCAAAATCACGCTCGCTCAACGGGCCGCACGCCGCCCGAAACGGAACCACTCGATGCATCACGCCTCTCGCCTGCTCGCGACCGCCCTCGCTTGCGCCCCGGTCGCGGCCATCGCAGCCGGTCCCCCGGCTCCGATCACTGCGGAATCCATGTGGGAACTCGCGCGCGTCGCCGCGCCCGCGCTCTCGCGAGACGGCCGGCTCGTGGTCTATTCGGTCACACGCTACGACGCCGAGAACGACAAGGGAGAGGCCGATCTCTTTCTCGTGCCGACGGAGGGTGGCAAGCCGCAGCGACTGACGAGCATGAAGGGCAAGGAGTCCGAACCCGCCTGGAGCCCGGACGGACGCTGGATTGCTTTCGTCGCCAAGCGCGGCGAGGACACAGAATCGCAGCTTTACGTGATCGGCGCGAACGGCGGCGAGGCGATCCGCATTGGCGACATTCCGACCGGCGTCGTGACGCCGAAGTGGTTCCCGG
Organism: Gammaproteobacteria bacterium; assembly: GCA_031364365.1. Lineage (GTDB taxonomy): Bacteria > Pseudomonadota > Gammaproteobacteria > Steroidobacterales > Steroidobacteraceae > SCUD01. The sequence goes on along the minus strand of JANLWE010000058.1, from coordinate 27,028 downwards.
ATTCCGCGCGCATCGCATTCATCTCGAGCGTCTGGCCTGGCGTGACGGATTGGGAGAAGACCCGCGAGAAGCTCAAGGCGCGCAAAGAGTCGAAAATGACGGCCCAGACCTGGGACCGCACGCCGGTCACGCATTGGGATCATTTCGTCGACGACCGGCAAGCACACGTCTTCTCGATCGCGCTCGCGGGTGGCGCGCCGACTGCGATCACGCTCGGCACGGGCCGGGAACTCTCGCGCCGCGAAACAAGCGTGGAGTCCTTTGATATCTCGCCGGACGGCCTGGAAGTCGCTTTCGTTTCGGATACGGATTCGACCGGCCTCGACGAAAACACAGACGTCTACGTCGTTTCCGCTGCGGGCGGCGAGACCCGGAATCTCACGACCGACAACCCGGCCAATGACGAGGCGCCGAAATACAGCCCGGACGGGCGCTGGCTCAATTACACGCGCCAGAAAATCAAGGGTTTCTACGGCGACAATTTTCAGGCTTGGCTGGTCGACCGCAAGAGCGATGCGCGCCGGCGGCTCGCGGAAGACTGGGACCGCTCGCTCGCAAATCTTGTCTGGTCACCGGATTCGAAGAGCCTCTACGCCCCGATCGACGATGCGGGCACAGTCCGCATTTATCGAATCGACGTCGCCAAGGGCAGCCATCAACCGGTAACGAAGGCCTCCAGTTACTCCGGGCTCGCGATCGCCGGCAAACCCGCGACGCTCGTCGCGATCCGGCAGTCGTTCACCGAGCCGCCGACCCTCGTGCGCGTCGCGACGCAGAATGGCGAGGCGACGAAGCTATCCGACGACAACGACGCGGCGCTCGCGAAATTCGCCTTTGGCAAGGTCGAGAGCGTGACCTATGCAGGCGCGGACGGTGCGGAGATCCAGATGTGGGTGGTCTATCCGCCGGATTTTGATGCGGCGAAGAAGTACCCGCTCTACCTGCTGCTGCACGGCGGTCCGCACAACGGCGTCACCGATGCCTGGACGTTTCGCTGGAATGCGCAGGTCTTCGCGAGCTGGGGCTACGTCGCCGCCTGGCATAATTTCCACGGCTCGAGCGGCTTCGGCCAGGCATTCACGGACTCGATCAATCCCGATCTCATCACCAAGCCCTATGAAGACACGATCCGCGCGGCCGAGTGGTTCGCCGCAAAACCGTGGCTCGACAAGGATCGCCTGACCGCCGGTGGCGGCAGTTACGGCGGCTTCCTCGCCGCGGTGCTGCTTGGCCGGCCGAATCCGTTCAAGACGCTTGTCGCGCACGCGGCCGTGTACGACAACTACGCAATGTACGGCGGCGACTATGGCGCGACGAAAGCGCGGTTCTTCGAGGCCTGGGAGCGGCCCGAGGAATTCGCGCGCTACTCGCCGAGCACGAGTGCCGCGAACTTCAATACGCCGACGCTCGTGATCCATGGCCAACTCGACCAGCGCGTGCCGTTCAACAACGGCATGGAACTCTTCCAGATACTCCAGAACCGTGGCGTGCCGAGCCGGCTCGTCTATTATCCGGACGAGAACCACTGGATCCTGAAGCGCCAGAACTCCCTGTTCTGGTATGGCGAAGTGAAGGACTGGCTTGCGCGCTTTGCGCCTGCCGGCGGACGTTAAGGAGACATCGATGAAACTTTCCCGTCGCAATGTACTGAAAGCCGGCGCAGGCTCGGCACTCGCCCTTGCAGCAGGCAGGCTCATGGCCAAAGAAAATTTCCCCGGCACACTCCTGGTTCTCGGTGGCACCGGATTCATCGGGCCGCACCTCACGGAGCTCGCACTCGCGCGCGGCTGGAAGGTCACGCACTTCAACCGCGGCAAGCGAGACTCGGACGGCGTCGAGAACGTCGAAACGCTCCACGGCGACCGCAATGGACAGCTCGAGTCGCTGAACGGGCGCAAGTGGGACGTGGTGGTGGACAACACCGGCTATATCCCGAAGTACACGAAGATGTCGGCGGACCTGCTTGCGCCGAATACGGATTACTGTCTCTACATCTCGAGCATCTCGGCTTACGCGAGCTTCGCGAAACCGAACGACATCGGCTCGCTGACCGGCGTGCTCGAGAACAAGGACCAGGAAGAGATCACGAACGAGACCTACGGTCCGATGAAGGCGCTCTGCGAGCAGTACGTGCGCGACGCCTACGGCTCGCGCTCTTCGATCGTGCGTCCCGGCTACATCGTGGGTCCGCTCGACCCGACCGACCGGTTCACTTACTGGCCAGTGCGCGTGGCGCGGGGCGGCGACATGGCGGTGCCCGGCACGGCCACCGATCCGATCCAGATCGTCGATGTGCGCGATCTCGTCGCGTTCATGATGGGGCTCGTCGAGCGCCGCGCGGATGGCTACTTCAATGCGGTGAAGCCGCCGGGTGCGCTGACGATGGGCGGACTTATCGACACAAGCCTCAAGCTGACAGGCGCCGACACCAAAGTGACCTGGATCGACGAGGATTTCGTCGCGAAATTCCTGAAGCCGGACGAGATGAATTTCGCGCCCTGGGGACCGATGCGCGGCGAGGAAGCCGGCGGTTCGCTGACCGGGATAGCGGCTTCGACAGCCGAGGGACTCAAGTCGCGGCCATTCGCGGAGATCGTGCGGGACACGCTCGCCTGGCACGAGACGCGTACGGCCGAGCGCAAGGCGGCGCTGAGGTCCGGCTTTACGCCCGAGAAAGAGACCGAGATCCTGGCGGCCTGGCGCGCGCGCAAGACGTAGAGCGAGCGCGCATCCGGGCCGGGCGGGTGCCCGAGCGAGCGACTAGGTTCCGGCGGAGCAAGCGAGGGTCCCCGCCCGGCCCGGATGCGCGCTCGCGCAACGCCGCCGCCCGGGCGTAAGATCCCGAGGAAAGCTGCTCCAGGAGGGTCGCCATGCGCACCGTTCGCCAGTTGCTCGAAGGGAAGAAATCCGGCGTCGTCACCATCGACGCAGGTGAACCGGTCCGGGCCGCGATCCAGCTGATGGCCGACCACTTCATCGGCGCCTTGCCGGTGCTCGAGGGCGGCAAACTCTCCGGCATCGTTTCCGAGCGCGACTACGCGCGCAAGGTCGTGCTGATGGGCCGCAAATCCACCGAGACGACGGTCGGCACGATCATGAGCTCGCCAGTGATCCACGTCGGGCCGCAGCACTCGGTCAACGAGTGCATGATGCTCATGACGGACAAGCGCATCCGTCACCTGCCGGTGGTCGAAGATGGCGCGCTGATCGGCGTGATCTCGATCGGGGACCTCGTCAAGGCGGTCATCGACGAGCAGAAGCACGAAATCGAGGATCTTCGCCGCTACATCGCGGGCTGAGAAAAGGGGACAGACGCCTTTTCCCGAAGGACCACCGAAAAAGGGGTCTGTCCCCTTTTCCGCTTTTCAAGGCGCTTCCTGTTGCTGCAACGTGATATCTACCGACGGATAGGCGGCGGATCGCTGCTGCAGCAACGCGCCTGCGGGGCGACCACGCAAGTGCGCGTCGAGGAACGCAGCCACATAGTCGCGGATGGCCGACACGGCGCGCTCCGGCGACAGCTCGCCCGTCTTCACCGCGCCCCTTGCAATCCAGACCGCATCCGAAGGCGCCAGGTGCCCGGCCCCCGGAAGGTTCACCGCCAGCCTCGGGCCGCGGAGTTTTCGCCAGACTCCGCTTTCATCCGGTGACCACTTGACGCGGTCCGCGTCGACCAGCAATACCGGTTTTTCCGTTACCGCAAATGTGGCGTCCGGCATCGCGCCCTCGAGCACGACCGCAGCGCGCACTCGCGGGTCGAACTGCAACGCTCGCAGCGCCGTGAGTCCTCCGAGCGAGTGGCCTGCCACCGCAACGGCGTCGGTATTGAAATGGCCTGCAAACGGACTGTCGGGTTGGTTCTCGAGTCTCTGCAATTCGTCGACGACAAATCGCATGTCGCCATTTCTTGCAAGCTCCAACAGACGGATTGATGATTCATCCAGGTGTGCAATCCGCGTCAGGTGGCTGCCAAAGAGTGACTGCGCAATCCGGCCGTCGGCCAGCTCGACTGCGGTGGCTTCGTGGGTGTGGTCGACGGCGGCCACGACGTAGCCGCGACTTGCGAGGTCCTCAAACAGGAAAGTGTAGTCGGTGAAAGTGCCGGTCAGCCCGTGGGAAAATACGACGACCGGATGCAGGCCATCCGCGATCGGCGCATCGAGACAGCTGTTCGTCATGACGGTTGGCAGCCTGATCCCGGCCAGTTCGCCGAGATAGCTCCAGACCGCGGGGTTGGTGTAAGGCGCAGCCCTGCACCGTGCCGCCGCTGCCGGGTACCAGAACCGTAGCGCGAGCTCGCGCTTGCTCCCGTCCGCGAGCAAAGGATCCGTGCGCGCACTGTCCGTCAAATGCAGCACGCGCGTGCCGACTCCCTGCGAGCCCGTGGGTGTCGGGACACGAAGCTGTCCGGATGGCGCCGCGCTGGCAGCAACCGAGTAGAAGGACGAGCCAACGCCGGACAGCGCGACCTGCTGGGGGCTGCCCGCATCGTTGTCAACGATGGCGAGCGTTGCCTTGAAACTACCGCTGTCCTTGGGTTTGAAAGTCACTTGGATGCTGCAGGAGGCCTGTGCGGCAAGTTCAGTTCCGCAGTTGTTGCTCTGGCTGAAGTGCCTTGCGTGCCCCCCCGTAATCTGGATGCTCGTGATCGCCACGCCGACGCCTCCCGTGTTGGCAAGCGTCGTCGCCTGCGTCCTGCTTTCGAATGTTGGCTTGGCCCGTCCAAAATCGAGAACGGTCGGCGCCAGGCTCAAAACCCCCGGCGAAATGTCGATCAGCGTGTCGATGGACTTGGAAGTGTCGGTTACCGACGTGGCCGTCAGTGCGACGCGTGATGCGGACGGCACTGTCGCGGGAGCCTGGTAGACCGCAGTTGTTGGATCTGATGAGTCCAGCGTCCCGCAGACTGGCGCGCATCCGCTCCCAGATTGAACGAGTTCCCAGGAGACGCCTTGATTCTGCGGATCATGTTGTACTGTCGCCGTAAAGGACTGCTTTGAGCTAATTGGCACGAGCGCGGAACTTGGATCAGTCGACACCACAATGGCACTCACCGTGATGTCCGCCGTCGCCGACAACGCAGGTGGCAAAATCGATGTCGCCGCAATCGTCGCTTGGATGTCACTTGCCGGTGAATCCGCTGGCGCGTTGTACGTCACGGACGTGCTCGTGGCATCGCTAAGTGTACCGGCCCCGCTTTCCGGCTGAATCTCCCAGGTGACATTCACGTCAACCGGTGTTGGGTCGTGTTGCACGGCGGCGGTGAAGACCTGCGTTCCGCCGGCATCGAGTGTCGCAGTCGTCGGGTCGATCACCAGGGCCGGCGCCGGGAATGTGATCGTCGACGCCCCGCTACTGGTTGCATTGGCCACCGAGGTCGCCGTGATCGTGACGATGACGTCACTCGCCGGTGCATCGGCGGGCGCCACGTACGTCACGGATGTGCGGGTCGGGTTGCTCAGGGTTCCGGCTCCGGAGTCAGGCGAAATCGACCAAGTCACCCCCCTCTGCGCGATGTCGTTCGCCACCGTGGCGGTAAGCATCTGCGTCGTCCCCGCATCCACCGTTGTCACTGGAGGATCGACGTATATGACGATGGCTAAGAGCGTGATTGTCAGAGAGGCGCTGCGCGCCGTATCGGACACCGACGTCGCGTAAATCGTGATGGTCTTGTTGTCGGTGGGAGCCGTCGCAGGTGCGGTGTAGGTCGCCGGAGTGCCGCTCGCGCTATTGGCCGGCGAGACGCTGCCACAAGGCTCTGCAGAGCAGATCACCGTCCAGGTCACGCCGCGATGAGCGCCGTCATTCCCGACGGTCGCAGTGACAGACGCCGTACCACCAGCCGGGACCTCTGCAAGATCGGACGAGACGAGCACACCAATCAGGGCGTGAGATCCGCCGCCACCGCCACCGCCGCCACCGCCGCCACCACCGCAAGCTGTGACCAGCGCCGCCACGAGACCAAAGACGATTGCTCGAGTGAATGGCCAATGCCGCGTCATGAACACCGAGGCCCCCTTTTCTCCGCTTGGCGGCGGTGATAATGATTAGGAGCCTGCCGCAGCCGATTCGGGTACCGGAATTTCAGCCGCGGCTGATACGGCGCACCTGGTGCAGGAAGTCTATGTCTGCATGCTCAGGGTGAGCGACACGGACCCGAGCCGCGATCCCGAGGGCCATCTCTTCACCGCTGCGAGCAACCTCGTGAAGAAATACGCAGTGCTCGACCGCCGGCAGGAAGCCAGCGTCGATGTCGATGATCCATCAGTGCAGGTGCCGCTGGGGGAACTGCCTGGTTTCGACAATTCGCTTTACATGGCCTTCATGTTCGGGCCGAGGACCGTCGGATTACACGCAACCTGGAGATCGTGAGAGGCGACGCCTGCAATAGCCACAGCAGGCCTTTCACCACGAGCCGGTGTTGGGCATCGAGGCCCAGGGCTCGGCAGGCGGCAGCGCGGCACCCCTCTGAAGCACTTCGATCGAGATGTTATCGGGCGAGTGGACGAAGGCCATGAGTCCGTCGCGCGGCGGGCGATTGATGGTGACACCGCCGGCGCGGAGTCTTTCGCAGGTCGCGTAGATGTCGTCCACCGCGTAGGCGAGATGGCCGAAGGCGCGGCCGACCGTGTACGGCTCCGGATCCCAGTTGTGCGTGAGCTCGATCTGCGCGTCCTCGTCGCCGGGCGCGGCGAGAAAGACGAGCGTGAAGCGGCCGCGCTCGTTCTCGATGCGCCGCACTTCGCGCAGACCCAGGAGCCCGTAGAACCCGAGCGACGCCGGCAGGTCGCTCACGCGCACCATCGTGTGCAGGTATTTCATGCCGCGAAAACTAGCATGCCCGCGCCTTCAGACGAAGCCGAGGACAAGGCCCGCCGCCGCGCCGCCCGCGATCACCCAGATCGCGCCCACCCGGGTCCATTGCAGGGCGGTAAATGCCGCAACGGCAATCCCGATCGCGGTCCAATCGGGCGCATCGATGCCCGCGGGAAACAGGACGTTGCGGCCGAAGGCGATCGCGAGGCTGCCGATCACGCCGACGACAGCGGCCGTCATGCAGGTGAGAGCCGCGGAAAGTCGGGTGTTAGACAACAGTTTCTCGCCGTAGGGCGCGCCGACCAGGATAAACACGAAGGACGGCAGGAAAGTGGCCCAGGAAGCAAGCAAGGCTGCCGTGGTCGCGGCCGTCGCCGGAGCCAGCGCGCCCGGCTGGTTCCAACCCGCCATGAAGCCGACGAATTGCAGGACGATGATCAACGGGCCAGGCGTGGTCTCGGCAAGCGCGAGACCCGCGATCGTCTCGGCCTGCGTGAGCCAGCCGTAAACGTCCACCGCCTGCTGGTTGACCCAGGCGAGTACGGCGTAGGCACCGCCGAAAGTGACGAGCGCGGCCGTTGTGAAGAAACGGTAGATGTCGGCGAACAGGGATTCGGATCCGGCGAGCAGCAGGATCGCAATTGCCGGCACGGCCCACAGCCCGATGCCCGTCGCGAGCGTCCGCCACGGGAAAGCGATGGCCACCGCAGGTGGCCGTCTCGGTTCAGGTTTACTCATCAGAAAACCCACGAGCGCGGCACCTGCAATCACGAGCGGGAATGGTGCGAGACGGCCCACCATCAGGACCAGCGCCGCCCCCGCCAGTAGCCAGTGCAGCGGAGTCTTGAGCGCGCGCCGCGCGATACGGACGATCGCCTGCGCGATCAGCGCGATCGCGGTCGCTTTTAGTCCGAGTAGCGCGGCTGCGACCAGCGGTATATCCCCGTGCAGCGCGTAGACGAATGACAGCGCTAGCAACAGCACCATCGACGGCAGGATGAAGCAGAGACCCGCGACGAGGCCGCCTGCGACGCCGTGCAGACGCCAGCCGAGCCAGATCGCGAGCTGCAGCGCCTCGGGACCCGGCAGAAGAATGCAGAGATTGAGCGCGTTCAGGTAGGTGCGCTCATCGATCCAGCGCCGCTCTTCGACGAGTTCGCGGTGCATGATCGCGATCTGTGCGACCGGGCCGCCGAAGGAGATGAGACCGAGCCTCAGCCAGTACCGGAACGCCTCGCGTCGTGACGGCAGCATCAGGGCTCGGTGATCGGCGCGTACCAGGGCAGCGACTTGAACGAGGCGATCCACACCGAGATCGCGGGAAAATCCGCGAGCCGGTAGCCCGCCTCATCGGCGACGTGCGTGTAGGCGAAGAGCGCAATGTCGGCGAGCGACACGCTTTCGCCGACGAGCCAGCGTCGGCTCGTGAGCCCGCGCTCGAGCACGGCGAGCGCCTCGGCGCCGCGCTGGAAGCGCTCGGTGTATCGATCGCCGAGCTCCTCCGGCGTTTTCTTGAGCGAGCGGAGCCAGAAGCGCACGGTCGCGACGCCGGGCTCGAGCTGGTATTGCTCGAAGGCCATCCACTGCCACATCTGCGCACGCTCGAAGCGATCGGCCGGCACGAGCTTCGAACCGTCGGCCAGGTAGCCGATGATCGCGTGGCTCTCGGCGATGGCGCCGCGGTCCGGCACGACCAGCACCGGGATCTTGCCGTTCGGGTTGATCGCAAGGTACTCGGGCATGCGCGTCGCGCCTGCAACGATGTTCATCTGCCTGAGCTCGTACGGCAGATCGAGCGCCTTCAGGACCAGGCGGCATTTGTAGCCGTTGCCGGAAGGCAGGTAGTCGTAAAGGACGAAGCTCATGCGTCAGGCCCTTGCGAGGAGGCGCCGCACTTCGGCCGCAGCGCGGATGCCGGAGAGGTGCGCGCCGTGCAAGGTGCCATAGGCCGACTGAAGGGTGTGCTCGCCCGCAAAGACGATGCGATCGCCGACCGGGCGCGTCAGGATCTCGCGCGCACCAAAACGGCCCGGCACGCAATGCGAATAGGAACCGCGCGAGTACGGATCGGAGGCCCAGGCCGTCGCCGCGCCGCGGTCGAACAGGCGACGGATATCGCCGCCCAGCATCGTCACAAGTTCGGCAAGCGCATGCTCGATCGCCCCGGTCTCGCCCATCGCTTCCAGCTCCCGGCCGAAGCGGCCCGCCGCGAATGCGATGCAGACATTACTGTCCCAGAGACGCGTGAGATAGCCCATGCCGCGGCCGTCGTCACGAAGCATGCGCAGGAATTCGGTCGTCTCCGACGGGAACACGTTCTTCTTGAACTTGAGCGCGACCTTGTTCAGGAGCCCGAGTGGCAGGTCGTGATGCGCCTGCAGCACCTCGACCGGAAGATGCGGCGAGAAGATCACCGCGCCGTCCGCGACGATGGCGGATGGCAGCGCCACGACCGCCACGCGCGCGGCGACCGATCCCGCTTCCGTGTCGGCGGTGACGCCGCGCCCCGTCCAGCGGATCCTCGACACCGGCGTCGAGAGCCGCACGTCCACGTTTTTCGCGTAGTGTGCGAGCAGCGTGCCGTAGCCGCGCGGGATCATGAGATCCTCGCCATCTTCGACGTACTGCCAGGAATCGACAACCGAAAAATTGGCGGGCTCGATGCCTTCAAATCCGGTCAGGTCCGCCATGGCCATCGGGTACCAGGGATCCGCGAGTGTCGCCTGGGTCATCGCGGCCTCGGCCGGAATATCGAGCCCGCGGCGGCCGGCCTTGTCGAGTTCGCGCTCCATGCGCTCCGTCACCGCGCGGTAACCCGCGGTCGCAGCGCCGTCCATGCGCCGTGACTGTTCGTAGAAATGGCGCGGGAAGCGGTCGGGTAGCAGATCGAATCCGTTCTGGCGCGCGTACGCGACCCAGGGATTAATGTTGGAAGAATGCAGCCAGGAGCAACCGTGATCCCAGGGCACACCCAGACTCGTATCGGTAAAGGCGCGGCCGCCGATCCGGTCGCGCGCCTCGAGCACGAGGACCGAGACACCGGACTTCGTCAGTTCCTTCGCGGCCGTGAGCCCCGCGCCGCCGGCGCCAATCACGAGCACATCGGGCGTCGCCGACTGCGCCGCGAGGCGCGTGCTGAAGGCGCCGACCAAGGTGCCGGCGCCGATCCCCTGGAGGAGTTGCCTGCGATTCAACACGGGATTGCGCTCCGCCAGACTTTGAGTTTGCGAAGATAACTCATTCCGGCATTCGCCGGGCTTGTCGACGGCAGCAGGCAATATTCGAGTTTGCGTTCCGACGGCAGGTCCTCAAGGACGTGACGGCGCCAGGCGGATTCGGCCTTGCACCCGTTGAAGCAGATTCGCCGGATTGTTGAATGCCTGCACAAGAACGCGGCGAAATCGTTGACCCGTATCGAGTCCGCCACGATCGAGGAATCGAGGCTGCCCCTGCGTTCACAGCTCTCGACCACGTCCCAAAGCGCGATGCCGGCTTTGGTGAGCGCGGCCTTGCGGCGCGCATAGGGCGCGGCAGGATCGAAGCCGCAGGTCTCGCCGGCGATCCGCCAGAAAAGATTCCGCGGATGCGCGTAGTACTGCCCAGCCGCGAGTGACGCCTCGCTTGGCATGCTGCCGAGCACAAGGACGCGCGCCCGCGTATTTGCGATTGGCGGAAAGCCATGGAGCCTCATCTGGTTATTCTGAAGGGATTTAAAAGTGGACCCGCCTTTAAAGGGGAACGTCCCCTTTAGGTCCCTTTAGGTACGGATGATTGCGGCGACGTAGAGGACGTCGCCGGTCGGTGCGCCGGTCGGTGAGCCGCCTTCCGGTTCGTCGCTGACCGCGACGTTCGAGGCGAGCGCGAGTGCAGCGCGCTGGTGATCGTCGAGCGCGAGACGCACCACGCCGCTCGCCGGCATCAGGCCAAGCGATACTGGCGCGCCGCCCTCGGGCAATGCCCATAGCTCGCGGGCACGTGCATCCGGTACTCGGACCTTACCGATCGTCGCGACTTCGAGGCGATCGCCACGGGCCGCAAGCTCGACGTGCCAAAGCGTCTCGCCCGCAGTGCTCGCGAATTCCGCCGTCGCCTGCGGCGGACGCAGCTCCTGCCACGCAATCCAGCCGAAGCCGAGCACCGCGACCAATGCAACCACCGCCGCAATCGCGCGCCAGGTGCCGCGCGTACCGCTGTCGATGCGACGCTCGATCGCCGGCCACACGGTGGGCGATGGCTCGACCAGCGCAAGCCGCATCGTCAACACGGCGAAGCGTTGTTCCCAGGCGCTTACGCGGCGATCCACAAACGGATCACGGGCGCGGCGCCGGGCGAAACTCCGCCGCGCCGCGCCGGCGAGCGTGCCGATCACGAATTCGGCCGCCAGCAGGTCCAGAGTTTCGGGCTCGTCGCGTTTCATGATTCGAGACACCGCTTGAGTGCTGTCAGGCCGCGGCGAATCCAGCTCTTGACCGAACCGAGCGGCTCGCCGATTTCGCCTGCGACCTCGGCATGGGTCAGGCCACCCTGGTAGGCCAGCACGATGCAGTCGCGCTGGCGCGGCTGCAGTGCGGCGAGACATCGGCTGAGCGCGGCCGTCGCGCGCTGCCCGAGCGCCATACCCGAGTCCGGCGACTCATCTCCACCGGGTATGTCATCGACTTCAGTCCAGGGCTCCGTGGCGAGGCGGCTCTCACGACGCCGCAGGTCGATCGCGCGGTAGCGCGCAATCGTGATCAGCCAGGCCCAGGCCGATCCCCGCCCGCTATCGAACTGACCGGCGCGTCCCCAGATCTGGACGAAGATATCCTGCAGGGCGTCCTCGGCGAGCGCGCGGTTTCGCAGGATCCGGATGAGACAGCCGAGGAGTTGCGGCGCCGTGCATTCATAGAGGCGCTGAAAAGCCTGCCGGTCCTGACGCGCGCAGGCCGCCAGCAGCCGGGCAATCTCAGGTTCCGTATCCACGCCAGTTGATGCTGCCATCCTGATGAGTATACGCAGCGGCTACCGGGGCGGATGCGGCCAGCCCGTGCGGAAAGAATCAGCCCGGATTCGTGCCAGCGGCGGCAATTTCGGTTCGCACCAACAGCAGCGCACCGCTCCGGCTCAGGATGCGTTGGTGCGCAGCGCCGGGCCGGGCCACATGCATATCCCCTTGCCGCACGAAGTGCTCGCCGATCTCGATCTCGCCTTCGATGACGTAGCACTCCTCTTCCATGGTGTGTCGGTGCGCCTCGATTACTGCGCCCGGCTGCATGCGAATCAGGATGGTCTGGTCCTTCCGTGCTTCGTCACGGCGCAGGACACGGATCTGCACAAGATCATTGAGCGTTGTCCACCCCGACTCAGCCACACGCAATGTGACGGTTCCGTCGGGAGCGCGATCCCGGGCCCGCTCAAGAATCCGCTGGCGCAGCAGTGAGCGTTGGCTCATGCCAGGCTCCACTGGCCGCAGCCCGGCCGCGAGGGCATTAGCCAGTTTGCTGTCAATGGGATCACGTGTTTTGAGTCGATCAGTTTTCATCATAGGTTCCATCCAGCCCCAGCCGGTCACGAAGTTCCAGGAGTGCACGACGCAGGTGACTCTTGACCGTGCCTAACGGCATGTCGAGTTCCTCCGCGATCTCCCGGTGGCCCAAGCCTCTGAAAAATGCCAGTTCGAGCAACTGCTGGCGCAACGGTGTCAATGAGGCCAGAGCGGCATGCACGGCATGGCCGCTCTGGAATCGGTCCAGCAGGTCCTCCGGACCCGAAACGGACGCTTCCTCAGGCTCACGGCTGACCGCTTCGAGCTTGCGCAGCAGCGCGCGGCTTTTTCGCAATCGATCAAGCGCCTGGCTGCGGCAGATCGTCAGCAACCACGCGAGGACTGTGCCCCTCGTCGGGTCGAAAGTAGCGGCCCGCAGCCACGCTCGTTCGTAGACGTCGCAGACGAGCTCCTCGGCGTCGGCCGGATTGCGCAGCATCGCGCGCGCGAGGGCCAGAATTCTCGCAACAGTACTGTCGTAGAGTTCGGCGAGCGCGTCAGGGTCGCGCGATCGCAAACGCAGCATGACGGCATCGAGCGCGTCAGGCTGTACAGGTGACCCCATGTCAAGGATTCGTGAGGTGCCCTGCGCCCCTGACTGGCCTGTGACTGCGTCTGGCAATTCACTTGTCGACATTTGCCGGCCAATGTACCACTTGCCCCGGCGATCGCTGCCATTGGCGGGCATTTGTTCCATTGACGACAGCGTCGACAAGAGTCTTGTGCGGTGCAGCATACCCTGTCAAAAACGACCTGGCCTGTCAGCAGTACGAAGCCAGTCGGCTGTTGGATGCGGCATCAGCCTGGTGGAGGGCTTGGCCGGACTACAGCCGGCCGACGAACCAGATCGCTCCGGTCAGCGCCGTCGCCAATGACAGTGCCGGCATGAAGCGCTGCGAGTAGCGTGCCCTGCGGCTCAGCAGCCACAGTATCGGCAGCGTCACCGCGACGATCATGATTTGCGCGAGCTCGACCCCGAGATTGAATCCGGCGAGCATCGGAGCGAGACGCGACCCGTCCGCCGCGATCTCCCGCAGGGCGTTCGCAAAACCGAAGCCGTGCACGAATCCAAAGCCGAATGCCAGCCGCAATCGCCAGCCGGACGCGGCTGGAAAGAGATTCAGCAGCCCCGCCACGACGATCGAGCCCGCAATCGCGACTTCGATCGGCTGCACCGGAATCCGGACGACGCCCGTGGACGCGAGACCGAGTGTGATCGAGTGCGCGATCGTGAATGCGGTGACAATCTTCAGCAGGTCGCGAATGACTTCGCGGCCGCTCTGCGCCGAGGTCCAGCCCGCCTCCGTTCCGCGCAGTACGCTGGGCAGCAGCAGCAGCAGCAGGAATGCGATGTGGTCATAGCCGACCAGCACGTGCCAGACGCCTTCGCGCAGGAAGCGCAGCAGCGTGTCGAGCATTGACGGCGCGGCCGGCTCGATCCAGCTTGCACTGCCCATCGACAGTACCGCGGGGAACCGTCCGTTCGGTGTCTGCACGTCGAGCAATGTGGAATAGGTGCGGCTGCCAAAAAACAGGTCCGTCGCGACATCCAGCGGACCGCCTCGCGCGCATGTTCCGTTTATCTGCAGCGACAGATACAGCTGCGACTGACGCTGCCTGCTCGTGAGCTCACTGATCGCCAGCCGGCATCGGTCGCCGCCGCGGCGCAGGTCGAGACGGCTGGTCGCAAACTGCGCAATCACCGCACGCCGCGCGCTGATCTCGGCCGCAGTCAAAATGCCGTCACCGTTCGCATCGAGTTCGAGAGGTAATTGCAGATCGGCGGCGGCAATATCCCAGGTGGCGGAGATCCCGGCGTTCCGGCCACCGGAAACGATGCGGAGATAACTGGCGCCACTTGCGTGTGCCTCAGCCACCTGACCCGCCAGCATTGACATGCACGCCGCGAGCAGGAAAAGGGCCGCGCGAACGTAAGGCCGCAATCTGGACGCGCCCACGTCGGTCACGACCGCGCCTGCACCGCGGGAGCGATGATCTTGTTGCGGCACGCGGCGTTTCGCACCTTGCCCGCGTCCCCAGCGACTGCCAAAGATCGCGATGGAATCTCGAAAGTCAATGAAGCCCAGAGGCTCTCCCAGTCCGCGGCCACATCATGGGGCGCCTCGATCATGTGCACGGCTGCGATCCGCCACATGCCAGGCGCAGACAATCGGAAGTTCACCCGGCCCTCCGCGTCAGTGCGGACCTTCAGATCCTCGTCCGAAGTCCCTGGCCGTGTCGCCGCCACGAGCGCGTCCGCGAGCGGCCTGCCCTCGAACAGCAGCTGGTAGGTATGGATGTCACTACCACCTGCCGCGAATCGCTCGGGCACGGCGATGAGCTCAAGACGCAATCCCATCCGCCGGTCGACGATACCGTCCATGTCTCCCACGCGGATCAACGCCTTTGAATCCCGGGAATAGGCTTCATGGACCACTTGTCGATTGGCGCCCTGCTTTGCGCGCAGCGCGATGATCCTGTCGAGGCCCTTGTCCTTCAGGTACTCGTCGAATTTCGCCGCTGGCATCTCGGTGAACGCACGATTGCTGCGGTACGCGATCACGTAGCCGCCGGACGTCGTAAGACGCGCAATGCCCGCCGGTTCGGAGCCGTCGAGACCGACGACCGGCTGTTCACCGGCGGGACCTGTCGCAACGAACTTCTCAATCCGTTGCGCATTGCGTGCCAGCGACCAGCCTTCGAATCCGTCACCGACGCATAGCCGGACTCCAAGCCTCCCCCCGGATTCGAGAGTGAATGTCGATGGTTCGACCCAGAATTCGTGCGTGCGCGCGGCTGCACACTCGAGCGCCGCGGCGAAACCCAGCAGCAGGGCAAGGTAGCCCCTGGTCCTGAAGTTCATCTCAGTCACCGCCCCTCTCGCGTCGAGATTCCGCCCGCCATCACTGGCGGGCGGAATCCCATGGTTACGAATACCGCCACTTCTCAGGGTGTCGGGTCCTTGCTGTTGTTAGTGCCCGAATGCGGCGTCGCAAGGTACGGGAATACCTGATGGTACGGAATGTCATTCGATGCGACGTTGTCGCCGACGACCTTGATCGTCGAGTAACCAGGGCCGCTGGCAATCGCGGTCAGCGCGATATCGACCACGTCGTCGCCAAAGCGGCGGCCATTCGGCCAGCCGCCGGAGACACCGTTCGTCGTGTCTGCGCCGACAAAGCCGAACCGGCTGAAACCGGCCTGGCCTGCCAGGCGCACGGGATCGGTCGTCGTCACGACTTTCAGCACCTCGGGGATGAAGATCTTGACGAGATCGGCCCGATTGGTCGCCACGAAACTGGTGCCGTACACGGCATTGATCAGTGTCGCGAGTTCCGGATTCCGCGCGTACTTGGCAAACTGCGCGTCCTGCGTGGCCGGGGTGCGGTTGAATCGATCCTTGTCGACGAATGCCACGAGGCCTTCGGTGAACAGCGGATTGCCGAGCCGCGACACCTGCGCCCAACCGCCAGAATATTCCCGCGTACCGTCGCTCTTGCGTTCAGTGATACGCGGACGGCTGACGGATGCGTATACACCCACGCCCGTCTGCCGGCCGAAGAACACGGTGTCATACTTTGCCGGGATACTCAGTTGCTCGAGCTGGCTCAGCGGGATCTGCATTACGATCGACTGCACGTTGAAGCCCTTGAATCCATCGACGCCACCGCCATCCTGGCCAAGGCCGTCCGACAGGCTGCCGTTGTTGTCCAGGATCCGGAGATTGAGCAGATCGAAGATGCCCGGAATATCCGAGAAGAAGCTGTCATCGCGTGGCCCCGCCCAGACGGTTTCACCTGACGCGAGGTCGTGAATCGTCGAACGCGTATACACGTCCAGTTCGCCCAGCGTCGCTGCGCCTGAAATGGCCGCGCCGGTGGAAGGATCATTGTATGCCGGCGTGACTCGATTCCCGACATTCGGTGGCGGCACGAGAAGATTGCTGCTGATCCACGTTGCAGTGCCGTTCGCTACCTTCGACACGCGGAATGTCTGCGTGAAATTCTGCCGCGCGTCGCCGACCGCCATGATTGGACCAACCTCGGTGCCAAGACCGTAGGAGATGATCGTGTTCTTGTTCTTGTAGCCGGCATCCACCGGGGAGAACCTGAAGTCATAGCGCAGCCTGGTCGCTCCGGAATTCGGATCTGTGATGTGGATGCTGTAGCGCGCATCATCGGCAAAGCGTTCGTACTGCGCGCCATCGCCCGGCTCAGAAAACGGCCGGAAGCTCATGCTGACGTTCAGAACCTTGATCGACGGGTTGTCGTATTGCGTGCCGATGAACGCGTAGACGTCCGTGAGATTAGCCTGCGGATCCTGCTTGATCAGTGGCGCGTCGCTGTGATTGGAGGCGAACACCGTCTGTCCGACGCCGATCGCTGAGAGTGCGCCAAGGGCCATCAGTAGCCCCTTGCGCAGGGTTGATCCCGTGTCCATCTGTCCTTCTCCTGTTTGATCCCCGGCGTTATTGCCTGGTGCGAGGGATATACGGACTAAGGAGTCAGATGGATGCAGCGGGATAATCCAAAAAGAAAGGCCCGCCGGAGCGGGCCTTTCCAGAGCAGCAGAAAAGCGGGTGCTTACCAGCGACCGCCGCCGCCACCACCACCACCACCGCCGCCGCCGCCCGAACGGAAGCCACCGCCGCCGCCGGGACGACCGCCGCCGCCGGGACGACCGCCGCCGCCGCCGGCTCCGCGCGGACGATCCTGCGCTTCGTTCACGCGCAGCTGACGACCACCCATCGAGAAGCCGTTCAGCGCTTCGATGGCCTTTGCCGCTTCGGCCTGCGGCATTTCGACGAAGCCAAAACCACGCGGACGACCGGTCTCACGATCGGCCGGCAGGGCTACGGATTCGACCGCACCATGCTGCGCGAACAGGTCGCGCACCTGGGCTTCGGTCGCCGAGAAAGGCAGGTTTCCAACATAGATCTTCATGACTCAATATCTCTCGCTTTTCAGTAGAACATGGCTATGCGCGGCCATCTTGCGATGGTCGTACTTGACCATTCTTTACACGGCAGGAAACACGTCGGGATCGTCTGGCGGGCTTTAGCTCGGCTGGGCGAATCTTCGAACAGCGGGTCCTGTCACCTTGGCGTTGCGGGGCAACGCACGGCGGCGAGAATAACATGGCCATCCGGCCTTCTAAAGGGGACGTTCCCCTTTAAAGGGGAACGTCCCCTTTAATCGAGACGCTTGCGGAACCTCTTGATCGACAGGGTCATCATCACGACCAGGAAGAGTGTCAGTTTCGCGAGTTCGGGCCACATGTCCGACAGCGCGGCGCCCCGGAGCACGATGCCGCGGATGATCTCGTTGAAGTGGGTCAGCGGCAGCAGCTGAGCGATCCACTGGGCGACCTTTGGCATGCCCTCGAAGGGGAACATGAAGCCCGACATCAGGATGGACGGCAGCATCGTCACGATCGCCATCTGCATCGCCTGAAACTGAGTCTGGGCAAGGGTCGAAATGAATAGACCCATCGACAGCGAGGCCGCGATGAAGAGGAGCGCACCGAGATAGAGGTCGATGAGGCGCCCGGCGACGGGCACGTCGAAGAGCCAGTAGCCGAGTGCCAGGATCAGCGTCGTCTGGATCAGCCCGATCGCGACATAGGGCAAAAGCTTTCCCGCCATCAGCTGGCCGACCGACACCGGCGTCGTAATCAGAAGCTCGAGATTCCCGCGCTCGCGCTCCCGCACAATTGCGCTCGCGGTGAAGATGACCATGGTCATCGTCAGGATCACGCCGCAGAGCGCCGGCACGATCTGCACGGCCGTGCGTTTCGCGGGGTTGTAGGCGACGAGGATCTCAACCGGACGGTGCGGTGCGGGCCTGCCGGCGCGTCGCAGCAGCGGAATCGCGGTCAGGCCCTGCGCGACGTTTTCGAGCGCGGGCTGGCTGCCGTCCACCAGGATCTGCATCGCGGCGCGGTCGCCCTGCGCGATGCGCCGCTCAAGATCGGGCGGGATGACGATGCCGACGTTGGCGTCGCCGCGCTGGATCAGCTCGCGCAGCTCGCGTTCGCTGCCGGCCTGGCGGATTGTCCCGAGCACCTGGGTCGCGCCGAGATCGACGACCAGGCGCCGCGACAATGAAGTGCGCGCCTGGTCGAGCACGGCGGTCGAGACGCCGCGCACGTCGAAATTGATCGCATAGCCAAAGAGCAGCAGCTGAATGGTCGGTATGCCGACGATGAGCCCGATCGTGATGCGATCGCGCGAGAGCTGCCGCACTTCCTTCGCGGCGATCGCAAACAGGCGGGCAAACCAGCTCACGCCGCCCGCTCCGCGGTCGCGGCTTCTGGCCGCAGGCGCGTCGCTGCCACGAACACGTCCTCGAGGGAGGCGCTGACGCGCTCGACCCTCGCCTCCGAGCAATGAGGTACGAGTGCCGCGCGCAACTCACCTTCCGGATCGCGCGCTCCGCGCGGCATGAGCACGCGCAGCCGGTTGCCGAGCTGGGCGATGCTCCGGATTGCAGGGACGGTGGCGAGCGCGCGACGCGCAGCGACGAGATCACCGCATTCGATCTCGATCACGGTGGCATCGATATCGCGCGCGAGAACCTTGGGCTCGCCTTCCGACGCGATGCTCCCGCGATCGAGTATCGCCAGCCGGTGGCAGCGTTCGGCCTCATCCATGTAGTGCGTGGACACGAGGATCGTCGTGCCGGCTGCCACGAGCGCGAACAAGTTCTCCCAGAAATCGCGACGGCTCTGCGGATCGACCGCGCTCGTCGGCTCGTCGAGTAGCAGCAGCTCCGGGTCGTGCAGCGTCGCCGCGGCAAGCGCGAGACGCTGGCGCTGGCCACCGGAAAGCGTGCCCGCGCGCTGGCCGGCGAACTCCGCAAGATCGTAATTGGCCACCCGATCGCGGATCCGTTCGCGGCGGAGCGCGCGCTCGAGCCCGTATACGCGGCCCATGAACTCGAGGTTCTCCCCGACCGTCAGGTCATCCCACAGCGAGAAACGCTGGGTCATGTAACCGAGCTTTCGGCGCACGATCTCCGCGTCCCGCGGCACCGAATGGCCAAGCACCGTCACCGTGCCGCGCGTCGGCACGAGCAGGCCGCAGAGCATGCGGATCGTCGTCGATTTACCGGAGCCGTTCGGTCCCAGGAAGCCGTAGATCTGCGCGCTCGGCACGTCGAGATCGATACCGGCGACTGCGATCACCTTGCCGAAATGCCGCGCGAGTCCCCGCGCGCTGATCGCGATCGTCACGGCCCTGCCCGGCTTCCTGTGAGCAGCGCCTCGACCGGCATGCCCGTCGGCAGCTTCGCCGCCTCCGGCTCGGTCAGTACCAACTCCGCCAGAAAAAAGAGTCGCCCGCGCTCACGTTCATTGAGGGCGAAGTAAGGGGTGAACGCCGCTTCCGAGGAGATGTAGCGCACCTCCGCTTTCCAGTCGCGATCCGTGCCGTCGATGCGCACGATCGCCGGATCGCCCGGGGCGACCGCGACGCGCTTCGTTTCGGGGATGTAAACGCGGGCGTACGGCGCACCCGCCGCGAGCAGGACGGCGACCGGCGCGCCGCGCGGCGGTCGCTCGCCGAGTTCGTAGGGCAGCGCATCCACGACGCCGGCGCGCGGCGCGACTACCAAATGTCGCGACAGCGAGAGTTCGAGCTCCGCGACCTGCGCGCGTGCCGCGTCGAGCGCGGCGGCGGCCTGCTCGACGATCTCGGCGCGTGTGCCGTGCACGAGTTCCGCGAGTCGCTCGCGGGCGGCCCGCTCGTCCGAGATCGCGCTGACTTTCGCCGCCCGCTGCCGGTCGAGTGCGCTCGCGGGTAGCAGACCGTCGGCGACGACCTTCTCGACGCGATCGAACTCGCTCTTTTCGGCCGCCGCTCGAGCCTCCGCCCCCGCGACGAGCGCGCGCGCCTCGCTCACCTGTTCCTTGCGCGCTCCGGCGACGTTCTCGGCCAGAAGCCGTTCAGCCGCCCGCGCATTCGCGCGCGCCTGCGCAAGACGGGTCTCCACGGCAGCCGGGTCGAGCCGAAGCACCAGACCGCCTTCCGTGACGACATCGCCTTCGCGTACCGCGACTTCGACGATCGTTTCCTGCGCTTCCGCGACCAGTTCAATGCGGTCACGCTCGAGCGTTCCAAGCATCGCCCCGGAATCGTCCCCGCAGGCCGCGAGCGCCATTGCCATGGCCGCAACGGTCGCCGGCAAACGCTCGTTCATTCCTTCACTCCCCGATCCGATTCGGGCGCCGCTCGCCCGGGGGGCCCTGTTCACGGATAATAGCGGAACAATGATTTCCCGATACTTGCCGGCAATCCTGGCCAGCCTCGCCCTCACGATGCCCGCCACCGCCGCCGACGGAGACCCCCCGATGATTTCGATTGCCATCCACGGCGGCGCCGGCGTGATCAGCCGCGCCTCGATGAGCGCGGAAAACGAACGCGCCTACCGCGCGGAACTCGAGCGCGCGCTCGACGCCGGCTATGGCGTCCTCGAAAAAGGCGGTTCGAGCCTCGACGCGACGGTCGCGGCGGTCCGCATCCTCGAGGATTCGCCGTACTTCAATGCCGGGCTCGGCGCGGTCTTCAACCACGCCGGCATCAACGAACTCGACGCGGCAATCATGGACGGCGCGACCCAGAAAGCGGGCGCGGTTGCGGGCGTAAAGCACATTCGCAACCCCATAGAGCTTGCGCGCATGGTCATGGATCGTACCCCGCACGTGCTGCTCTCCGGCGAGGGGGCCGAGGAATTCGCCCTCGAGCAAGGAGTGACGCTCGTACCCGGCAGCTACTTCTACACGGAGCGGCGCTGGAATCAGCTCGAGGAGGCGCAGAAGATCGAGAAGAACGAGCGCGTCGCCTCGGCCGACGAGGACATCGGTTACTTCGGCACGGTCGGCGCCGTCGCCCGTGACAAGAACGGCAACCTCGCCGCCGCGACGTCGACCGGCGGCATGACGAACAAGCGCTGGGGCCGCATCGGCGACTCGCCGATCATCGGCGCCGGCACCTACGCCGACAATGCGACCTGCGCGGTCTCGGCGACCGGCAGCGGCGAATACTTCATCCGCGCCGTCGTCGCGCACGAGATCTGCGCGCGCGTGCGGCTCTCCGGTGTGAGCGCGGCCGAGGCGGCGCGTGACGTGATCCACGGCAAGCTCAAGGATATCGGCGGCGACGGCGGCGTCATCGTCGTGGACAAGGACGGCGCCCTGTCACTCGAATTCAATACCGAAGGAATGTTCAGGGCAGCGCGTGACTCGAAAGGCCGCCGCGAGGTCGCGATCTACTGACGGAACTAGGTCTCATCCGGCCCGCCCAGCTCCGTCTGGTCGCGGCGGAAAAAGCCCGTCTTCATGTGCTCGTATTCAGCTTCCTGTACGCGCGCCTGGTTTCGGCCGCCATCCTTGGCCGCGTACAGCGCCTGATCGGCGAGCTGGACGAGCCCTTGCGCACTCCGCCCCGAGGCGGGCACGACGCAGGCGATGCCGATGCTGATCGTCAGGACCCGAGCCGCGCTCGAATCCGCATGGGTAATTGAGAGCGCGCGAACGGCAGCCATGATTTCCTCGGCGATGCGGACTGCATGGTCGCGGGTCGTGTCGAAGAGCACGACCGCGAATTCCTCGCCGCCATAGCGCGCCGCGAGATCGGGCGGCCGGCGCGCGCAGTGCGCGAGCACCCCGGCGACCGCCTTCAGGGCCTCGTCTCCGGCCTGGTGGCCGTATCGGTCGTTGTACGCCTTGAAGTGATCGATGTCGGCAAACAGGAGGGCAATCGGCTTGCGCTCGCGGATGCTCTGCGCCCAGACACGATCGAGGTGATCGTCGAAGCGGCGCCGGTTGGGGATACCGGTCAAACCGTCCTGCAGCGCGATCTCCGCGAGCAGCTGGCCCTCGAGCCAGGCGACGCGACGGGCGTGTTCCAGCTTGTAGGCGCCCATCGCGCAGATTGTGCTGGAAACCAGCAACACGCAGAAATACTGAATCAGCTGCGGCGCCGGCATCGCGACCGCGAGTGCGAGCCCGACGTAGGCGGTGAGGGCAATGACGTTGCCGATAAAGGCGGAACGGAACGAAAGCCCCAGCACGAAATAGACGGCAATCAGCCCGATGATCAGTCTCACGAACAGGCGGCCCTCGCCGAGGCTCCAAGCCCACAACCCCAGCCAGGCAATGGCGATCAAAGCGAGAGGTGCCAGCATCGATACGATGCGCGGATACCAGACGTCTGCCCGGCCGACGAAGGTCAGAGCGAACGAGATCATGAGCGCCGGCACCAAGACGCCGAAGCGCGCAACCGCCGGCATGCGGCCACTGATCTCCGGCATCACGCCATTGTCGACCTTAAACATGATCAGCAGGACGGCCGCGAGAATCACCAGGCTGACCCGATGGAAGCCAATGCCGTCGCGGAACTGGTCGACATGCCACGCTGACTCGAGCGCCGGTGCAAACCGCATCCAACGGAATCCGCGTTGCAACTGCTCCGTCAGCGAGGATGCGCGTGCTCCGCTCACTTCACTGATGTCCGTCATCAGACCAGAGAACCGGCATTGTACCGCGCCACAAACTGGGCGAACGGCAGCGTGTCACGGGCCTCGATCGCGCGCTGTTCCTCGAGCGAGTGATCAGCCTCCGCGCGAAACTCCGCGAGGCGGCCGGGATTCGGCGGATGGAGCTCGCGGAAGTAGTCGCGATGCATGCGCGACATCCAGAGACCGAGCTCGAAGAAGGACATGTCCTGGCGGCGCATTTCCTCGAGCAGCCGCGCCGAGGGCAATTCCTGATAGTCGGCGAGCTTCGCACGCTGGAAAGCGAGCGCTGCCGCATAGGGCCGTGACGGCTCGCCGGCGTCCAGGAGTTCGCAGAGGCCCTGCATCTGGTCGAGAATCTCCGCCGACCAGTCGGCGAGCGCGCGCGGACCGTCCTCGGTCCACAGCTCGAGACCCGGCTCGCGGCCGCGGCTCGCGACCGTGACGTGATTGGCCTCGAAGCGTTCGGACTGCTCCTGCGAAAGCGGCGCGCTCTCGCGCAGCAGGCAGAGCGCTGCAAAAGCCTCGAGAAAACAAAGCTTGCGCTGGTTCACGCCAACCGGGTCGTAGGCACCGACGTCGAGCGAGCGCATCTCGACGTACTGCACGCCGCCGCGCAGGAGCGCCTTTGTCGGCCGCTCGCCGGAGTAGGCAACGCGCTTCGGGCGGATGAAGCTGTAGTACTCGTTCTCGATCTGGAGCAGGTTGGCGTTCAACTGCCGCCATTCGCCATCGACCTCGACGCCGTGGGCCACGTACTCGGGATGCGGCGTGGAGATGAGGCGCGAAAGATCCCGCACATACTCCTCGAGCGAGTTGACCGAGACGTGGACGCCCGCCTGGTTCTTGTTCCGGTAGCCGAGGTCGCTCATCCGGAGCGACGTCGCGTAGGGCGCAACGAGCGTCCCCGGACCCGAGGCCACGAGGCCGTCAGGGATGTCGCGTCCCGAGAAGAACGAGCGGCAGACGGCGGGCGAAATTCCGAACAGGAACAGGATCAGCCAGCCAAAGCGCCGGTAGTTCCTGAGCAGCGCGAAATAGGAATCGTCGACGAAAGCCTGGCCGCGCAGCTTCGCATCGTTGACGGCCTCGAGCACCGGCCAGAACCGTTCCGGAAACGAGTAATTGAAATGGACGCCCGAGATTGCCTGCATCACGCGTCCGTAGCGCAGGCCGAGCCCGACGCGGTACACGTGTTTCAAGCGGCCGATATTCGAAGTCCCGTAGTTCGCGATCGGGATCTCGGGGTCGCCGCCGAGCACGCAGGGCATGCTCGTGACCCAGAGCAGCTCGTCGCCGAGCTCCCGGTAGACGAACTGGTGAACGTCGCAAAGGTACTGCTGGAGTTCCCAGGAGCGGTCGAACGGCGGCGTCACGAGCTCAATCAGGGCTTCCGAATAGTCGGTCGTAATGTTCGGGTGGGTCAGCGCCGAACCGAGCGCCCGCGGGTGCGGCGCCTGCGAGATCCGCCCTTCCGGGGTGACCCGGAGCGCTTCCCGCTCGATGCCCTTCAGGCCGCCCGTCAGCACGCCCCGCTCGCGGGCATTCACCAGGCCCGAAAGGCGGCGTTCGAAGTGGCGATCCAGGTGGGTTCTCGGCATAAGCCGGCCATTCTGCGGCCCCCGGCAAAGTTAGGAAACCGTTGGTCGATTTTGGCTTGGTGGGGCCTTGCGGCCGGCGTAAATTAGCAATCCGAGGGGTTTCAGCCGCCGTTCACCTGCCGTAAGGCAAGTTGGCGCCATGCAGAAGACGAAAGTCTCGACACTTTTCCTCACTGCCGCCCTGCTCTGGGCAGGCATGGCCACGGCCGACTCGTTCCGCTGCGGCACCAAGCTCATGAGTGACGGCGACAGCAGCGACAAGGTCGAGGCGCTCTGCGGCCCACCGACCAGCATCCAGCGCCGCGACATCCTGCGTCCCGTGTATTGGAATCGAGGGATCGGGTACCACTCTTCGTACGAAGTTTCGATCGAGTACTGGACCTATAACCTCGGCCCCAGCAAGTTGATGGTCCGGCTTCGGTTCGAGGATGGTCTGCTCGTCGACGTCGAAACCCTGGGCCACGGCTACTACTCCGCCGGCGCCGGCTGACCTTCCTGCAGGCCGACGCGCCTGAAACGTCCGCAGACGGCGACACTCCGGATTAGAAATTCCCTGCCGGCAATCCTATATTTCGGTACGAGGCACCCATGCACCGTTCCGAATCCATCGACTGGCTTATCAATTACCGCGCAGTGCTCGTGGCGAATGCCGTCCGGGCCGTCCATGAAACGCCTTTCGCGATGACGTCGCCGTACCCGGCCGCAAAAAGCCGTAGTTGGCAGAAGGTGCCGGTCGATAACGGCGCCTGGCGGGCCGTTGCCGTAGCGGCGGGAGCCGTTTCAGCGGACTGACCCCCCTCAGCTTGCATGCGCCGCCATGCGCGCCTGCGAAATGCGGCGGTAACGCCAGATGAGAAAGACCGCGCAGGCGGCAAGCCCCGCGATCAGCCCCGCCCAGATCCCCGAGGGCCCGACGCCTTCGTGGATGCCGAACCACCAGGCGGCCGGGAATCCGATGCCCCAGTAGGCCGTGAAATTGAGCGCCATCGGCACGTTTGCGTCCTTGAATCCGCGGAGCGCCCCGGCCGCGCCGACTTGCAGCCCGTCCGGAATCTGGAAGACCGCGACGAAGAGCAGGAGCCACACGGCGAGCTCGCGCACATTTGGGTCCGTGGTGTAGGCCGCCGCGATGCCGTCCCGCGCGGCGAGGATGACGAGCGAAGACAGCGCCATGATGATTCCGCACATCGCGATGCCACTCCAGCCGGCGTTCCGGCCCGCGACGACATCCCCACGGCCGATCTGGTGTCCGACGTGGATCGTGGTCGCGGAATGCAGCGACAGCGGGATCATGAACATGAGTGAGGCGTAGCTGAGCGCGACCTGGTGCGCGGCAACGATCTCGGTGCCGAGCGTGCTCATGAGGAGCGCCGCGATCGCGAACAGCGCGCCTTCCGAGACGACCGAGCCCGAGATCGGCAGGCCAAGTGCGAGGATTTCGGAGAGCGCCACCCGGTCCGGCCAGTCGAAGCGCTCGAACAAGCCGAATTTCCGGTAGATCGTGTGGCGGCGCTGATACACATGCATCGTCGCGAGCATTGCCCAGCAGGCGAGCGCAGTCGCGATCCCGCAGCCGCGGGCGCCCTGCGAGGGGATGCCGAGCCCGCCGAGCGTAAACAGCCAGTTGCCGGCGATGTTGGTCGAGAGGCCGACCACCGCGGTGTAGATGACCGGCCGGGTCCAGCCGATGCCTTCGCTCGTGTAGCGATGCGCGAGGAAAACGAGCATCGCGGGCATGCCGAAACACATCGCGTAGACGTAGCCCGCCGCATGCGGGATCGCACGCGCGTCGGTGCCGAACCAGCGGAGCATGGGCTCGACGCAGGCGAGGAGACCGACCAGCGGCACCGCGAGCATCAGCGCGAGCCACACGGCCTGCCGGAAACGGCGGCCGACTTCCTCGTCGCGCCCCGCGCCATAGGCGTGCGCGACGATCGGTGAGACCGACATCAGCACGCCAAGGCCGAACAGCCAGAACATCTGGTAGTAGCTGCCGCCGACCGCGACCCCCGCGAGGGGTTCGGGGCCGAGCCGTCCCGCCACGATCGTGTTCACCAGCATCATGCCCGCAATCACTAGGTTGTTGACGACAAGCGGCCCCGCGAGCCGGATGATCGCGCGCGAATCGCGTGGGAAGGCATTGCGGAAACTACTGATGCTGGCATTCTACCCAATGCAGGCACCCCAGCTTTCATCGGAGAGTCCACATGCTGGTCGGATCACAACCCCGGCGCGTCGCCGTCATCGGTGGCGTCCGCATACCCTTTGCGCGCGCGAATAGCGCTTACGCGAGCGTCGGCAACCAGGAGATGCTCACCGCATCATTGAAGGCGGTTGTGGAGCGTTTCTCGCTGCGGGGCCAGAGGCTCGGCGACGTCGTCGCCGGCGCGGTCATGAAGCACTCGAGCCAGTGGAATCTCGCGCGCGAGGCGCTGCTCGATTCCGGCCTCGCGCCTGAAACACCGGGCCTCGACGTGCAGCGCGCCTGCGGGACGAGCATCGAAGCCGCGATCGTCGTCGCCAACAAGATCGCGCTCGGGCAGATCGACTCGGGCATCGCCGGCGGCGCCGAC